>NZ_JAKEIP010000314.1 GCF_021474425.1 Streptomyces muensis | reverse complement strand
CCTGGGGATGGGACGGGTAGGGGCGGCGGGGGCTCGTAGAATCGCTGGGTGAATGACCCCGCATCCCCGGCAGATGCCCTGCGCAGCAGTCTCGCCACCCTCCTCGACGGCCTCCCGCCCCGCCGGGCCGCTCAGGCCGTCGACCGGCTGATCGCCAGCTACCGCGGGGCCACCCCCACCGACACCCCGATCCTCCGCGACCGCGCCGACGTGGCCGCGTACGCCGCATACCGCATGCCCGCCACCTTCGAGGCGGTCCACGCGGCGCTGGAGGCGTTCGCCGAGACCGTGCCGGACTGGGCGCCCGGCTCGCACATCGACGTCGGCGGTGGGACCGGCGCCGCGACCTGGGCCGTCACCGCGACCTGGCCCGGCGAGCGCAGCGTCACCGTGCTGGACTGGGCCGAGCCCGCCCTCGCGACCGGCAGGGAGATCGCCGCGGCCAACCCGGCGCTGGAGGACGTCCGCTGGCAGCGGGCCCGTATCGGCTCGGCCCTCACCCTGGACCCCACCGACCTCGTCACCGTCTCCTACGTCCTGAACGAGCTCACCGCCGCTGACCGCACCGCCCTCCTCGACACCGTCGCCTCCGCCGCCCGTACCGTCGTCATCGTCGAACCCGGCACCCCCGACGGATACGCCCGCGTCATCGAGGCCCGCGACCGCCTGGTCGCCGCCGGCTTCCGCATCGCCGCCCCCTGCCCGCACAGCGCCGCCTGCCCCATCGTCCCCGGCACGGACTGGTGCCACTTCGCGGCCAGGGTCAGCCGTTCCTCGCTCCACCGTCAGATCAAGGGCGGTTCCCTCGCCTACGAGGACGAGAAGTTCAGCTACGTCGCCGCCACCCGCCTCCCGGCCACCCCGGCGCCCGCCCGCGTCGTCCGCAAACCCCAGATCCGCAAGGGCCAGGTCCTCCTCGACCTGTGCGAGACCGAACCGGCCCTGCGCCGCACCACGGTCACCAAACGGCACGGCGACCTCTACAAGGCGGCCCGCGACACGGACTGGGGCGACGCCTGGCCCCCGGCCGAGGACCGGGAGCCGGAGCTCTAGGCGGACTCTTCGGCCGTGCCGTCCCCTCCTCCCTGCTGTTTCTCCTGGAGCTTGCGCAGCAGTTCCTTCTTCTGGGCCTGGGGGTCGACGCCGCCGCCGATCCGGCCGTTGCGACCGCCGCCGCGCAGCGCCTTGCGGCCGAGGTTCTGGCGGGTACCGCCGACTCCGAGCATGTTTCCGCCGCTTCGGGCCATGGTGGGCTCCTTATCTGTATTCCTGGATCCGCATCCCTACACGAGACGTATCGTCTCGATCCAACGACCCATCCAGAATCCGGCGAGACGCTCCGTCTTGTCAACCTGATAAATTCAAGCCATGGCAGCTCAAAAGTCCGCTCAGCAGCCCGCACCCAACTCCACCCGCCGGAGCGAGAAGTCCCGTCGGGCCATCTACGACGCCGCTCTCGCCCTCGTCGGGGAGGTCGGCTACCCCAGGACCACGATCGAGGGCATCGCCGCCCGCGCCGGCGTCGGCAAGCAGACGATCTACCGCTGGTGGTCCTCGAAGGCGGACGTCCTGCTGGAGGCCTTCCTCGACCTCAGCGAGCAGGCGTCCCGGGAGGCCGGCCAGGAGTACGAGTACGCCATCCCCGACACCGGCGACCTCGCCGCCGACCTCAAGGCCGTCCTGCGCCTCACCGTCGACCAGCTCGAGGATCCCCGCTTCGCGGTCCCGGCCCGCGCCCTGGCCGCCGAGGGCGTGGTCAACGAGGAACTCGGCCGGGTCTGCATGACCAAGCTGCTCGAACCCTCGCTCCTGCTGTACGTCGACCGGGTGCGCGCCGCCCAGGAGGCCGGCCAGGTCCGCCAGGAGGTCGACCCGCGCATCGCCCTCGAACTCTGGGTCTCGCCGCTCGCCCAGCGCTGGCTCCAGTACACGGGCCCGATCAGCTACGAGTACACCGACACCCTCGTCGACTACGCCCTGCACGGCATCGCCCCGCACGCGCGGTAAAGGCGTAAATCCCGCCAAAGGATCCCATTACCGCTGATCAAGGTGCTGTGTACACCTCGCCCCACCTGGCCCGGTTGTCCGCTAAGGCCCCCCGAAGCGCACGATGGTGGGACCATAGGGCATGCTGTTCCGCACGACAGCGAGGCGAGGGGATAGATGAGCGCGGAGTTGGGCGGCCGGACCGGCCTGCAGGGCAAACTCTCCCAGTGGCTGCGCGGACGCCGCCCCAAGGACACCACCGGCGACGGTGGCCGGGAGGACCTGCTGCTCGCCGCCGCGGCGACCGGACTGCCCCTGGCGCCCGCCGCGCACCCGGCCGGCTACCGGTGTTCCTGCGACCGCGTCGGCTGTCCCACCCCGGCCCGGCACCCGGTGTCCTTCGCCTGGCAGACGCAGTCCACCACCGACAGAGGACAGATCGAACGGTGGGCCCGGCACCAGCCGCAGGCCAACTTCATCACCGCCACCGGCATGGTGCACGACGTCCTGGACGTACCGGTCGAGGCCGGGCGCGAGGCGCTGGAGCGGCTGCTCGGCGCGGGCATCGACGTCGGCCCGGTCGCCGAGAGCGACGACGGCCGGCTGCTCTTCTTCACCCTCACCCGCGGCACCCCCGAGGACGAGGACGAGTGGTGGCCCTGCGAGCTGGACTGCCACCCCGAGACCATGGACGAGCACCCGGGACTGCGCTGGCACTGCCGCGGGTCCTACGTCCTCGTACCGCCCGCGCAGCTGCCCGGCGAGGGCCAGACCGTGCACTGGGTGCGCGGCCTGGAGCACCCGCTGCCCGACCCGCTCAGCCTCCTCGAAACCCTCACCGACGCCTGCGCCCGCTATGTCGGCGAGGAGCCCGACCACGCTTCCACGGCCTGGCCCCTGCGCCACTGAGTCACCGGGCGAGCGGCGAGCGAGCCACCGTGGCCGCGGTGACTACTCGCCCTTCGCCGACGTCATGCCCTGGGTCCGGCCGATGACCTGCACCTTGCCGGAGCCCTTCGGGTCCAGAGCCGCCCCGTTGGAGACGATCTCCACCGTCAGCGACTGCTTGATCTCACCGGTCGTCAGCGCCAGCACGGCCTTGTCCGGGGTGGGGACGGCGGCACCGGTGTGGGCCGTCTCCTTCTCGTAGTGGCGGGTGGTGAAGAACACCAGCGCCCCGCCGTCCTCGGTGCGCAGCGCCAGCGGCGCGTAGTCACCGCTCGTCAGCGGCTCGTCGATGTACTGCCGGACCAGTCCCGGCCGTTCCGCCTCCTTGGCCCGGCTGGCACGCCATCCGCTGGTGTGGCGGCCGTCCGCGAAGGTGTTCCCGCCGTCCTTGAGATAGGTCACGTAGTCCTTGCTCAAGTCCTCGGGTGCCACGGCCAGTTCGGCCGAGTCCGCGGGAACGGCCTCGGCCCAGCCGTCCTTGTCCGTCTTGAACCGCGGTACGTCGTCGGGGGCCATCAGCGTCAGATACGACGCCTCCCACGGCTCGGCCAGGCTGTTCCGGCTGAACACGAAGACCCAGCGGGCGGCGGCGCCCTTGTTGGCGGCCGCGTCGGCCACGAACCAGCGCGGCCAGCCCGCCTTCTTCGGGATCGTGAACTTGGTGTCCGACAGCTTCAGCGGACTGTGCGCCGGGTTGCCGTCGGGGCTGAGCGCCTTGCCCGCCTTCAGCCGCGCCCCGTCGATGTCACCGAGGGCGCCGCTGACATGGTCGGCGTCCAGGGAACTGTCGTAGGCCTTGTCGGCCTCGTTGTACGCGGTGGTGAACTGCTGGAGGGCCTTGGCGGCCTCCGCCCTGGTGGCCGACGGGAGTACTTCCCGCTCCCCGTGGACCACCACGCATCCGCTTGCCGTCAACGACAAAGCGGTCAGCGATGCCGCTATCAGTGCGCTCCGGTCAAGCCTGCGGAGCTTTCGAGGGCCGCGATCCCTGCTCATCAGGTTCCTTCACCTTCCCCTTCCCGGAGGCGAACCCTACCGGGGCGAGGAACAGCGCGAGCGTCGGGATCAGGTACAGCAGCCACACCGTGACCTGGAGGACGGTCGGGTCGGGCTGGAAGTTGAAGACGCCCTTCAGCAGCGTGCCGTACCAACTCGCCGGATCGACGGTGTCGCTGACGTCGAAGGCGCGGTCGCTCAGCCCCGGCAGCCAGCGCGCCTCCTGGAGGTCGTGGAAGCCGTACGCCAGCACGCCCGCCGCCACGACGACCAGCATGCCGCCGGTCCAGGTGAAGAACCTGGCGAGGTTGATGCGCAGGGCACCGCGGTAGAACAGCCAGCCCAGGACGATCGCGGTGAGGATGCCGAGGGCGGCGCCGACCAGCGGACGCGGGCTGCCGTCACCGGCCGCGCGCACCGACGCCCACACGAACAGGGCGGTCTCCAGGCCCTCCCGGCCGACCGCCAGGAACGCGGTCGCGACCAGCGCGCCCGTGCCCATCTGCAGGGCGGCGTCCAGCTTGCCGTGCAGCTCGGCCTTCAGATGCCGGGCGGTGCGCCGCATCCAGAACACCATCCAGGTCACCAGGCCGACCGCGAGCAGCGACAGGGAGCCGCCGAGCGCCTCCTGCGCCTCGAACGTCAGCTCCTGCGAGCCGAATTCGAGCGCGCAGCCGAAGCCGAGCGCCAGGGCGACCGCGACACCGATGCCGATCCAGATGGGCCGCAGCGCGTCCCTGCGGTCGGTCTTCACCAGGTAGGCGATGAGGATGCAGACGACGAGCGACGCCTCCAGGCCCTCGCGCAGTCCGATCAGGTAGTTGGAGAACACGGGCCCTTACGCCTCCTTTCCGAACAGCGTCCGGCCCCACCAGTCGTCCTTGTCGCGGACGCCGGGCGGGACGGCGAACAGCGCCGAACCCACGTGCTGGATGTACTCGTTGAGCGCGTCGAGGGCCAGGTTGCGCTGGATGCGGATGAACCCGGTGCGCGGGTCGCGCTGGTAGGCGAGGAAGAACAGGCCCGCGTCCAGGCGGCCGAGTCCGTCGGTGCCGTCGGTGAAGGAGTAGCCGCGGCGCAGGATCGTCGCCCCGTCGTTGGAGTCGGGGTGCGCGAGACGGACGTGCGCGTCGGGCAGCATCGCCTTCAGGAACGGCTCGTCGCGCTCCTTGGCCTTGCCGACCGGGGCGCCCTCGCCCTTGTCCCGGCCGAAGATGTCCTCCTGCTCCTGCAGCGAGGTGCGGTCCCAGGTCTCGATGTGCATCCGGATGCGGCGAGCGACGAGGTAGGAGCCCCCGGCCATCCAAGCCGGGCCGTCCTTCTCGCCCACCCACACGAACTTCTCCAGCCGGTCCGTCTCCGTCCCGGCGATGTTCCGGGTCCCGTCCTTGAACCCCATGAGGTTGCGCGGGGTCTGCTCCTCGGGCGTGGTCGACGAGGTCTTCCCGAACCCGAGCTGGGACCAGCGGATGACGACCTTGCCCATGCCGATGCGGGCCAGGTTGCGGATGGCGTGCACGGCGACCTGCGGGTCGTCCGCGCAGGCCTGGACGCACAGATCGCCGCCGCTGCGGTTCTTGTCCAGATTGTCCCCGGCGAACTTCGGCAGCTCGGCGAGCGCTTCGGGCCGGGCGTCCGCGATGCCGAACGCCTCCCCGTACTTCTCGAACAGCGACGGGCCGAACCCGAAGGTGAGGGTCAGCCGCGAGGGCTTCAGGCCCAGCGCCTCCCCGGTGTCGTCCGGCGGAGCCTCGGCGAGACCCCCGTACGCGCCCTCACCCACCGACTGCCCGGCGGTCATCCGGCGCGCGGCCGCCGTCCAGTCCTTCAGCAACTGCACGAACTCGGCTCGGTCGTCGGTCTTCACGTCGAACGCGGCGAAGTGCAGCCGGTCCTGCACCGGGGTGGCGATGCCGGCCTGCCGCTCGCCGTGGAAGGGGATCGCGGCGCCCGTCCCGGCGGCGGCCGGAACGACGTCGTCACCGGTGCGGGCCATCGCCACGGCACCGCCGGCCGCGACGGCACCGAGCGCGAGCCCGGCACCGCCCCAGCCGATCAGCGCACGGCGGGAGGGAGTGGTTTCAGGTGCTTCGGTCATGCCCGGGTCCCCTGCCTCACTTGACGACCGCCTCACTTGACGACGACGGCGGCGGCGAGCTTGGACAGCGGCTCCGCGAGCGAGTTGACGCCGTCCGACAGCTCCTTCTGGTCGGCGTCGCCGACCTTGTCGTACGAGGTGAAGTCGTACGACGACTTGTCCGCCCGGTACTTGTCGAGCAGTGTGTTCAGCGCGCCGAACTGCTTGTCGAGTTCGGTGACAAGGGCGGGGTCGTTCTCCTTGGCGACCGCCTTGAGCAGCTCGTACGCCTTCTCCGCCCCCTCGACGTTGGCCTTGAAGTCGACGAGGTCGGTGTGCGAGTAGCGCTCCTCCTCGCCGGTGACCTTGCCGGTGGCGACCTCGTCGAGGAGTTCCTTGGCGCCGTTGGCCATGGAGGTCGGGGTGATCTCGGCCTTGCCGACCCGCTTCTGCCAGTCCTTCAGGTCGGTGATGAGCTGGTCGGCGAGCTGCTTCTCCCGGTCACCGATCTTCTTGTCCTGCCAGAGGGCCTTCTCCAGCCGGTGCCAGCCGGTCCAGTCCGTGGCCGGGTCCTGGCCGGCCGCCAGGCCGTCCTCGCGGACGTCGACCTTGGGGTCGATGTCGCCGAAGGACTCCGCGACCGGCTCGGTGCGCTCCCAGCCGATGCGGGAGGGGGCGTAGGCCTTCTTGGCGGCCTCGATGTCACCGTCCTTGACGGCCTTGGCGAACGCCTCCGCCTTCGGCAGCGTCTCGTCGGCCTGCGTCTGCACGTACTCCCGGTAGGCGGCCACGGCCTTGTCCAGCCGCGGGTCGCGCTTGGCGGGCGCGCCCTTGCCGGTGGCCTTGACGGTCTGCCGGATGCCGTCGCCCTTCATGCCCGGCTTGCAGGCGATGGTGTAGTCGCCCGCCTTCACCTCGGCGGTGACGGTCTGTTTGGTGCCGGGGCCTATGTTCTCCCGCTCGGTGACGATGCGGTCGTCCGGGAAGAGGATGTAGACCTCGGTGACCTTGGAGCCCTTGTTCTCGATGGCGAGTTCGACGTGGCCCGCCGGGAACTCCTTCTTCGACACCTCGCACTTGTCGTCCGTCGACGTCACGTTGACGACCCGTTCGCCACCCGTCGAGCTGCCCTTCTCGGTGCACCCCGTGACGGCGGTCAGGGCCGCCACGGTGGCGGCAGCGGCGACGGCGGAGAGTCTGGCGGGTCGCATGAAGGCTCCAGGGGATGGCGGAAAGTGTGCGTGACGGGCCTCACAAGGCAGGAAGGTGAGGCTCACCTAACGCACATAAGGATCGCCTAAGTGGCCAAAAACGCCCCCATGCTGGGGTCAAAGGAGAGTCAAAGGTTGCGCCGCGGGGTCACCAGGAGCGCTCCCGTTCGAGGATGCGAAAGCACGTCGACGGGTTGTTGGTAGACCTCCGACAGCAACCGCTCGGAGAACACCTCGCCCGGCGGCCCGTCCGCCGCGACCCGCCCGGTGTGCAGAATCGCGACCCGGTGCGCGTACGCCGCCGCGAGCCCCAAGTCATGCAGCACGACCACCACCGCGTCCCCGGCCCGCGCCCGCTCCCGGCACACTCGCAGCACCAGTTCCTGATGCTTCAGGTCGAGCGCGGCCGTGGGCTCGTCGAGCAGCAACAACGGCGCCCGCTGAGCGAGCACCCGAGCGAGCGCGACCCTCGCCCGCTCACCGCCACTGAGCGCCGAGAAGGCCCGTACGGCGAACTCGGTGACCTCCGTGAGGGTCATCGCCTCGGCGACGGCGAGGTCGTCCTCGGCGGGAGAGGCGGCCACGTGCGGCGCGCGCCCCATCCGCACGACCTCCTCCACGGTGAAGGGAAAGGAGAGCGCCGCCGACTGCGGCAGCACCGCCCGACGCAGCGCGAGTTCGGCAGCGGTCCATTCGTGTGCCGGCCGGCCATGAATCCGTACGACGCCCTCCGCGACCGGCAGATCGGCGGCCAACGCCCCCAACAACGTCGACTTCCCGGCCCCATTGGGCCCCACGAGCGCGAGCACCTCCCCGGCCCGGACGGTGACGGATACCCCTTGCAGCACTTCCCGCGCCCCGAGCCGGACCCGGACCCCCGCCGCCTCGGCGAGAGTGTCGCCGGGTACAGCGGGCGAGGGGGGCGTGGGGTGCGAGCGGAGAAGTCTCATACACGGGCTCCTTGAAGGCTTGGTCGCGGACAATTCGGCACCGCCGAACAGGTCGTGGAGCTTGAGCGCCGTCGCGGCGGAGAAGGGGTGGCGGAGGGCTGGAAAGGGACGGGCCGGTGTAGTCGCCGGGTCCGCCCACGTCCCCAGGGGCGCGGGGCTGTATCAATTTGCGGCTCCGCCGCGCGGGCGCGACCAGCCCCCACTCACCCGCACCCGGCACACAACCCTCGGGGGCGCGTAGCGGGCGGTCCGTGTAGTCGCCGGGCCCGCCCACGCCCCCAGGGGCGCGGGGCTGTATCAATTTGCGGCTCCGCCGCGC
>NZ_JAKEIP010000313.1 GCF_021474425.1 Streptomyces muensis | reverse complement strand
GCGTGGCGGTGGTGGCCCCGGCGGGGTGGGGGACTGCCAGGGGTAGGTGTCGTACGAGGGTGAGGTTCCGTACGACGGTGAGGTGCCGTAGGTCGGTGAGGTGTCGCCCGGGCCGTACTGGTACGGCGGTGACGGGTCGAAGGACGGGGACATCCCGTTGCTCCTTGCGTGGCTCGGGTCCGGTTGCGGCGGACCGCAGGGAGGTGGGGGGCGGGCGAGCCACGCACGTTACTCGGCGGTACCGGGAGTAGGCGAGGGTTTCACCAAACTGAGTGGTCGGTATGCGCTTTCTCCATCAAACCGTGTCTGACCTGGTGTGTTACCGGCGTTAACTCAGACTTTTGAGCCCGGCGCGGGAGACGGAAACTGATCCGCTCGGCGGATCGTCTTGGCAGGCATGACATCGACGGTGCGGGCGGCGGCGACCCGGTGGCCGACGCGGTGGGCCCTTCGCGGGCGCGCGCTCGCCGCGTGCGCCGTGCTGACGGCCGTGTTGCTCGCGTTCCACCGGGCCGTACCCAACTCCGTGGGGCGGGTGGGCAGTCTGCTGGAGGCCTTCCTGCCCTGGCTCGGTGCCGTGGTCGTGGTGCTGCTCGGCCTGGCCCTGCTGCGCCGCTCCGCCGTCGCGCTGGTGGCCCTGCTGCTGCCGGTTGCGGCCTGGACGTACCTCTTCAGCGGGCTGCTCCTGCCCGCGCCGAAGCCCGGCGCGCGCGACCTGGTCGTGGTGCAGCACAACGTCAGTGACGAGAACGACGACCCGGCGGGCACGGCCCGTGCCCTGGCCGCCGCCGAGCCCGATCTGATCGCGCTGGAGGAGTTGGTGCCCCCGGCGCTGCCGGTCTACGAGGAGACTCTCGCCGGGGAGTTCCCGTACCACGTCGTGCGGGGGACCGTCGGGCTCTGGTCGAGATATCCGCTGACCGGCGCCCGGCACGTGGACATCAGGCCGCGTGGGGTCGGCGAGGACTGGAGCCGTGGGCTGCGCGCCGTCGTGCGCACGCCGTACGGCGATGTCGCGGCGTATGTCGCGCACCTGCCGTCCGTGCGGGTCCGGGCGAGCGGGCTCGCGTCCGCCCGGCGGGACGAGAGTGCCCGGCTGCTGGGGGCGGCCGTCGCCGGTGAGCGGCTGCGGACGGTGATGGTGCTGGGCGACCTCAACGGCACGGTCGACGACCGTGGGCTGGCGCCGCTGACCTCACGGATGAACGTGGCGGAGCGGGGCTTCGCGTTCAGCTTCCCCGCCGGTCTGCCGCTGGCCCGGATCGACCAGGTCATGGCCCGCTCGGCGACGGTCGGTCACATCCGTACGCTGCCCGCGACCGGCAGCGACCATCTGCCGGTCGCCGCGCGCGTCACGCTGCGGTAGCGCAGGTCGAGCGGGCGGTTCGGGTCCGGAAGCCGGTTCGGAAGCCGGTTCGGAAGCCGCCTTCACCGCTCCTCGACCGTGGCGTGCCAGCCGACGCACAGGTGGGCCTCGACCGGGGGGTCCATGGGGTTGGCGGTCGGAAGTGCCGGGGGAAGCGTCGTCGGACGCGAGGTGGCCCGTGGCACCGGGGTGCAGTCCGGGGGCGTCGGCTCGGGCGTGTAGGGGCTGGTGGGAGTGGTGGGGCGGGCGTCAGGGGTGCTCGCGTCGAGGTACTCGGTCGCGGCGTACCCGGCGATCCCGACCGCCACGGCGATGGCCGCGAGTGTGCGGGCGAGCCTGGACAAGCCAAGTCTCCTTCGGGCAGCGGGTGTTGGGGTCACCGTACAAAAGGCGGGATCAGGTCTCCTCCAGTACCGGGAACCGCCTCGGTGCCAGCAGCAACAGGACCAGGAAGGCCAGCGCCGCCGCACCGGCCGCGCCCAGGTACACCGCGTGCACCGCGTCGGCGATGGCCCGCCTGGTGGCCTCCGGGGCCGTACCGCCGGAGTCCAGGGCCCGCGTCACCGATTCCAGGTCGCCCGCGCCGCCGAGCCGGGACGCCAGTACGCCGTTCGCGACCGCGCCGAACAGTGCCGCGCCCATCGTCTGGCCCGTCTGCCGGCAGAACAGCACCGAAGCGGTCGTCGTACCCCGCTCCGACCAGCCCACCGTCGACTGCACACCCACGATCAGCGGCAGTTGGAACAGCCCGAGGGCCGCCCCCAGCAGCAGCATCAGCAGGGTCGGCTGCCACGCCTGACCGGGATAGGGCAGGAAGGGGAAGGCGAGGAGGATCAGCGACGCCGTCCCGATGCCCAGCATCGCCGTGTTGCGGAAGCCGATCCTGCGGTACACGTGCTGACTGCACGCGGCCGACAGCGGCCAGCTCAACGTCCACACCGACAGCACGAACCCGGCCGTCATCGGGGCCAGGCCGAGGACCGACTGGGCGTACGTCGGCAGGAACACCGTCGGCGCCACCATCAGCAACCCCAGCGCGCCCAGCGCCAGGTTCACCGCCGCGATCGTCCGGCGCCGCCACACCCAGCCCGGGATGATCGGCTCGGCCGCCCGGCGCTCCACGACCACCACGACCGCCACCAGCGCCAGTCCCGTACCGAACAGGGCGAGCGAGGGCCCCGACAGCCACGGCCAGGCCACCCCGCCCTGCACCAGCGCCGTCAGCAGCACGCCCCCGCACGCGAACACCGCCAGCGCGCCCGCCCAGTCGACACGCGCGCGCGTGGCCGGCGCCTCCGGGTCAGGGTCGCGCTTCGGCTCGTGCAGATGCCGCACGATCAGCCACAGGGCCACCGCCCCGATGGGCAGGTTGATCAGGAAGATCCACCGCCAGTCCGCGTACGCCGCCAGGACCCCGCCCAACCCGGGCCCCGCCACCGCCGACACGGCCCACACCGTGGACAACCTGGCCTGGATCCTGGGCCGTTCCTCCAGCGGGTACAGATCGGCGGCCAGCGTCTGCACCGTCCCCTGGAGCGCCCCGCCGCCCAGCCCCTGCACGATCCGGAACGCGATCAGCGCCGCCATGTTCCAGGCCAGCGCGCACAGCAGTGAGCCCAGCAGGAACAGCGCCGCGCCCGCGACCAGCACCGGCTTGCGGCCGAAGGTGTCGGAGAGCTTGCCGTAGACCGGCAGGGTCACCGTCACGGCGAGCAGATAGCCGGAGAACAGCCAGGAGAAGACCGAGAAGCCGCCGAGGTCGCCGACGATCTGCGGTACGGCCGTGGAGACGATGGTGGCGTCGAGCGCGGCCAGCGCCATCGCGAGCATCAGGGCCGCGACCACGGCCGAGCGGCCGTCCGTTCCGGTGCGCCGTGCGGTGTCGCGTATCGCGGGTCTCGTACTGCCCACCGGGTTCCTCTCCTGATGCGTTCCCCTTGCACCTACCTGCCGGCGAACAGCTTCCCACTTGACCCTGACGTCGCGGGAGGGTGGAGCCTTGATGGACCGCAGGGTGGAGACGACCCCGACGCGCGCTCCACCGAAGGGTGGAGAGCCCCTAGGGGTACCTCCGTACTAGGTCTCGGGGAGGGTTGGTACCGCCGGAGGACGAGACGCCCGGGGGGCCGTCCTTAATCTGGCTTTACGCCGCTGGGGGGCGGCTCACCGGACCGGCGGGGGTGGGGTTTTCCCCCGTACAAGACGGGGCTCGGCACCAGCGCGCCGGACCCTGCTCGGGCACCAGACTCAACGACGTACCCAGTCATCGACGTACCGGCACACGGCTCAGTACGTCGACTCATAACCGACTTAGGAGACATACCGTGACATCGGCTGTGACCATTCCCAGGCACGGGGGCACTGGAGGGCGTACGGCCGTTGCCGCGCGGGCGCGGCAGGTCGTCAAGGCGTACGGGTCGGGGGAGACCCGGGTCGTCGCGCTCGACCATGTGGACGTGGACATCGCGCGGGGGCAGTTCACCGCGATCATGGGGCCCTCGGGGTCCGGCAAGTCCACCCTGATGCACTGCCTCGCCGGGCTCGACACCGTCACCGGCGGCCAGATCTACCTCGACGAGACCGAGATCACCGGGCTGAAGGACAAGAAGCTCACCCAGCTGCGGCGGGACCGGATCGGCTTCATCTTCCAGGCGTTCAACCTGCTGCCGACGCTCAACGCCCTGGAGAACATCACGCTGCCCATGGACATCGCGGGCCGCAAGCCCGACAAGGCGTGGCTCGGCCGCGTCGTCGACACCGTCGGCCTGTCCGACCGGCTCAGGCACCGGCCCACCCAGCTCTCCGGCGGCCAGCAGCAGCGCGTCGCCGTGGCCCGCGCCCTGGCCGCCCGGCCCGAGATCATCTTCGGTGACGAGCCGACCGGAAACCTCGACTCGCGCGCGGGCGCCGAGGTGCTGGGCTTCCTGCGCCGCTCCGTCGACGAGCTCGGGCAGACCATCGTGATGGTCACCCACGACCCCGTCGCCGCCTCGTACGCGGACCGGGTGCTGTACCTCGCCGACGGACGCATCGTCGACGAGATGTACAAGCCCACCGCCGAAGCCGTCCTGGACCGCATGAAGGACTTCGACGCCCGGGGGCGTACGTCATGACCGTCCTGAAGACCTCTCTGCGCAACTTCTTCGCGCACAAGGGACGCATGGCCCTGTCGGCCGTGGCCGTCCTGCTGTCGGTGGCCTTCGTGAGCGGCACGCTCGTGTTCACCGACACCATGAACACCACCTTCGACAAGCTCTTCGCCGTCACCGCCTCCGACGTCACCGTCAGCCCGAAGACGGCCGAGGACGAGGACGACGGCGGCGGCACGGGCCGCCCGGTCTCGCTGCCGGCCTCCACCGTCGAGCAGGTCGCGGCCGTCGACGGCGTGAAGCAGGCCGAGGGCGCGGTCGCCTCCATGAGCGTGACCGTCGTCAACTCCGAGAACGAGAACATGGGTTCCTCCACCGGTGCGCCCACCATCGCCGGCAACTGGACCAGGAACGACCTGAAGTCCATGGAGATCACCTCCGGGCACGCCCCGCGCGGGCCCACCGACGTCATGGTCGACGCGGACACCGCCGACAAGCACGACCTGAAGCTCGGCGACGAACTGCGCACCATCGCCGCCACCGGCGACATCCGCGCGCGGATCGTCGGCATCGCCTCCTGGAAGGTCACCAACCCCGGCGCGGCCGTCGTCTACTTCGACACCGCCACCGCCCAGCGCACCCTCCTCGGCGCCACCGGCCGCTTCACCCAGGTCGCCGTCACCGCGGCGGCCGGCGTCAGCGACACCCAGCTCAAGCAGGACATCGCCAAGTCCCTGAACGGCTCGTACAAGATCCAGACGGCCAAGGAGAACGCCGACGAGAACCGCAAGGACGTCGGCGAGTTCATGGACATCATCAAGTACGCCATGCTCGGCTTCGCCGGGATCGCGTTCCTGGTGGGCATCTTCCTGATCATCAACACCTTCTCGATGCTGGTCGCCCAGCGCACCCGCGAGATCGGCCTCATGCGGGCCATCGGCTCCTCCCGCCGGCAGGTCAACCGGTCCGTGCTGGTGGAGGCCCTGCTGCTCGGCTTCATCGGCTCGATACTCGGCGTGGCCGCCGGTGTCGGCATCGCCGTCGGCCTGATGAAGCTGATGTCGATGGCCGGCATGAACCTCTCCACCGACGACCTGACGGTGAAGGTGACCACCCCGGTCATCGGCCTGATCCTCGGCGTCGTCGTCACCGTCCTCGCCGCCTACCTCCCCGCCCGCCGCGCCGGCAAGGTCTCCCCGATGGCCGCCCTGCGCGACGCCGGAACCCCGGCCGACATCAAGGCCGGCTGGATCCGCGGCCTGATCGGACTGGTCCTCACGGGCGCCGGCACCTACGCCCTGTTCGCGGCCGCCACGGCCGACAAGGCGAGCGACGGCGCGCTGATGCTGGGTGGCGGCGTGGTGCTGACCCTGATCGGCTTCGTGGTCATCGGTCCGCTGCTCGCGGGCGCCGTGGTCCGGGTGATCAGCGCGGTCCTGCTGCGCGCCTTCGGCCCCGTCGGCCGCATGGCCGAGCGCAACGCGTTGCGCAACCCGCGCCGTACCGGTGCCACGGGCGCCGCCCTGATGATCGGCCTCGCCCTGGTGGCCTGCCTGTCGGTGGTCGGCTCCTCGATGGTCGCCTCGGCGACGAGTGAACTCGACAAGTCGGTGGGCGCCGACTTCATCGTCATGGCCCAGCAGCAGGAGATCGTGCCGCAGGTCGAGAAGGCCATGGAGCGGACGCCGGGCCTGGCCCACGTCACCCGCTACAAGGACGTCGACGCCACCTTGACCTCGCCGGACGGCAAGACCGACGACAGCGGCATCACCGCCGCCGACCCGACGTACGCCGAGGACCTGCGCCGCACGACCACGCAGGGCACGCTCTCCGCCGCCTACGGCAAGGACGCCATGTCGGTCGGCTCCGATTACGCCAAGGAGCACGGCGTGCGCGTCGGCGACACCATCACCGTCGCCTTCAAGGGCGGTGAGGCGGCGAAGCTGAAGGTCGCGGCCATCACGGATGACGACACCTCCATCGACCAGGGCGCTCGCTACACGAGTATCGAGACGCTGCGGAAGTACCTCCCCGCCGACCGGATCCCGCAGAACGTGATCATGTTCGCCAAGGCGAAGGACGGTCAGGAGGAGGCGGCGTACGCGGCCCTGAAGAAGTCCCTGGACGGCTACCCGCAGTACCAGGTCCGCGACCAGACCGACTACAAGCAGGAGCTCAAGGACCAGGTCGGCCAGCTCCTGAACATGGTCTACGGCCTGCTCGCCCTGGCGATCATCGTCGCGGTCCTCGGTGTGGTGAACACCCTGGCGCTGTCGGTGGTGGAACGCACCCGCGAGATCGGCCTGATGCGCGCCATCGGCCTCTCCCGCCGCCAGCTGCGCCGCATGATCCGCATGGAGTCGGTGGTGATCGCCCTGTTCGGCGCCCTGTTGGGCCTCGGACTCGGCATGGGCTGGGGCGCCACGGCCCAGAAGCTGCTCGCCCTGGAGGGCCTGAACGTCCTCGACATCCCGTGGCCGACGATCATCGGCGTCTTCATCGGCTCGGCCTTCGTGGGCCTGTTCGCGGCACTGGTGCCGGCGTTCAGGGCGGGCCGGATGAACGTACTGAACGCCATCGCGACCGAATAGCCACCGCATACGGGGGTTGCGGGGGACGGGCCCGGTCCGCAGGAGGTTCCACCTCCCGGACCGGGCCCGCGCGGTGCCCACCTCACCCGGCGGGCTGCCGCTCCAGGAGTACGACGCCGTAGGCGGTGCCGGTGACGACGTAGCGGGAGTCGGGGTGCAGTTCCCGGGCGTACGCCTCGACGTCGCTGTAGCGCTTGCGGGAGTTGTCGAGGGCGATGAAGTCGGGGTCGACGCCGCGCGTGTTGCTGATCCAGAAGACCTGGCAGCGGGAGGTGAGCCGGCTGATCGGCGCGATGTTCGCCTCCACGGAGGCGTCGTCGGGAACCTGGGCGAGCAGCCGCTCGACGGCGGTCACGCGCGCGGGCTTGCGATAGATCTCGCTCTCGGTCAGCGCGGCCAGCGGCAGCGAGGTGGTCAGCGCGACCGAGGCGGCCGCCACGGCGGCGGGCAGGTGCTCCGCGTACGACCGCAGCCACGCGCGCGTGCTGTGCCGCGCGGTGTCGAGGGCGTCGACGAGCGCGAGGACGACGACGGGCATGAGGACGGCGTTGTAGTGCCAGTCCGTGCCCCAGTACTGCGAGTACGAGGAGGCGAACCGCCAGCCGACCGTGGGCAGGGCGACCAGCAGCAGCGGCGAGCGGATCGCGAGCAGCCCGGTGGTGGGGACGAGTAGCCAGCCGAGCGTACGGAGCTTGGTGTCGAGTCCGTCGAAGGGGCCGCCGCCCTCCGACTCGCCCACCTTGTTCCAGTAGTCGTAGGTCCCGGCGCTGTTGAAGCTCGGGATGACCAGCAGCAGCGTGACCGCGACGGCCACCACGCCGAACACGGCGACGCCCATCGCGTACCGCGCCGCCCGCGCGGAGTCCCGGCGGGCCCGCAGGGCGACGACCACGCCGATGGCCGCGACGGTCATCCCCAGGTCCTCCTTCACGAGGACGAGGGGCAACGCCCACAGCAGAGCCGCCCGCCAACGCCGCGCGAGCAGCGCCTCCAGGCTGAACGCGATCAGCGGTACGGCGAAGCAGATCTCGTGGAAGTCGAAGTCGACGGCCTGCTGAAGCCCCCACGACAGCCCGTACGCCACCCCGATCGCGAGCCCCCGCGCCCGCCCGAGCAGCCGGGCCGCCGCACGGGTCACGGGAACGGCGGAGAGCGCGAAGAGCGCCGCCTGCGCGACGAGGAGGGTGACCGGGGAGGGGAACACCCGGTACAGCGGCGCGAGCAGGACGGTCACCGGGCTGAAGTGATCGCCGAGGATGTTGAACCCGGGCCCCTTCAGGTCGGCGATCGGCGCCTGCAGATGCGCGTATGCCCGGATGACCTGCTCGAATATCCCCAGATCCCACGACCGCTGCCCCAGATGCCGGTAACGCCCGACGGAGACGATCGCGTAGCCGACGAAGAGCAACACGGCCAACAGCCATGGGTCACGCCGGCCGGCCCCGGGCCGAGCGTGCCCTTCGGGGCTCGTGGTGGGCGCCGGTATGTGGGGGTCCGATGACGTGTTCGGCGTCGCGGAGGTGGCGGG
>NZ_JAKEIP010000312.1 GCF_021474425.1 Streptomyces muensis | reverse complement strand
GGCACATGCTCGGGCAGGTCGACGCCGTGCATCAGCAGGTAGTAGAGCCCGTGCACGGCGTCGACCTGCCCGAGCATGTGCCCCAAGTACGCGGCCCGCCGCCGGGGCCCCGGCCCCGGCGCCCCGGGGGGGCGGGAAGGGCACCGCCCCCGGGCGGGCCGCGGCGGCGGGGCTCGCCGTCACCGCGGCCGCGCTCGTGGCGGCGGGGCCCGGTGAGACGGGCCCGGCGCGCGGGCATCCGGTGGCGGAGCCGGTCCGCCAACACCGTGCCGTCGAGCGGGTGTCCGCGCCGGTGCGGATCGCCGACGGGGCCACCGTGCGGCTGCTGCGGCCCGGTGACCGGGTCGATGTGATCGCCGCCGAGGAGCACGCGGTGGGCGGGGGCGGCGCGGAGGTGGTCGCGCGCGGGGCTCGGGTGTCGAAGGTGCCGGAGCCGCTGGACGCCGCGGGCGAGAGCGGGGCGCTGGTGGTGCTGTCGGTGCCGCGTTCCACGGCGGCGCGTCTGGCGGGCGCGAGCGCTACGGCGCGGCTGGCGGTGACGCTGTGCTGAGCTGGGTCGCGCCTGTCGTGCGCATGGTGCTCATCGCCCTGTCAAGCCCCTCGTTGAGGTGGTGCAATTGGACAGGATGGCCTAGCCCTGACGTAGGTTGCGGAGCTGTTCGTTCCACAACCTGTGCACACGAGGAGAGGCTCCGCGGTGAGCGAGAAGAAGGAACCGGGCGTCTGGGACGGCTTCAAGGCCTTCCTGATGCGCGGGAACGTCGTCGATCTGGCGGTAGCGGTGGTCATCGGCGCCGCGTTCACGAACATCGTGAACGCGGTGGTGAAGGGGATCATCAACCCGCTGGTCGGAGCGATCGGCACCAAGAACCTCGATCACTACAGCTCGTGCCTGAGCTCGTCGTGCGCGGGCGACCAGGGCATCCAGATCCTGTGGGGCTCCGTCCTCGGCGCGGCCCTCAGCTTCGTGATCACCGCGGCCGTCGTCTACTTCCTGATGGTCCTGCCGATGGCGAAGTACCTGGCCCGCGCGGAGGCCCGCCGCAAGGCGAAGGAGGGCACCCAGGAGGTCATCGAGGTGACCGAGCTGGAGGTCCTCAAGGAGATCCGCGACGCGCTGGTCGCCCAGCGCGGCTCGGGGCACGACCAGCGGTAGAGGCTCAGATGTGGTGGGGCGGCTTCTCGTCGAGGAAGCGCTTCAGATCGGCCGCGCCGTCACCGTCGGCGCGCGGCCGCTCGCCCCAGCCGCGGTCGGTGTCGTCCGAGGACTGCTGGTCCAGCGGGTCGTCGAAGATCAGCGCGGGCTTCGGCTCGCGCGGCTCGGAGGCGGGGGCGGTGCTCATGCGTCCAGGGTACGGCCCGCACGGCGCCGGCCTCCCCGGCCGCGGCCGTGGACCCTTGCGAGCGGGTGATCCCTTCGCAGGAAATTCCGCGCCTGATCTGCTGTGCTTGACCCCATGACGTCCAGTTCGACTCCCGCGCCGGACTCCCCCCGCCCGCCCGGACACCGCCGTCCCCTGCGTCGGCTCACGGCCCGGGGCCGTGGTGAGGCGCACCGTGCCGCCACCCCGCTGGAGCTCTTCTTCGACCTGTGCTTCGTCGTGGCCATCGCCCAGGCGGGCATCCAGTTGGTGCACGCCGTCGCGGAGGGGCACCCGGGCGAGGGGATCCTGAACTACGCGATGGTGTTCTTCGCCATCTGGTGGGCCTGGATGAACTTCACCTGGTTCGCCTCGGCCTACGACAACGACGACATCCTGTACCGGGTCGTCACCCTCGTCCAGATCGCCGGTGTGCTGGTCCTGGCGGCGGGTGTCACCCGGGCGTTCGAGGACCACGACTACCTGGCCGTGCTGCTCGGCTATGTGATCATGCGGCTCGCCCTCGTGACGCAGTGGCTGCGCGTGGCCAGGTCGAGCGACGGCCCGGAGCGACGGATGGCGCTGCGGTACGCCGTCGGTGTGCTGCTGTGTCAGATCGGCTGGGTGGGCCTGGTGGTGCTGCCCGAGGACACCAGGCCCTGGGTGTTCCTGGTGATGGCGGTCCTGGAGATGTGTGTGCCGCCCTTCGCGGAGCGGGACCACCCGACGTCCTGGCATCCGCGTCATATCGCCGAGCGGTACGGGCTGTTCACGATCATCGTGCTCGGCGAGACCATCGCCGCGGCCACGGTCGCAGTGAAGACCGGCATCGACGAGAACGACGCGCTGGGCGATCTGCTGCCGATCGCGGCGGGCGGGCTGTTGATCATCTTCGCCGCGTGGTGGATCTACTTCGTGGTGCCGATCCACGGCCATCTGCACTCCAACAAGCAGGCGTTCCTGTGGGGTTACGGGCACTACGTGGTGTTCGCCTCGGCGGCGGCGATCGGCGCGGGCCTGGAGGTGGCGGTCGAGCAGGCCGTCCACAAGGCGCACATCTCGACGCTGGCCGCGTCGGCGGCGGTGACCCTGCCGACGGCGCTGTATCTGCTCACCGTGTGGGCGCTGCACTCGCGCTACTTCAAGGTGGGCATCGCCCAGCAGCTGGTGCTGCCGACCGCGGCCCTGCTGGTGATCTGCTGCACCTTCCTGGGCGACTGGGCGGTGCTCGCGGCCGGTCTGGTCTCGGCGGGGACGGTGGCGACCGGGGAGACGCTGACGGCACGCCGGGCGGGCCGGGTGAACAGGGAGATGACGGCACCGGTCGGCTGACGCGGAAGACGGCCCCGTCCGGCGAGAGTCCCGCCGGCGGCGTGGGTGGCTGGACGACACTGGGCTCATGACAGTTGACGCTCTGACAGATGTCACCGGGCTGCGGGTGGGCCACGCGACCCGTGACGGCGACGGTTGGCTCACCGGCACCACGGTCGTCCTGGCGCCCGAGGGCGGGGCGGTCGCCGCCGTGGACGTACGCGGTGGCGGTCCCGGCACCAAGGAGACGGACGCCCTGGATCCGCGCAACCTCGTGCAGAAGGTCGAGGCGATCGTGCTGACGGGGGGCAGCGCGTACGGGCTCGACGCGGCTTCGGGGGTGATGGCCTGGCTGGAGGAACAGCGGCGCGGGGTGCGGGTCGGAGTGGATCCGGCGCATGTCGTGCCGGTGGTGCCCGCGGCCTGCGTCTTCGACCTCGGGCGGGGCGGCGACTTCCGCGCGAGGCCGGACGCGGCCACCGGGCGGGCGGCCGTGGAGGCGGCCGCGGCGAGCGAACCGGGCGCCGCGGTGCGGGAGGGCTGCGTGGGCGCCGGCACGGGAGCGACCGTCGGGCCGGTCAAGGGCGGGATCGGCACCGCGAGCACGGTCCTCGGCTCGGGGATCACGGTGGCCGCGCTGGTGGTGGCCAACGCGGCCGGGTCGGCCGTGGATCCGGAGACCGGTGTTCTGTACGGGGAGTTGTTCCAGGGTCGGGTCGAGTACCCGGAGGCGGGCCGTCACGAGGCGGCGCGGCAGCGGCTCGCGGAGATCGCGGCGAAGAGCGCGCCGCCTCCGTTGAACACCACGCTCGCGGTGGTCGCCACCGACGCGGACCTGACGAAGGCACAGGCGCAGAAGCTGGCCGGCACGGCGCACGACGGTATCGCGCGCGCCGTGCGGCCGGTGCATCTGCTCAACGACGGGGACACGGTGTTCGCGCTGGCCACCGGGGACCGCGCGCTCGACCAGGGGCATCCCCTCGCGCTGAACGAGGTGCTCGCGGCGGGTGCGGACGCGGTGACGCGGGCGATCGTGCGGGCCGTGCGGGCGGCCGGTTCGGTGGAGGGGCCGGGTGGAGTGTGGCCGTCGTACGGGGAGTTGTACGGGGGTGCGGGGCGACGTTGAAGTGTCGCGGTTCTGTCACGTGACGGCATTCACCGAGAACGCTGGGAACCCGGCGCGGGGGCGGTGACCTCTTCCCCCCTGGAACGGAACGCATCCCGCAGATCGCATGAAGATGGAGCAGATCGTGACAACGCCGGACATAGCAGCGCGGCGCGCACTGGGGGCCTGTGCCGCCCTGATGATCGGCGCCCTGACGCTCACCGCCTGCGGTGGGAGCGCCAACGCCGACAACGACGACAAGGCCGGCAAGGACTCCAAGTCATCCGCCGCGACGATCGAGATCTCGGCGAAGGACGGCTCGAACGGGGCGTCGATCAACTCGACCGGCGTGAAGGTCAGCGGCGGCAAGCTGACCGAGGTGAAGATGACGGTGGCGGAGAGCGGCCAGGCCGTGCCGGGCTCGCTGTCCGCCGACGGGGGCAGCTGGAAGCCGAAGGAGCAGTTGGAGCGGGGGACGAAGTACCGCATAGCGGCCGCCGCCAAGGACGGGGACGGGCGCGGCACGGCCGCCGACTCCACCTTCACCACGGTCTCCTCGGCCAACAGCTTCATCGGGACCTACACCCCCGACGAGGGCACCACGGTCGGCGTCGGGATGCCGGTGTCGTTCAACTTCGACAAGGCGATCGGCGACAAGAAGGCCGTCCAGTCGCACATCACCGTCTCCTCCAGCAGCGGGCAGAAGGTGGTCGGGCACTGGTTCGGCGAACAGCGGCTCGACTTCCGGCCCGAGGAGTACTGGAAGGCCGGCTCCAAGGTCACGATGAAGATCGACCTGGACGGCGTCGAGGGCGCGAACGGCGTCTACGGCGTGCAGAAGAAGACAGTCACCTTCACCATCGGGCACTCGCAGGTCTCGACGGTCGACGTGAACACGCAGACGATGACGGTCGTGCGGGACGGCAGGACGATCAAGTCGGTGCCGATCTCGGCGGGCAGCGCGGAGTTCACCACGTACAACGGGCAGATGGTGATCACCGAGAAGTTCGAGAAGCTGCGGATGGACAGCAGGACGGTCGGTCTGGCCAACGCGTACGACATCCCGGATGTGCCGCACGCGATGCGGCTGACGCAGTCGGGGACCTTCATCCACGGCAACTACTGGTACAACAAGGGCAACCCGCCCTTCGGCCGC
This sequence comes from Streptomyces muensis, assembly GCF_021474425.1. GTDB lineage: Bacteria > Actinomycetota > Actinomycetes > Streptomycetales > Streptomycetaceae > Streptomyces > Streptomyces muensis. The sequence goes on along the minus strand of NZ_JAKEIP010000312.1, from coordinate 3,675 downwards.
CAGGGCACCAGCCATGGCTGCGTCGGCCTCCAGGACGTGCAGGGCGGACAGGGGGACACGCCGTCCAAGTGGTTCTTCGAGAACTCGTCGGTCGGTGACGTGGTGATCGTCAAGAACTCCCCCGACAAGACCGTGACGCCGGACAACGGACTCAACGGCTGGAACATGGCGTGGAGCCAGTGGGTGGCCGGCAGCGCCGTCTGATTCTCCTCGTGATCACCTGAAGCAGCGTCCCAGCAGGGATTCTTGACGGTTCGTCGGGCCGCGCGGGAACTTCTCGCGCGGTCCGCGCGTTTTACCGGACGTACGTTTTCTCGGTTCCCGGACATGATGTCCGACCGAGGGGCTACGGTATGCACCCACAAGGTGACATGCAGCAACGCCGGGAGAAACCTTGAGCGTTCCGTACGAGACGGCAGCGTACGAACCAGCCGAGTCGCCCGAGTCTCCGGAGGAGCATCTCGCGCGACTCCTCGGCCGCGCCCTGAACTCCTTCGAGTTGCCGGACGAGACGATAAGGCGGCTCGACTGCGCACTGGCTCACGACAGCTCGCTGCACTCCGCGCACCACAGCGCGGGGCTGCACCGCGAGACCTACCGGCACACCTGGCTGCTCGCCGACGGCTCGGCGCTCACGCTGTGGGAGCTCGTCCACAACACCGCCCGGGGCCGCGACCCGCAGCACGAGCTGTACGCCGACGAGGAGGAGCTGCGCGCCGCGACCGCGCGGCTGCCGCTGCCGCCGGACGCCCCGGACTTCGAACTGCCGGTGACGGTGCAGCTGTCGCCGATACCCGCGCCCCGGCACTCGTATGTGCCGGACGACTCGGCGGACCACGCGCGCCGGGTGCTGCGCCGGGCGGAGAACCCCGACCGGCCGGACGCGGCGACGGCCGCGCTGCTGGCCACGGCGTGCGCGCACCAGATCACCCAGGCCTTCGGACGCCCGTGCCGTGCGGCGCGCGCCGGGCTGTGCTTCTCGCTCTACGAGCACGCCTTCCTGCTGCCCGGCGGCGAGGAGGTCTCCCTCTGGGAGGTCGAGCACACGGCGACACCCGACGGGCGGCACATGTGCGAGGTCTACGTCAGCGAGGACGCGGCGCGCGAGGCGATGGAGCGGCGGGCGGCGCAGGTGCCGTGAGAGGCGCCACGGCCGGGTGCACCAAGGCCGTGCTCAGCGGCCCTTGTCGAGCTGTCGTACCAGTCCCGCGAAGGCGTCGAGTTCGGCCGGGGTGAGTTCGACGGCCTCCAGGTCGGGGGCGGTCTGACGCTGGTGCGGAAGGCCGGGGAGCGCCGGGCCGGAGAGCGCTTGGCCGGAATAGGCCCGGCCTGATGTGCGCCGGGGGTCCGTCGCGCGGTAGCGGCGCAGCAGACGGGTCAGTCCGGTCACCCACAGCGCGACCGCCAGGGCGAGTACGACGGGGCCCAGCAGCTGGAGGATCGTGACGTTTTCCGGCATACGCCCCAGTAGACACCACGGTCCGGGCCATGCGGCCCGGACCGTGACGTATCTCGCAGGTGCCGTGAACAACTCACAGCCCCCCAAAGGGACAAGCAGGGGCTTACGCGGCGACCGGCTGCTTCGCCTCGGCCGCCGGGGACACGGCGCCCGCGGTGCCCTCCGGCGCCGTCCGACGCATGCCCTTCAGCAGGATGACCAGGCCGGCCGTGACCGCCGTACCGGCCGCGATGGCCAGCAGGTAGAGGAACGGCTTGCCGATCAGGAAGGTGACCCAGATGCCGCCGTGCGGGGCGCGCAGGGTCGAGCCGAAGGCCATGGTCAGGGCGCCGGTGACCGCGCCGCCCGCCATGGACGCGGGGATCACGCGCAGCGGGTCGGCCGCCGCGAACGGGATGGCGCCCTCGGAGATGAAGGAGGCGCCCAGCACCCAGGCGGCCTTGCCGTTCTCGCGCTCGGCGGTGGTGAACAGCTTCTTGCGGACCGTGGTGGCCAGGGCCATGCCCAGCGGCGGGACCATGCCCGCGGCCATCACTGCGGCCATGATCTTCATCGCGGAGTCGCTGGGCGCCGCGACCGAGATGCCGGCCGTGGCGAAGGTGTAGGCCACCTTGTTGACCGGGCCGCCGAGGTCGAAGCACATCATCAGGCCGAGCAGGATGCCGAGCAGGATGGCGTTGGTGCCGGAGAGGCTGTTCAGCCAGTCGGTCAGGCCCTTCTGCGCCTCGGAGATCGGCTTGCCGATCACCACGAACATCAGGAACCCGACGATGGCCGACGAGACCAGCGGGATCACCACCACCGGCATGATGCCGCGCAGCACCGGTGGGATGTCGATGCGCTGGATGCCGAGGACCACACCACCGGCGATCAGACCGGCGACCAGTCCGCCGAGGAAGCCCGCGCCGATCGTCACCGAGATCGCGCCGCCGACGAAGCCGGGCACCAGACCCGGCCGGTCGGCCATGCCGTAGGCGATGTATCCGGCGAGAACCGGGACGAGGAAGCCGAAGGCGGCCGCGCCGATCTGGAAGAGCAGCGCGCCCCAGCTGTCGACCTGGCCCCAGTCGAAGTGCTCGGTGACCGACTTGGCCTCGTTGATCTGGTAGCCGCCGATCGCGAAGCCGAGGGCGATCAGCAGACCGCCGGCCGCGACGAACGGGACCATGTAGCTCACGCCGGACATCAGCCACTTGCGCAGCTTGGTGCCGTAGCCCTCGCCGGACTCGCCGGCGCGCTCGACGGGGGTGCCGGGCCTGGCGGCACCGGTGACCTCGCCGCGCTCGGCCTTGCCGCGGACCTCGGCGATGAGCTCGGCCGGGCGGTTGATGCCCGCCTTCACACCGACGTCGACGGTCGGCTTCCCGGCGAACCGGTCCTTCTCGCGTACGGCGACGTCGTGCGCGAAGATCACGCCGTCCGCCGCCGCGATGACGGCCGGGTCGAGCCGGGTGAAGCCGGCCGAGCCCTGGGTCTCGACGACGAGTTCGACGCCCGCCTCACGGCCCGCGTTCTCCAGCGACTCGGCCGCCATGTAGGTGTGGGCGATGCCGGTCGGGCAGGAGGTGACGGCGACGATGCGGAAGGGGCGCTCGCCGCCGGTTTCGGCGGGCTCCTCGGAGGTGGTGCCCGTGGCGGCGTCGGCGGAGGCCGCCACCGACGACGCCACGGAGTTTTCGGAGGGGGCGGAACCGGCGGCCTCGGCCGCCTCGGGCTCCTCGCCCCGGATCAGCGCCGCCGCCGACGCCGCGTCGCCCGCCGAGCGCAGCGCGTCCGTGAACTCGGCGTTCATCAGCTGCCGGGCCAGCGACGACAGGATCGTCAGGTGGGCGTCGTCCGCGCCCGCCGGGGCGGCGATGAGGAAGATCAGGTCGGCGGGGCCGTCCGCGGCGCCGAAGTCGATGCCGGCGGCGCTGCGCCCGAAGGCGAGCGTCGGCTCGGTGACGTGGGCGCTGCGGCAGTGCGGGATGCCGATGCCGCCGTCGAGGCCGGTGGGCATCTGGGCCTCGCGGGCGGCCACGTCGGCGAGGAAGCCCTCCAGGTCGGTCACCCGGCCCAGGGCCACCATGCGCTCGGCGAGGGCGCGCGCCGCGGCTTCCTTGGTGTCGGCGGACAGGTCGAGATCGACCAGGTCCGCGGTGATCATGTCGCTCATCGCGGGCTCCTTAGCACGCGTATCGCCCGGTGAGGCTGGTGGGCGGGGAAGGGGACGGGGG
>NZ_JAKEIP010000311.1 GCF_021474425.1 Streptomyces muensis | reverse complement strand
GACGAGGGCGGGGCGCGGCCCTGTGGCGGGGACCGACCGGCGGATCGTGCCGGCGCGCAGAGCTCCCGTACGCCCAGCTGTGCTGATGAGGCACCGCTACAGCCGGCCTGATCCGCCGGACAGGCCTTGGTCGGATCGGGCGGCGGGCGGCAGGGGCGTGCAGGTCGACGGGTGGACGTGGGCGGACTGAAGGAGCTCGGCGGCGCCGCGGACGGCCGCGGTGTGCGGGGCCGGGACCACACGCAGCGGTGCGTGCAGGCGGCCGGTGAGGCGATAGGTGATCTCGGGACGCAGCGCGCCCCCGCCCGCCAGGAGGACGCCGTGGTGCAGGGCGTCGACGGTGAGCGAGCTGCGGTCCTCGCGGAGCATCCCGGTCAGCATCGCGACCACCGCCTCGACGAGCTGCTCCGCCGACGTCGTGCCGTCCAGGTCGCCGGTACCGACGGCCGCGTGGTGCGCGTCGGTCACGGCGCCGTCGCTCAGCAGCACCGCCTCGGTGAGGTGGGCGCCGATGTCCACCACCAGCAGCGGACGGGACAGGTCCGCGCCGGCGGCCACGGCGACGGCCCGGGCGCCGGGCACGGTGAGCACACCGCACGGCTTCAGCGCCTCGACCGCGGCACGCGCCTGGGCGCGGTAGGCGACGCCGTCCAGGACGGGGGTGGTGACGATGACCAGGGGCCGGGTGAAGCGCGGCAGGCGAGGGACGAGCAGACGTTCCAGCATCCCGGCGCAGCCCTGGGCGTCGACTATGGTCCCGCGCTGGATCGGGTACACCGCCTCGGCCCCGGGGAAGGCGACGGTGGGCACGTCGACGACCACGCCCTTGCCGGCGATCCAGGCGCGGGTGCGGGCACTGCCCATGTCCAGGGCGATGCCGCAGCAGCGCCGGCACATCGGCCAGGGCCGGTGCCGGGCGACGGCGGAGCGCAGCAGGTCGGTGCCGGTCATCGGCCGCCCTCCTTGACCTGCTGGCAGCGGGCGCAGTAGCGGGCCTGCGGCACGATCATGAGCCGTTCCCGGTCGACGGGGCGCCGGCACAGGTGGCAGGTGCCGTAGACGCCGTCGTTCATCCGGGCGAGGGCCGCTTCGACGTCGGCGAGGACCATGCGGGCGGAGGCGACGAGCTTGACGTGGACCTCGATCTGCGAGGCGGCCCGCCGCCGGATGCGGTCCTCGGCGCGGGAGGTGTCCGGTCCGGTGAGTCGGCGCAGCTGCTCCTGGCGGAACAGCCGCTGCTCGTGCAGGTTCTCCCGCAGCGCGGCGAGGTCCTCGGCCGACAGCTGCGTCGTGCTCTCGTCGATGGTCTGGTGGTTCACCACGTCACCCCTTTTGAGGCAGGGCGTAGAAGATCGGTACGGATGGTTCCTCAGACGGCGCGACGCTGGCAGGCGACGCAGTGGCGGGCGTAGGGGAGGATCTCCAGCCGCTCCGCCGGGACCGGCTTGGCGCAGCCGGCGCAGGTTCCGTAAGTGCCGTCCTCGATGCGGCCGAAGGCGTCCTCGATCTCCTTGAGGACCCGCTTCATCGCCGTCAGCTGCGCGGACAGGAGCGGATCGTCCGCGCTGTGCCCTGTCTCGCTGAGGGCGTGCAGCTGGGCCAGCCGGGAGACACGGGCGTGTTCGAGGCGCTGACGGGCCTCGTGCAGCGGGGGTTCGGCCCGGGTGACATCGAGCGACATGATCGGTGCCCTTCTCGTCTCGGCTGGGGTGGTCGTGTGTCATCCACCCCGGTGCCCTCAACCCTGGCCGGGCGCGCCTCGGATACCTATCGGTCGCGGACTCCATTTACCCCGGGGCAGGGGACCCATACGGCCGCCCGGTGGGTAGCGCGCGTCCGCGGAAATGGGGGTCAGCGCCCATCGACGGCGCGCTCGGGACAAGGCAGCCTGGCGGGCAGGTCAGTCACGCATCCCGGAGTCGCGCACGCCGTGGGCCGCCTGATGGCCGACAGTGGAGGTGAACCGAGGTGTGGAAGGGGAGGCGTGCGGCCGGTGTCCTTGTTCTGGCGGATCTTCGCCCTGAACGCCGTGGTCCTGGGTCTGGCCACGGCACTGCTGCTGTGGGCTCCGGTGACCGTGTCCGTGCCCGTCCTGCTCACCGAGGCGGTGATCCTGGTCGGCGGTCTGGCCGTCATGCTGGTCGCCAACGCCGCGCTGCTGCGCCTCGGCCTGGCTCCGCTGGACCGGCTCACCAGACTGATGACCACCGTCGATCTGCTGCGCCCCGGGCAGCGTCTGCCCGCCGCAGGCGGCCGTGAGGTCGCCGAGGTGATCCGTACGTTCAACGCGATGCTGGAGCGCCTCGAACAGGAGCGGGCCACCAGCAGCGCCAGGGCCCTGCTGGCCCAGGAGGCCGAGCGCCGCCGTATCGCACAGGAACTGCACGACGAGGTCGGGCAGACCATGACCGCGATCCTGCTGGGGCTCAAGCGCGCCGCCGACGACGCGCCGGACCCGCTGCGCAAGGACCTCCACGAGGTGCAGGAGATCACCCGGGAGAGCCTGGACGAGGTTCGTCGCCTGGTACGCCGGCTGCGGCCGGGCGTGCTGGACGACCTCGGTCTGATCAGCGCGCTGACCTCGCTCACCGAGGACTTCGCCACCCACACCGGGCTGCGGATCACCCGCCGTTTCGACGCCGACCTGCCCGCACTGGCACCGGAGACGGAACTGGTCCTCTACCGCGTCGCCCAGGAGTCCCTGACCAACGCCGCCCGGCACGCGGACGCCGAACACGTCACCGTCGCCCTGCGGCACACCGGCGACAGCGCGGTGCTGACCGTCACGGACGACGGCCGCGGCGTCAAGGCCGCCCGCGAAGGCGCCGGCATCCGCGGCATGCGGGAGCGGGCCCTGCTCATCGGCGGCAGCCTGGAGATCGCCCCGGCACCCGACACCGGCACCCGCGTCCAGCTCACCGCGCCCGTATCCAGGAAGCACTGACCATGCCGGAGACGACCACGACCCCCGGGGCGGAGACGAGCGCGATCCGCATCCTGCTCGCCGACGACCACGCCCTGGTCCGCCGCGGAGTGCGGCTCATCCTCGACCAGGAACCCGACCTGCGGGTCGTCGCGGAGGCCGGGGACGGGGCGGAGGCCATCGAGCTGGCCCGCTCCCACGACGTCGACCTGGCCGTGCTGGACATCGCCATGCCGCGCCTGACCGGACTCCAGGCCGCCCGCGAACTGGCCGCCCTCAAACCGGGACTGCGGATCCTGATGCTCACCATGCACGACAACGAGCAGTACTTCTTCCAGGCCCTCAAGGCCGGCGCGAGCGGCTATGTGCTGAAGTCCGTCGCCGACCGGGACCTGGTCGCGGCCTGCCGGGCCGCGATGCGGGACGAGCCGTTCCTCTACCCGGGCGCGGTCACCGCCCTGATCCGCAACTACCTCGACCGGGCCCGCCACGGCCAGGAGACCCCCGACCAGATCCTCACCCCCCGAGAGGAGGAGGTCCTCAAGCTGGTCGCCGAGGGCCACTCCTCCAAGGAGATCGCCGACCTGCTCTTCATCAGCATCAAGACCGTCCAGCGCCATCGCGCCAACCTGCTGCACAAACTCGGCCTGCGCGACCGCCTCGACCTCACCCGCTACGCCATCCGCGCCGGCCTGATCGAACCCTGACCGCATGCCTGACGCCGCGCGCATCGCCCCCGGCACCAGCGCCACCGCGCCCGTACGACGCTTTCCCGCCGCCGCGCTGCTGGCAGCCGTCCTCCTGGCGCTGCTGACCACCCTCGGCGCCGCCGCCCCGCCGGTCGTCGGCACGCCCGTGACGGTGGGACAGCACCAGGACGACGGGCCGCGCGCCCACGACGGCTGCGACGCCGGCTGTGTCGTCCGGGCGGTGACCCGCCACGACCCGCACAGCGAGCACCCCGCCCCGCGCGGCCCCCTCCTCACCCACGGCCAGGCCTCGGACGCCGTCACCCCTTCCCACCGCGTACGGCCACCGGCGCCGCCGGTCCACTCACCGTCCTCGCAGCCCCGTACGGCCCCCGACCGCGGGCGGGCGCCCCCGGTGTCCTCCGGCACCTGACGCCCTGTCCCGTCCCATCCCCTCGCACCCCGCCGCGGCCCCTCGTCGGCCGCCGTTCGGGTGTGCCTGCCGGAGGCTCCGTTGAACCGTTCCCTGCGCCTGCGGGCGCTGCTCGCCCTCGCCGTGCTCGCCGTATCGCTGTACATCGCCTTCACCGTGCCGGTCCGGCTCGGACTCGACCTGCGCGGCGGCACGCAGATCGTGCTGGAGACCCGCCCCACCGCCGACGCCGACAGCGAGGCCACCGACCGCAGCCTGGAGGTGCTGCGCGGCCGTATCGACGCACTCGGCGTCGCCGAACCCACCCTCGTCCGCTCCGGCGAGAACCGGATCATCGTCGAACTGCCCGGCGTGCAGGACCCGAAGCAGGCCGCCGACGTCCTGGGCCGCACCGCACAGCTCACCTTCCACCAGGTGCTCGGCACCGCCGAAAGCGGTGCCGAGACAGGACCAGGGGAACGCGTCCTGCCCGACGAGTCCGGCACCCCCTTGCGCCTCGGCGCCGCCGCCCTGACCGGAGAGCACGTCAAGGAGGCCGCCGCCCGGTTCGACCAGCAGGGCGCCACGGGATGGCACGTCACCGTCGACTTCGAGGGCCCCGGCCGCGACGGCTGGGCCCGGCTGACCGGCGAGGCCGCCTGTCACCCGGCGGGCGACCCGGCACGAAGGGTCGCCATCGTCCTAGACGACAAGGTCATCTCCTCCCCACAGGTCGACCCGTCCGTCGGCTGCGAGACCGGCATCCGCGACGGCGCCACCCAGATCACGGGCTCCTTCAGCCCGGAGGAAGCACGCGAACTGTCGCTGCTCATCAACGGCGGAGCCCTGCCCGTGCCCGTCGAAACCGTCGAACAGCGCACCGTCGGCCCCACCTTGGGCGCGCAGGCCATCGCCGCCAGCGCCTGGGCCGCCGCCATCGGCACCGCGCTGACCTCGCTGTTCATCATCGCCGTCTACCGGCTGCTCGGCGGCCTCGCCGCCCTCGCCCTGGCCTGCTACGGCCTGGTCTCCTACGCCGCCCTGGCCGCCCTCGGCGCCACCCTGACCCTGCCGGGCCTGGCCGGTTTCGTACTGGCCATCGGCATGGCCGTCGACGCCAACGTGCTGGTCTTCGAACGCGCGAGGGAGGAGTACGCGGCCCGCCGCCGCCCCAGCACCCGCTCGGCCCTCGCGGCCGGCTTCCGCAACGCCTTCAGCGCCATCGCCGACTCCAACATCACCACGCTGATCGCGGCAGCCCTGCTGTTCTTCCTCGCCTCCGGGCCCGTCCGCGGCTTCGGCGTCACCCTCGGCATCGGCGTGCTCGCCGCCATGTTCAGCGCCCTGGTGATCAGCCGCGTCCTCGCCGAGTTCGCGGTGAGCCGCCCGAGCGTACGCCGCCGCCCCCGCCTCACCGGCATCGCCACCACGGGCGCGGTCCGCGACCGCCTGGTCCGCCGCAACCCCCGGCTGATGCGCCGGCCGCTGCGCTGGCTGGCCACGTCCGCGGCCGTACTGGTGCTGGCCGGTGCGGGGATCGCGGTGCGCGGGGTCGACTTCGGAGTGGAGTTCACCGGTGGCCGTCTCATCGAGTACGCCACCGCCGACCCCGTCGATCCCGACCGGGTCCGCACCGCCCTCGACGACGCCGGACTGCCCCGAGCCGTCGTGCAGTCCTCGGGCGAGACGGGCCTGACGGTGCGTACCGGGACCTTGACCGACGCCGAGGCGGCCGAGGTCAGCGGCGCCGTGGACGACGTCGCGGGCGGCGCCGACAAGGTCCGTGACGAGATGATCGGCCCGAGCCTGGGCAAGGAGCTGCGGCAAGGTGCGCTGATCGCGCTCGCCGTGGCCCTCGGGGCACAGCTCGTCTACCTGACCGTGCGCTTCCGCTGGGTCTTCGGCACGGCCACGGTCGTCGCCCTCGCCCAGGACGTGGTGATCCTGCTCGGCGTTTTCGCCTGGCTGGGCAAGCCCGTCGACGGGGTGTTCCTGGCCGCCCTGCTCACGGTGGTCGGCTACTCGGTCAACGACTCCGTGGTGCTCTTCGACCGCGTCAGGGAACTGGCCCGCAGGACCACCCGGGCACGGTTGCCCGGCGTCGTGAACCAGGCGATCCTCCAGACCCTGCCCCGCACCGTGAACACCGGCATGGGCGCCGCGTTCATCCTCACGGCCCTCGCCGTGCTGGGCGGCTCCTCGCTCACCGACTTCGCCCTGGCCCTGCTCATCGGCATCGCGGTCGGCACCTGCTCCTCCGTCTTCACCGCGGCGCCCCTGGTGATCCGGCTCCACCGCCGCACCGCACGCCGGAAGCCGTCACGCCGCCCCTGACCGCCGGGATCGCCGGCGGACGGGGCGGGTGAGGCTTCCTACGCCACGGTGGGCTTCAGCGCGACAGCCCCTCGCGGTGGTAGCCCTGGGCCAGCCGGGCCAGGGCCACCGCACCGAGCAGCAGACCGAAGTCGCGCAGCGCGATGTCGTAGTAGTCGGGGATGGTCAGCAGGTTCACGATGATGCCGGCGAGCCATCCGGCCACCAGCCAGCCCCCGAAGCGAGGGGCCAGGGCGACGACGAGACCCGCGACGATCTCGATGACACCGACGGCGTACATGGCCGCCTGGGCGCTGCCCGGAACGACGTCGTTGATCCACGGCGCGAGATAGCCCGGCCAGTCCACGAGCAGATTGGCGAACTTGTCCAGACCGAACAGGATCGGCGCCACGGTGAACCCGGTGCGCAGGATGACGAATGCCTGGTAGCGGGGGTCGGCGAGCGCGGCCCGCCGAGGCCCGGCCGGCGTGGTTGTGGTGGTGGACGACATGGCGTTGTTCCTTCGGCTCTTCTAACGACAACTTTCACTGTTTATAGAAGCGCCTGGCGGTTCTTAAGTCAATGGGCATGGGTTTTACACTGGTGTTCGTGGACCGTTCGAACGACGCCAGCCGCCCCGACGTCTCCGCCGTCGCCGCCCTGGACGAACCGACGCGCAGGAGGCTGTACGACCACGTCGTGCGCCAGCAGGAACCCGTCAGCCGTGACGAGGCCGCCGCCGCGCTCGGGCTCGCCCGCCAGACCGCGGCCTTCCACCTGGACCGGCTGGCGGACGAGTCACTCCTCGACGTCGTCTACGAACGGCGCAGCGGCCGCACCGGCCCGGGAGCGGGCAGGCCGGCCAAGCTGTACCGGCGCTCATCGAAGCAGGTCACCGTCAACCTTCCGGAGCGGCAGTACGAACTCGCCGGACGGCTCCTGGCCCAGGCCCTGGAGGAGTCCGAGGCCACCGGCGAACCGGTCCGTTCCGTCCTGCACCGAAAGGCCCACGACGTCGGCGCCCAGCTGGCCGGGCAGCACACGGGCGTGTTCGACCTCCTGGAGCACCACGGCTTCGAGCCCCGCTACGACGATGACGCGATCGTGCTGGGCAACTGCCCCTTCCACGCACTCGCCCGCGAACACACCCAGACCGTCTGCGGCATGAACCTCCACCTGCTCCGCGGCGTCCTCGAAGGACTCGACGAGCACGGCCGCCGGGCCTGTCTGGCGCCCGGGGCCGGCCACTGCTGCGTCCGTCTCGAACCGACGGATCAGTAGACGGAAAGCCCGTACGCGCTCAGTACTTCCTGGATCGGCTGGTAGTAGGTGACCCCGCCCGTCGCGCAGCTCCCGGAGCCGCCGGAGAGGATTCCGACGACCTTGTCACCGGCGTAGAGCGGGCCGCCGCTGTCGCCGGGCTCGGCGCAGATGTTCGTCCGGATGAGGCCGGAGACGGTTCCGTCCGGATAGTTGACGGTCGCGTTGAGCGCGGTGACCACACCGCAGTGGACTCCGGTGGCCGCACCCCGACGGCAGACGCTCTGGCCGACGTAGGCGGTCGCGGTCCCGGTGACGTCGACGGACCCGATGGTGCCGGGGCGCGGCACGGCCGGGTTGGCGTACTGGACGACACCGAAGTCGTTGCCGGGGAAGCTGGTGCCGGTGGTGGGGCCGATCGTCGTGCTCATGGCGGAACTGGTGTACCAGGTGGACATGGTGTCGGTGCAGTGGCCTGCGGTGACGAAGTAGTACGAGGTGCCGCTGCGCACGTTCACGCCCGCCGAACAGCGCCAGCCGGCCGCGTAGATGCCGTCACCGCCCGACAGGAGGGTGCGCAGCCGCCCGTCGAGCCGTTCGAGGGTCGCGACGCCCGCGAAACGCCCGACGGCTCGCCGGACCGCGGCCAGGTCCGCTTCGCCGACCGTGGAGTCGGCGAGGATCCGCAGCTTCCCGGTGCGCTCGTCGACGGCCCAGGCCGTCCCGGCGATCCCCAGCGACTCGACGGCCGAAGCCGCGCCGGCCACCGACGCGGCGGACGGTACGGCGTCGGGCGCGGGCGCCGCCGTCGCGCTGGTGTCGGACAGGGCGAGAGCGGCCGCCACGAGCAGGCTCAACGCCGAGGCGATCAGCCGTGGACGACGTCTGACGGGGGTACGGCGCACTGTGATCACTGAAGACTCCCGAGGACGGTAGGGCAGGTTCGAGTGATGGCGCGCGGCCGTGCGGGACGCGGCCACGGCTGCGCCCGTCGACGCCGCGTCGAGGCCGGCCGACGTCTCAGTGTGTCCGGCCGCGCCCGGTGGGGGTAGGTGGCCTTCGGT
>NZ_JAKEIP010000310.1 GCF_021474425.1 Streptomyces muensis | reverse complement strand
CCCGCCTGGAGTCCCAGTGGTCCCAGCCGAGGGGGCGGGGCCGGCTGGGACCACTGGGACTCCAGGCGGGTCAGCGATTCCAGCTCGCCGTAGTCGAGAAAGATCCCGCGGCAGCCGCTGCACTGCTCTATCTGGACACCGTTGCGGTTGTAGGTGTGCATCGGGGCTCGGCACTTCGGACACTGCATCGTCGGCTCAACTCCTCGCCGGTCGGTCCTGCTTCGTGTGTCGCCAGGACAGACTCTGTCCGGCTGCGGTCGGTTGCACACTACTTTGCGTAGCCCTGGGCCAACTCAGGGGGGACGGCGGCCATTCGGTCGCAGGCGTCCACGAGTGCCTGCTCGACCTCGTCCAGGAGACGGCCCTCGACCTGCGCCTTGGTGATCGCCCGGGCGGCGGTCTGCACGGTCAGGGCACGGGCCGGGACGTCCAGCGCGGGCCAGGGGTCACCGTCCGCGGGAACGGCCGGTCCTGCGGCCGCCCGGTACGCGGTCAGGAAACGGTGCCATTCCTCGGGTGACAGCAGCCCACAGGCGTACCAGGCGGCCGGCCTGCCGAGGTCCCAGGCCGGGACGCCCACGCCGAGATCGTCGACGTCGATGAGCAGCCAGGGGCCGTCCGGTGCCGGATGACGGACGAGTTGACCGAGGTGCAGGTCACCGTGGCAGAGGGTGCCGGCATCGGGCTGCGGGGCCTCGGCACGGGCCCAGTCGGGCAGGGTGCCCCAGGCGCGGAGTACGGCGCCGGCACCCGGCCCGTCGGCTCCCGCCGCCCGGAGCCGCGACACCGCCGATGCGGCCTTGACCGGGCCGCGCATGGGGGGCAGCGCAACGGGGGCAGGCGTCCGGTGAAGCCGAGCGAGGAGCGTCGCCGCCGCCTCCCAGGGGGCCGCGTCCGGATCTTCGGGGTCCACGGGAGTGCCGTAGGGCCAGAAGGTCACCAGCCGGCCGTGCAGGTCGACGGCTTGCGGGCTGAGCGGGGCGAGAAGTACGTCGGACAGCCGGGCAGCGGTGCTGAGGCGGGGTGTGAGATCGGCGAGGGTGAGGCCTTGGGCGTGCGCCTTGGCGACCGTCCCGCCATGACGGACGACGGTGGCGTCGGCGCGATCGGCGAGCGTGACGGTTGCTCCGCAAAGGCAGGCGGACGTACGCGAGTGAGCCTCGACCTTGGCTCGTACGGCGAGGTCGGACAGGAGCGGATTCGAGGTCACGGGCGCCCTTCGATGCGGGAATCTGGCCCGAGCGTACGTGGCTGGGAGACGGCGTCGGCGTGGGCCGGGGGGTAGGTCGCGCAGCCCGGCGCTGACGGGACGCCGCCCTCTTTGGGTCGGGAGCCGCCCCAGCGGCACGACTGCCCGCAGGCTACGCAGCCGCACCCACGTGATCACACCCGCCACAACCCACCGGTGACCACCGCAACCAATGATTGAGCAACCCCCACGGCGAGCAACCACATCCGCGAGAGCGGCGCCGGTTTAGGCGCAAAACGGCGCAATGCCGGCGCAGCTCCCCAGCTGCGCCGGCATTTGTGCCGTCCGCCGCACCCCCGTCCCCACGGGGTTTCATGGGTGGATGTCCCCGCCCGGACCGCTCTTCCGGGCCTGGGGTCGCCGCTCAGCGCCCCAGCATCACGCCCACGGACGACGCTTGTGTGGCCACTGTCTCCCAGCCGTCGAAGACGAGGAGGAGAAGGGCCGCCAGGGGAAGGGCCATGAGCGTCGCCACCAAGGGGTGGCGGCGGCCCTGGCGGCGGGGGCGCAGCAGCGTGCGCTCCTGCATGCGGATCAGTGTCCGCGGTGCCGTCTGGGCCATGGTCCCTCTCCTGACCTGTGTCGGTTGTCGTTGGCAGCGGCGGGTGTCTGACCTCGGGGGACGAGTGCTGCCACCCGCCGCTTGACCTCAAATCTAGGCGTCCGGCGCTTCCCGCACGTCATGCCCTCGTACCGATTGGCGGGCCTCCCGGAGGATGAGCCATGACCTGCGGAGTACTCCCCTGGGTGGAGACGAGGACCTAGGTCTCGGGGTCTTCCCGGAGGGGACGCCCGCTCTGTCCTGCTTTCTCCGAGCTGTCCTCACGCGGCACAGGCTGTTCGACCAGCGCCAGGACCCTGGTCGCCATGAAGCGGGCCGTACGCACGACCGAGCCGCTCCTGGTGACTTCGCTCACTTCCACGACACCCCGGCGCACCGCCGTCTCCACCCGGCGGCCCGCCCTGCTCGCCACCACCTCGTACGTGCGCGTCGTGTCTCCCGCGTCCACGACTATCTCCACGCGATCACCCTTCACGGGCTCAATCCCCCTTCTGTGATGGATGGTTGAGGGGCAAAGCACACCGAAGTAGCCCTGCTCGCCAGCCCCCTGACCACCCTTCAAGTCTCCCACCCACCACTGACAATCCATCGCCCCGAGAGGGCGCGGCCTCTGCGCACGGCGGCCCGTGGAAACGTAAGCTGTGGCTCGTCACACGGACCGGGCAGCGGGGATGAACATGGCGATGATGCGCCTGAGGCGCGAGGACCCGCGCGTCGTCGGCTCGTTCAGGCTTCACAGACGGCTCGGCGCGGGCGGTATGGGCGTCGTCTACCTGGGCTCCGACAAGAAGGGGCAGCGGGTCGCGCTCAAGGTGATCCGGCCCGATCTGGCGGAGGATCAGGAGTTCCGCTCGCGGTTCGCGCGTGAGGTCTCGGCGGCCCGGCGGATTCGCGGAGGCTGTACGGCACGGCTGGTGGCCGCGGATCTGGAGGCGGAGCGGCCCTGGTTCGCCACGCAGTACGTGCCCGGCCCGTCCCTGCACGACAAGGTCGCCGACGAGGGCCCGCTCGGCGCGGCGGAGGTCGCCGCCGTCGGGGCCGCCCTGTCGGAGGGGCTGGTCGCCGTCCACGAGGCGGGTGTCGTGCACCGGGATCTCAAGCCGTCCAACATTCTGCTGTCCCCCAAGGGGCCGCGGATCATCGACTTCGGCATCGCCTGGGCGACGGGGGCCTCGACCCTCACGCACGTCGGTACGGCGGTCGGCTCCCCCGGCTTCCTCGCCCCGGAGCAGGTGCGCGGCGCCGCCGTCACCCCGGCCACGGACGTCTTCTCGCTCGGCGCCACGCTGGCCTACGCGTCGATGGGTGACTCTCCCTTCGGGCACGGCAGCTCCGAGGTGATGCTGTACCGCGTCGTACACGAGGAGGCGCAGCTCCAGGGCGTACCGGACGCACTGGCTCCGCTGGTGCGGGCCTGTCTGGCGAAGGACCCGGAGGAACGGCCGAGCACGCTTCAGCTGTCGCTGCGTCTCAAGGAGATCGCGGCCCGGGAGGCGCAGGGACTGGGAGACGTACGCCCGCCCGCGCCGCGTTCCGCGGAGTCGGACCGTCTGACCGGGCGGCTCGCCGACACCTACCCGGAGCCGCAGCGCGCCCAGCGTCGTCCGCAGGGCACTCCCCCGCCGCGCGGCGCCGCGGCCCCGCGCGGCCACGGCGTGTCCCGAGGGCCCGGCCCCGCGCGCGACGGGATTCCGCCGTCGAGGAACGGCGGCGCGGCGAACGGCGGTACGGCCGTCCCCCGGTCCGGGACCCGGTCGACGCCCGCCTCGCGCAACAGCCCGCGTGCGGGCAACGGCGGCAGGCCGGCGCAGCGCAACGGTGCCGGGCGTCCGGCGCCGCGGAACACCAGCACGGGTCGGCGCCCCGCCAACCCACAGTTGCTGCGGCAGCGGCTGTTCGTGTTCGTCGTGGTGACGCTGCTCGTGGCGCTGGGCATCGCGGCGGCACAGGGCTGTCAGGGACCGCAGCGCGGGCTCGGCAGCGACGGTGACGTCGTACGGCCGCAGCACGAGCAGGTGGATCCGGGCTCCGAGCCGTACGAGTCGACGTACGAGATCTCCGAGTAGGCGGCGACAGGCCCTGGGGCCTGTCGGGCGGACAAGGCCCTAGAGCTGAGGGCGGCCGGTGGCCACCGCGTAGAAGGCGACCGCGGCCGCCGCGCCGACGTTGAGGGAGTCGACGCCGTGGGCCATCGGGATGCGGACCCATTCGTCGGCGGCCACCAGGGCCTGGGTGGACAGGCCGTCGCCCTCGGCGCCGAGCATCAGGGCGACCCGGTCCATGCGGTGCGGGGCGGCCTCGTCGAGGGTCTTGGCCTTCTCGTCCGGAGTGAGCGCGAGGAGGGTGAAGCCTGCCTCGCGGACCGTTTCGAGGCCCTTGGGCCAGGTGTCGAGGCGGGCGTAGGGCACCGAGAAGACGGCGCCCATGGAGACCTTGACGCTGCGGCGGTACAGGGGGTCGGCGCAGTCCGGGGAGAGCAGGACCGCGTCCATGCCGAGGGCGGCTGCCGAACGGAAGATGGCGCCGATGTTGGTGTGGTCGTTGACCGACTCCATGACGACCACGCGGCGTGCGGACCGCAGGAGTTCGGTCGCCGTCGGGAGCGGCTTGCGCTGCATGGAGGCGAGCGCGCCGCGGTGTACGTGGTAGCCGGTGACCCGCTCGGCGAGGTCGGGGCTGACGGCGTACACCGGGGCCGGGAGCTCGTCGATGACGTCGCGCATGACGTCGACCCACTTGGCGGAGAGCAGCATCGAGCGCATCTCGTAGCCGGCTTCCTTCGCCCGTCTGATGACCTTCTCGCCCTCGGCGATGAACAGGCCCTCGGCCGGTTCGCGCTTGCGGCGCAGTTCGACGTCGGTCAGGCCCGTGTAGTCGCGCAGGCGCGGGTCGGTGGGGTCATCGACGGTGATGAGATCGGCCACAGGGTGATACTGCCTTGTCCTGGGTACGGTGCCAACGGTTGGAACGGGTTGTGTTACCCGCGGTTACGCGGAGGGGTTCGGTCCTACGTTCACGACCTCGCCGATGACGATGACCGCCGGCGGCTTCACCTCGTGGGTGAGCACCGCCTCGCCCGCCGTCGCGAGGGTCGCGTCCACCCGGCGCTGGGCGGCCGTGGTGCCCTCCTGGATCAGGGCCAGGGGTGTGTCCGGGGACTTGCCGTGGGCGATGAGGGTCTCGGCTACCTTCGCGATCGTGGCGACGCCCATGAGGATGACCAGGGTGCCGGTCAGCTTGGCGAGGGACGGCCAGTCGACGAGGGAGCGCTCGTCGTCGGGGGCGATGTGGCCGCTGACCACGGTGAACTCGTGGGCGACACCCCGGTGGGTGACCGGGATCCCGGCGGCGCCCGGCACCGAGATGGAGCTGGAGATGCCGGGCACGACCGTGCACGCGATGCCCGCCTCGGCCAGCGCCTGGACCTCCTCCATGCCGCGCCCGTACACGAAGGGGTCGCCGCCCTTGAGGCGTACGACGGACTTGCCCTGCTTGGCGTGCTCGATCAGCGCGTTGTTGATGGCCTCCTGGGCCATGAACCGGCCGTAGGGCAGCTTCGCGGCGTCGATCACCTCGACGTTCGGCGGCAGCTCCGTGAGCAGGTCGCGCGGGCCGAGGTGGTCGGTGATGACCACGTCGGCCGCGGCGAGCAGCCGGCGGCCGCGCACGGTGATCAGGTCCGGGTCGCCGGGGCCGCCGCCGACCAGCGCGACTCCGGGCGTACGGGTGCGGTGGTGCGGGGCGACGAGGGTGCCGTCGCGCAGGCCCTCGACGACCGCGTCGCGGATGGCGGCGGTGTGGCGGGGGTCGCGGCCCTTGGCGTCGGTGGTGAGGACGGCGACCGTGACGCCCTCGCTGTGGCCGGTCGCCGGGGTCCAGGCGGTGGCCTCGTCGGCGTCGTCGGAGCGGACGCACCACACGCGGTTGCGCTCGGCCTCGGCGGAGGCACGGGTGTTCGCGTCGTGGTCGCTGGTGGCGATGAGGGCGTACCAGATGTCGGTGAGGTCGCCGTCCGCGTAGGGGCGCCGCTCCCAGGTGAGCTCTCCGGCGTCCGCCATGGCTTCGACCGACGGGGTCACCTCGGGCGAGACGAGTGTGATGTCGGCGCCCGCTGCGATGAGTGCCGGAAGACGGCGCTGGGCGACCTCGCCGCCACCGAGGACGACGACTCGGCGGCCGGTGAGGCGGAGGCCCACGGGGTAGGCGGGGTGTTCGGCCATGAGGGTGCGGCTCCTCGTGCTGGCGGTGCGATGGGTGCTACGGCGCTGGAGCAGCCCTGACGTGCGGATTTTAAACGTGGGCTCAGCGTACGGCGGGGCCGGGGGACGCGCAGGAACGCATACCCCCGGCCCGGCCCTGACTCACTTCTCGGTGACGCCCGCGGAGTCGAACGTCGCGACCTCGTGCATCGCCCTGGCCGTGCTCTGCACCAGCGGCAGCGCGAGCAGCGCGCCCGTGCCCTCGCCGAGGCGGAGGTCGAGGTCGACGAGGGGACGCAGGCCCAGCTTGTTCAGGGCGGCGACATGGCCGGGTTCGGCGCTGCGGTGCCCGGCGATGCAGGCGGCCAGGACCTCGGGGGCGATGGCGCGGGCCACCAGGGCGGCGGCACCGGCGCTGACGCCGTCCAGGATCACCGGCGTACGCAGCGAGGCGCCGCCCAGCAGCAGGCCGACCATCGCGGCGTGTTCGAAGCCGCCGATCGCCGCCAGGACGCCGATGGGGTCGGCCGGGTCGGGCTGGTGGACCTCGATGGCGCGGCGGACGACCTCGGTCTTGCGGGCGAGGGTCTCGTCGTTGATGCCGGTGCCGCGGCCGGTCACGTCGGCCGGGTCGGTGTCCGTGAAGACGGAGATCAGGGCCGCCGACGCGGTCGTGTTGGCGATGCCCATCTCGCCCGTCAGCAGCGCCTTGTTGCCGGCCGCCACCAGGTCGCGGGCCGTCTCGATGCCGACCTCGATGGCCTGCTTGGCCTCCTCGCGGGTCATCGCGGGGCCGGTCGTCATGTCGGAGGTACCGGCGCGGACCTTGCGGGGCAGGAGGCCGGGGGTGGCGGGCAGGTCGGCCGCGACGCCGACGTCCACCACGCACACCTCGGCGCCGACCTGTCCGGCGAAGGCGTTGCAGACCGCTCCCCCGCCGAGGAAGTTGGCCACCATCTGGGCGGTGACCTCCTGCGGCCAGGGAGTCACGCCCTGGGCGTGCACACCGTGGTCGCCGGCGAAGATCGCGACGGCCGCGGGCTCCGGGATCGGCGGCGGGCACTGGCGGGACAGTCCGGACAGCTGCGCGGAGATGATCTCCAGCATGCCGAGCGCACCGGCCGGCTTGGTCATCCGCTTCTGCCGCTCCCAGGCCTCGCCGAGCGCCTTGGCGTCCAGCGGGCGGATCTGGGCGACGGTCTCGGCGAGCAGGTCGTGCGGCTCCTCGCCGGGCAGGGCGCGACGGCCGTACGTCTCCTCGTGCACGACCCACGACAGCGGGCGGCGCTTGGACCAGCCGGCCTGGAGCAGTTCGGGCTCGTCCGGGAACTCGTCGACGTACCCGACGCACAGGTAGGCGATGACCTCCAGGTGCTCGGGAAGGCCGAGGGCGCGGACCATCTCCCGCTCGTCGAAGAAGCTGACCCAGCCGACGCCGAGACCCTCGGCGCGGGCGGCGAGCCAGAGGTTCTCGACCGCGAGTGCGGCGGAGTACGGCGCCATCTGGGGCTGGGTGTGGCGGCCGAGGGTGTGGCGGCCGCCGCGGGTCGGGTCGGCGGTGACGACGATGTTCACCGGGGTGTCGAGGATGGCCTCGATCTTCAGTTCCTTGAACTGCTTGGCCCGGCCCTTGGGCAGCGACTTGGCGTACGCGTCGCGCTGGCGCATCGCCAGTTCGTGCATGGTGCGCCGGGTGTCGGCGGACCGGATGACGACGAAGTCCCAGGGCTGGGAGTGCCCGACGGAGGGCGCGGTGTGGGCGGCCTCCAGGACGCGGAGCAGCACCTCGTGCGGGATGGGGTCGCTGCGGAAGCCGTTGCGGATGTCGCGGCGCTCGCGCATCACCTTGAGGACGGCCTCGCGTTCGGCGTCGTCGTAGGCGGGCGCGGCCGGGCCGGTGGACTGTCGTGCCTCTTCAAATGCCGCCGTGCTCTCTTCTTCCGGGGCTGCGGGGACCTGCGGGTCTTCCTGGTCGGCGGCAGCCCGGGTGTCCAGGTCCTCCGCATGCTGTACGAGGCCGGGGTCGCCCTCGCGGGGCGCGGGAACCGTGGCGACGGAACCCGGTACTTCCTCCACCGGGAGGACGATCGGCTGCGGCGGGGGCGGAGCGAGGTGCGGGGTGGTCGGCACCGATCCCTCGACCGGCACGAACTGGCCCAGCGGCTGCTCGGGCGCAGACTCCTGGGGGACCGCGGGCTCGGCAGGCTCAACAGGCGGGTGGGGCTGGGCCTGGAGAACCTGTACGGGCTGGGTGGCCGGGGACCGGAGCTGCGGGCCGGCGGGTTCGGCGACGAACGGCTCGGGGGCCTCGGCCGCGACGGCCTCATCTGGGACGGCCTCTGCCGGGGCCGGCTGCGGGTCGGTGGGCTCCTGCACGACCGGGTTCGCGGCCGCGAGCGGCTGGGGTGCGACGGCCGGCTCGGCGGTGGCCTCCGGGGCCTGCGCGGCTTCCGGGAACTCTGCCGCGGGCTCCGCGACGGGCGCTTCCGCTTCGGGGAGGGGGGCACTCGCGGCCGCCGCCTGCTCCTCGGCGCCGGGGGCGTCCGTCGGAGCGGTGTACTCACCCGGCTGCTGGACCTGCGCGTGATTCGGATCGGCGGCGACTTCGGGGGCCTGCGGCTCCTGGACGGGCTGCGCGACCGGGACGGCGGGCTCGCTCTCCGGCTGGGCGGGCTGCTCGGCGTCCGGGGCTAGCGGGGCCGGTTCGGGGGTTACGGC
>NZ_JAKEIP010000309.1 GCF_021474425.1 Streptomyces muensis | reverse complement strand
GGTTTGGGTTCCCGTGGGGGGATTCGAAGGTGCTGGACTGTTTACGTTCGTTGTGCGTGGGGTGTGGACAGGCTGTGTCCGGGTGGGGGTGGACAGTTTTCGCCCAGCCGTTCGCCACGGCTACTCACCGGCGTGACAATTTCCGGCTTTATTAGAGCTGACGTCACGTCATATTGTGAGCGTGGGCTGGGGCATCTCGACCGCACCGGTGGATTCAGGGCGCTTACGCCCCCGTACCACCAAAACGCCCCCCACCACCGCAAGCACGAATCCAGCCCCGGCAGCCCCGATCGGCAGCGTCCGGCCCACCATACGCAGCTGACCGCTGTCCCGCTTCGCCTGCCGTACGGCCTCCTTCTGCGTGGCCGTGGTGAACGCGATCTTCTCGCTGTCCAGCAGCACCGCCGCGTCCTTGTCGGCGCCGGGCGCCCGCAGGGTGCGGCGCGGCCCGGTCTGCGCGTAGACGACCCGGCCCGTGGCCTGATCCACCACCAGTTTGAACCCGTGGTTGGAGTACCACTCCTCGGCCAGCACCTGCGGGCGGTCCGGCTCGTCGACGAGGCTGCCGGGGACGAGCCGGGTGCCGACCTTGCGCGGCGCGACCGTGCCGGTGAACCGGTAGCCCGTGTACCCCTGGACCTTCTCGGTGCCGTCGTAGCGCATCGTGATCGTGGTGCCGCCGGTGTTGTCCCACCACTGGTAGGAGCGCTTCTCCACGTCGAACGGGAACTTCAGATAGGCCTCGCCCTCGATGTACGGCGACTCCTCGCAGCAGTGCACCGGCCGGGTGGTCTTCCGGTCCATCACCCAGCGGTGCGGGGTGAAGTCCAGCGCGTCGTGCGGGTCGGCGGCCGGCAGCGACTTGTCGGTGTCGACGGTGGTGATCACGTCCCAGACGGCGTTGCCGCTGCGCTCGCTTTCGGCCACATTGCCGCGCACCCGCTGGGTGACGGTGATCTCCTGGTCCGGCACGGTCTCGATCTTGTCGGTGTCGAAGACGCTGCCGGTGCCCTTGTAGACGGCCGTGGTGTCGATGTCGATGGGGTTCACGGCGGCACGCGGGGTCACGTACCAGGCCAGCATCGGCGCCAGTACCAGCAGAAACGTGCCGAGGCCCAGCAGGATCAACGAAAGAGGTGAGGCTGTACGGCGCATCCGGCACTCCTGGGGATTTGACGCATGGTCGATGCACGCTCGGTGCACGGTCGTTGCCTGGCCGTTCTTGGGCCGGGAACCGTAGGCGCCCCTTGACGGAGTGTCAATGTCTTGACGGGCCGACCCGGCTTGTCGAGACTGAAGGCGACAGGCAGGGGTGGACCGGGTCCAGGCTGGCACCACCGGGGTGGGGACGACCTCCGGATGCAGAGAGGCTGACCCTGCGATGTCCAGACTGCTCGCCGCCGCGCTGACCGTCGCGCTCGCCGCCGTACTCGCGGTGGGCGCCGCGCTCGGCGTCGTCGCGCTGCTGGAAGCGACGCCCGACCAGCCCAACACGCCATTGATCACCTACGAGCAAGCGGGCCAGGGGAGTTGACCGTGGCCGCGACCCCCGCCACCTCCGCCACTCCCGCCCCGGTCTCGCCCGCCGCCGTCCGCTCGGCCTGGCGGGACGTACCCCGCTTCCAGGTCCGCCGTTTCGCGGAGCTGGCGATGGCGGACGCCCCGGCGCTCGCCGAGGAGATCCTGCGCGAGATCCGCCGCGAGTACCCGCATCTGCCGCTGGTCCTGGACGAGTCGGGCGAACCGATGGCCCTGGTCGGCATCCGCCGCGCCATCGAGGTCTTCGTCCAGCACCTGGAGACCTCGGAGGGCCGTCCGACCGTCCCGCCCGGCGTCTTCCAGGACTTCGGCCGCGGCGAGGGCCTCAACGGCCGTTCCCTGGACTCGCTCCAGGCGATCTACCGGATGGGCGTACGACTGGCCTGGCGCCGTTTCGCCGAGATCGGGCAGCGCGTCGACATACCGCCGCCCGCGATGTACGAGCTGGTGGACGCTGGCTACGAGTACCTGGACGGCCTCGTCGACCAGTCGGTGCGCGGCTACGCGGAGGCGGCCGCACGCCAGGCCGGCGAGCGCTTACGCCTCCAACGCCGCCTGATGGAACTGCTGTTGGCCGAACACCACCGGGGCGACCCGGCGGACGCCCTGACCGAACGGGCGGCCCGGATCGGCTGGCCCCTGCCCGAGAAGGTCGCCGTCGGGGTCCTCCTGCGCCCGGCCCGCGAGGCGATGGCACCGGCCGTGGGACAGGGCGTGCTGCTCGACATGGAGTACGAGCAGCCGCGCATGGTCGTCCCCGAACCGGACGCCGGCGGCCGCCCCGAACTCCTCCACCGGGCCCTGACCGGCTGGTCCGGCGCCATCGGCCCGCCCGTCCCGCTGGCCGACGCCGCGAAGTCGCTGCGCTGGGCCGAGGCGGCCGTACGCCTCATGGAACGCCGCCTGCTCCCGGCCGGGGACGTCCTGTACTGCACCGAGCACACCGAGGCACTGGTCCTCCTCCAGCCCGAGGAACTGATCGACGACCTCGCGGTGCGCTGCCTCGCCCCGCTGCGGCACTGCGGCCCCACCCACGGTCGACGGCTCGCGGAGACGTTACTGGCGTGGCTGGAGACGAGGGGCGGGGCGCCGGAGGTGGCGGCCCGCCTGGGGGTCCATCCCCAGACGGTCCGCTATCGGCTGCGGCAGATCCGGGAATTGTGGGGCGACGAGATGGACGACCCGGACCGCCGGTTCGAGCTGGAACTGGTATTGCGGGCACAGCGGTTGAGGGGGGCGCTGGGGGAGGGGCACCGGTAGCACCTCGTTCACCGAACAGGCGAACGGGGACGGGCCGGGCTCAAAGGCCGGAGCGGCTCTTCAGATGGTGCCAGAAGTCCCGGAACATCCACTTGTCGAACTCGGTGATCTGCGCGGCGGATCCGGCCTTCATCAGGAAGCAGCACTGACCGGTCGGAGACCAGTCGTAGAAATCGTCGAGGCCGAAGGTGTGGCCGACCTCGTGCAGATAGATGTGGATGTTCTCCTGGCCGAGCGCGGAGGTGAAGTACTCCTGCCCGACCCGCTGCCCCCAGTCACCGCCGGCCCCGCCCTGGAAGCCCTTGGTCAGCCACAGCGACTGGTCGTAGTGGCGCGCCGCGCCGCCCGGGCACTTGGAGTAGTTGCCGTCCTGGTGGAAGAAGCGGCCGCAGTCGGGGGCGCACTGCGGGGCGCCGGCCCCGTCGAGCACTCCGGCGTAGATGTCGACGGAGTTGTCGCTCCACTGCAGGGTGGACCGGTTCTTGACGGCCCAGCCGACGATGTTGACGGGCACGTCGGTGTACGGCCAGGCGTTGTGACCGGTCCCGTCGCTCTCGACCATCGCGGCCATCCACTTTCCGAACTGCTTCTTCAGCGCGGCATGGATCCGGTCGCGCAGGGCGGCGCTGACCGGGGCGTCGGACTCCCAGCGGACGCAGTAGTTGACGCTGCCCCGGTTGGCCATGACCTGGTCCCAGCCGTAGTTCCGGAAGCCGTAGAGGTCGGGGTAGGTCGACTCGACGTGGTTCCAGACCTCGCCGAGCGGCTGGACGAGGCCGGCGGGCGGGTTCCACTGGTCGGCCGCCTGAGTGGCGGCCCGGGCGGGAGCCGCGGTGACGGCGGGCGCGGCGATCAACGCGATGACCGCGGCGAGTACGGCACCGAGACGTGCCAGGGGGGTGCGCATGGTGAACTCCCTTGGTGGGGGACGGGACTTCACCTGTTGGTCGCCGCCGGGGCGGTGGAGGTTGCCCATGGCTCAGGCGGCCTGACGGGTGCGCTCGGCAGGCTGCCGCACCGGCTTGCGGGCGTTGGCGCGCAGCCTGCGTCCGCGGCGCGTCAGCCCCCAGGGCTTGAGCACCGAGATCACCGTCATGAAGACATACGCGGACAGCGACACGATCGGCCCCATCATCAGGTCCGTGGCATCGGGCAACGGCTCGCCCGCGGCGACGGCGGCCACGGTGGAGCCAAGGCCGGGGCGCAGGGCGAAGGCCGTGGCGGTGGTC
The DNA here is from genome assembly GCF_021474425.1 of Streptomyces muensis. Taxonomy (GTDB): domain Bacteria; phylum Actinomycetota; class Actinomycetes; order Streptomycetales; family Streptomycetaceae; genus Streptomyces; species Streptomyces muensis. The sequence goes on along the minus strand of NZ_JAKEIP010000309.1, from coordinate 4,798 downwards.
GTGGCGAGGGTCAGCCAGAACTTGACGTACACCCACCGATGGCGCGCCAGCCCCCACTGCGTCCCCAGGGACAGCACCAGCCCGCTGACCAGCGTGAGGAACGCGACCGGCAGCAGCAGCCAGTCCGCGAACAGCTTCATCGCCCGTACGGACGCCTCCACCGTCACCGCGGACCCGGTGCCGGCCGCGGTGACCGCGAGCGCCAGCAGCCCGAGCGAGAGCCCGAGCCAGCCGGCGGAGGCGACGACATGGACGACGAGGACGGCCCGGCGGACGGGACGGCTCAGTTTCCTGGCGGACGCGGAAGAGGTCGTGGAAGACATGGACAACACCGTGCCGGGCGCGGGCGGCGAGCACGTCTGACAGCGGGAGTAACCCGGTGTACTTGCGTGGGCGTATCCGGCGGCACCCGGGCTGCTCCTGCGGACACGGCCTATGCCCCGGCGGGTTCCTTCGGCGCGGTCCGTCGCGGGGCCGGCCGGTCCAGGTGGACCACCACGGTGGTGTAGAAGCGGTGCACCGCGTCGTCCACGCTGCGGATGAAGCCGGACTCGGTGTTGCCCCGGGTGCTGCCCATGCTCTTGAAGAGGGAGAGGCGGAAGCCGGTGATGCGGGTGGCGCCGCCCTTGGGCAGCATGTCCGCCGGCTCGGGCCGCAGCCGTTCCAGAGTGCCCCGGGGACCGCCCGTCTCGCCTTCCACCAGGGTTTCGACATGCAGGTCCGCCGGTGCCTCGGCGAGACGGCGGACCAGGCGCTTGGCCCAGGTCAGGGGATAGCCCTGCTCGGGTGCGGGGATCTCGACGGACGTACGCAGCTTGCCGGTGCGCAGATCGGCGCTGATCGCCAGCAGCCCCGGGGCCTGCTCCACCCGGAGCTCCGCCTGGAGCCTTCCCTCCCGGCACAGTTGGTCGGCCAGCTGGACGCGGCGTGTTCCGGGGTCGGTGCCGCGTCTGGTGCGCTGGGCCGGCAGCACCTTCTGCCCCAGTTCACCGCCGAGCCTCAGACACACCTGGCGGATGAGCCGCTCCCAGTTCTCGACCACCTCGAGGGCGCGCGGGTCGCCCTGGCACAGGGTCTCGTCGCCGATGCCGTTGCGTACCGGCACCCATGCCGAGCCCATGTTCTGGAATCCGTGGCAACCGGAGTTCTCGTGCTGGAGGTAGTGCAGCAGTTCCTGGAGCAGCCAGGTGCGTGCCGCGTTGCCGACGCCTTCGTGCCGGATGAGCAGCTGTGCCTGATGGGCCACCTCGGCCCACGACAGGTGCCAGAGCGCCACCTTGTGCTTGCGGCGCCGGTCGATCTTGACGTCGACCAGCGGGCTGCCTTCCAGCGCGACGTCGTTCGACACGGTGATCACGGCCTCGTAGCCACGCCGTGCGGCGATGTCCATGTACGCCTGCACCTGGTCGTCCTTGAGGGCGTTGCCGTTGGTCTTGGTCTCGACGAGCGCCGTCCACAGCTTGCCGGCCCGCTCGATGCGGATCACTCCGTCGGGGCGCCGGGGTGTGTCGCCGTGGGGCAGGGCCACCTCGGTGAACGTCTCCATACGGCCGGAGGGTGCCCCGAACGCGGCGGTGAGCCGTCTGCCGAACCTCGGCACCTGGGCCATGACCGACAGCAGCACCGAGGTGGCGCGCGTCTCCCGGTCCCGGTCGCTCTTGAGCGCCGAGACGGGGAAGAGCCTGGCGGGCTTCCAGGAGTCGTTCTCCGCCAGGGACTTCGGCGGGGTGCTGGGCGGGGAGACCCGCTTCTTCGCCGTGCGGGGCCGGGCGGCGGGTCTGCGGGGTCCGGCCTCGTCGACGGACTGGCGCGGAGCCGGCACCGCGTCCAGCGTCGGCGCGGGCACGGTGTCCGCGGCCGTCTCCTCCGGTGTCGCGGCGCTCTCCGTCTCGGCCGCGTCGTCGTCGACATCGACCCCGAAGTCCGTCGCCAGCCCCGCAAGACCGGAGTCGTAGCCCTGTCCGACGGCACGGAACTTCCAGTCCGCCCCGCGCCGGTACAGCTCGCCGAAGATGATCGCGCTCACCGGTCCGGCGTCGCCCACGGCGAAGCGGAGCAGGCTCTCACCGGCCGCGTCGGCCAGCCTCAGCTGAACGTTCTCCAGTTCCGCGAAGCGGGCTCCGTCGTAGCGGCTGGCGGCCACGACGATCCGTTCGACGTCCGGTGGGACCGCGGTCAGGTCGAAGGAGATCCGGTCCTCGTTGCCGTCCTCCGTCGGTGTCTTCCCCAGCAGCTGCACGCTTCCGTCGGCGGCCACCGGGTTGTTGTAGAAGTAGAAGTCGGCGTCGCTGCGGACCTTGCCCTTGGCGTCCAGCAGTAAGACGGACACATCGGCGTCCCCCTCGCCGGTCGGGCTGACCCAGCCCAGGCTGACGATCACCGAGCCGACGTCTTCGCTCAGGGCCGTCAGCGTCACGTTCGAGCCCATGACCATGTCGTGCACAGAACCCCCCAAATCGCTCACCCGGGGGCGCGTGCGTACGCGACGGCCCCGGATCCCTCCCCTTGCGGCAGAGTGTGACGTGTCGCACACGTGAAACGGTACTGGTCGTCCGCCACGCTCGCGGAGCTTTCGAGGCGGTCCGCGCAAGGCCATTGCCGGGGGAAACGCAAGTTGAGTAGCCTGTGTTCGTTATTCCGATCGGCTGTTGAAATTTCGAACGCAGCCTGACATCCAAGGGAGGATGCCGGACGTGGGACGCCTCGTACCAGCCGTGACCCGGGCTCTCGACATTCTCGAGCTCTTCCTCGACGGGGACGGCACGCTGTCCGCCCCCGACATCGTGCGCAAGCTCCAGCTGCCGCGCACCACCGTGCACGAGCTGGTCACCACACTCGCAGCCCGGTCGTACATCGTCCAGGTCCCCGGCCAGCCGGGACGGTACCGCCTGGGCGTACGGCCGTACCAGCTCGGCAGCCGGTACGCCGAGCAGCTCGACCTCGCGGCCGAGGGGCAGCAGGTCGCCCGGTCCGTCGCCGAGACCTGCGACGAGACCGTGCACGTGGCGATCCTGGAGGGCACGGACGTCATCTACATCGCCAAGGTGGACTCGACGCACGCGGTGCGCATGGTGTCCGCCGCCGGGCGGCGGCTGCCCGCCCACTGCACGTCCGTCGGCAAGATGCTGCTGGCCTCCCTGCCCGAGCCGGAGCTCTCCTCCCGTGTCCCGGACGACGCCGAGCTCATCGCCATGACACCCAACAGCATCACCGACCCGGGCGCCCTGCGCGAGGCCCTCGCCGGGATCCGGCAGCGGGGGATCGCCGTGGAACGCCAGGAGTCCAACCCGGACGTGTCCTGCGTCGCCGCGCCCGTACGGGACCGCACGGGCCAGGTCGTCGCCGCGCTCTCCATCTCCGTGCCCATGATCCGCTGGAGCGACGACCGGCGCGCCGAGCTGGAGCAGCTCGCCGCCAAGGGCGCCGCCGAACTGTCGGAGCGGCTCGGACACCGGAGCGTGGCATGACGACCGCGTACGAGGTGGCGGTACGGGCGGAGGCGGAGCTCGGTGAGGGCCCGACCTGGGACCCGGCGAGCGGGCGGCTGATCTGGATCGACATCCTGGGGTCCCGGATCCACACGTACGACCCCGTCTCGGGCCGTCGCTCGGTCCGTACGACACCGCAGCACGTCGGCGCCGTCAAGCCGCGCGCCGGCGGCGGCCTGGTGCTGAACCTGCGGGACGGCGTCGGGCTGCTCGACCCCGACGACACCTTCCGCTGGCTGCACCACGAGCCCGTCGCCGGACGTCGCGCCAACGACGCGGCCGTCGCGCCCGACGGTTCCCTGTGGGCCGGCACCATGCGCTACGACGAGGCGCCGGGCGGCGGCACGCTGTCCCGGATCACCGGTGACGGCACGGTCGACGTCGTCCTCGACGACGTGGCGGTCAGCAACGGCACGGGCTGGAGCCCGGACGGCAGCCTCATGTACTACGTCGACTCGCCGACCCGCCGCGTCGACGTCTTCGACTTCACCGGCGACGGCGCCGTGAACCGCCGCCCTCTCGTTGAGATCGAGGACGGCGCGGGGTTCCCCGACGGCCTCACCGTCGACGCCGAGGGCTGTGTCTGGGTCGCCCTGTGGGAGGGCGCGTCCGTACGCCGCTACACGCCGGCCGGCGCCCTGGACCGCGTGATCCCCCTCCCCGTCCCCCGGGTCACGGCCTGCACCTTCGCCGGCCCCGACCTGACCGACCTCTACATCACCACGGCCCGAGTCGGCCTCACGTCCCCACCCGCCCTGGCCGGCTCCCTCTTCGTGATCCCGAACGCGGGCAAGGGCCTACCCCAACCGCCCTTCAAGGGCTGACCCCGCGGCGCCGCCAACAAGCCGGAGGAACGCCCCCGAGCCCGGCCTGACGCCGGCCCCGCCCTGCCTGCCGACCGCACTCACGGTCGCCCGGCGATCGGCGGGGCCACAGCCGGAGCGTGGTCGGATGGTCAATCCCGGGCCGGCGCAGCCGGTTGGCTGCTCGTTCGTGCCGCGTTCGACTGCCGGTCCCGGCCGACGCAGCCGGGTGGCTGATCGTTCGTGCCGTGGTCGGGTTACCGGCCCTGGCCAGGCGCAGCCGGCCGACTGTGTTCGCGCCGCGGCCGGGCCATCGGCGCCGTGGCCCCCAGCCGGGCGGCTCATCTCCGCGCCGTCGGTGGTACCCCCGCCTTCCGGCCTCGGCGCCTCCTGGCCTCCCGGTCTCGGCGCCTCCTGGCCTCCCGGCGTCGGCGCCTCCCGGCCTAGGCGGCCTCCCCCCGGCCTACTCGGCCCCCGGCCTCGGCGGCCCCCCGGCCTACTCGGCCC
>NZ_JAKEIP010000308.1 GCF_021474425.1 Streptomyces muensis | reverse complement strand
ACGCCGCCCCTCGCCCCCCGGCTCACGCGCCGCGAGAAACCGCTCCACCTCCCGCACCGCCCGCTGCCGCACATGCTCCTCCCGCACCCGTTCGACATCCTCGTCGAGCAGCCGGCTACCGCTCCCGTGCGGGGCCTCGACCACGAGGTCGTGCAGCCGCCGCGGCAACCGTTCGTGGACAGCACGACGCTCCCGGTCGTCACCCACGAGGATCAGCAGATCGGCCCGCGTCTCCTCCTGGCAGACGGTGAGCGCGTCGGCGATCTCGGCGGCGTTGTGCTCCCAGGTGTTCTCCACCTTGAGCTGGAAGTGCCGCTCGGACCAGTCGACCGTGCTCGTCCGGTGGATCGGATGCTGCCGCCCGGTGACCGTACCGACGTCCTGCCGGCCCAGCGCGGTGCGCAGCTCGAAGGCGGCGCCCCGGCGGTCGACGTAGGCCACCACACAGACCGGGTCCTCGCCCGCCAGCTCCAGCAGCGGCGCGGTGTGCGGCAGCGGGGCCCAGTGGGCGCTGTCGCGCAGCGGGGCGCGGGCCAGCGGCGGATCGAGGACCACCTCACCCGCTCGGGCGAAGATCGCCCGGCCGTGCGGTTCGGAGGAGTGCGCCAGTGCCTCCAGCGCGCCGCGCACGGCCCGGCAGGTTGCGTCGTCGGCGCCCTGCCCGGCCAGTTCCCGGGACAGGGCCCGAGCCGTCAGGTGCCGCTCGTGCGGGGTGTCCTCCGTGTGCCGGGAGGTGTCCACGTATACGGAGGCCCAAGGCCCGGGGTGTTCGTACAGTGGGTTCAGGAAGGCGAGATCCATGGTCTGTCTCTCCCGTACGCCGCTCGGGTGCTGTGTGCTCCCCGGGCGGGTACCCGGACCGCATGATTGAACACGACGAGCGGGGCACCACGATGACCGGAGTCGACCCCAGCCGGCTGGACGACCAGCAGCTCATGAAGGAGCTGGAGACCATCCACCGGACGCGTCACGACACGCTGCTGTACGGCTCGAACGACGCGCTGCGGGCCCACAACGAACGCATGGCGCAGCTGGAGGGCGAATACCTGCGCCGCAACCCGCGCCGCACGGTGGCCGCGGGCCGCACCCGCGAGGGCGCCCGCGACCGCGGCGCGTGCTGAGCGGGGCGTGCCCCGCACACCCCGCTCAGCACGGCTCGCGCACTCGGCGCTCAGCACGGCTCGCGAACGCGGCCCGGCTCGGCTCGCGAACCCGCCGGCTCAGCACCCCACCGGCGGACGCCCCCAGTGGCGGTGGGCCGACACCGCGGCCTTGAAGGCCGCCACGAAGTCCGCGCTCGCCGGGCCCGGCGAGGTGTCCGTCACCACGCCCTGGTCGGACACCGTGTGATGGAACTCGGCGGACAGTCGTACGCCTTCCGGCTCCAGCGAGGCCAGGACGCCCACGCCGGAGCCGAGCGCGCCGACCGGCTTGCCGTGCCGGAAGGCGTCCCGCACGAAGCGCATCGCGTCCTGGTCGGCGGCCGTGGGCGGGGTGCCGTGCGGGCCGCCGGGCAGCAGTACGGCGTCGTACAGCACGGAGGCGACCGTCGGCAGGGCGCGGTCCACCTCGCACCGGTCGCCGTGGGCACCGGCGACCGAGCCGTCCGTCGGCGCCAGCGCCTCCACGATCGCGCCCTCGGCCGTGAGCGCCTCCCGCACCGAGTCGACCTGCGCGGTGTCGACGCCGTCCGTGACCAGGACCGCGATGTGCCGGGTGCGGATCGAGCCGTCGCCGCGCTGCGACTCCAGGCTCAGGGCGGGGGAGGTCAGCTTGTCCGCCGCCTCCGTCGCGGACGGCTCCGGAACCCCGATGCCGCGCGCCACCTGAGTCGCCAGATCGCCGTTCACCTGGGCGAGATGCTCCACCGTACGGGCCCGTACCTCCTTGACGCCCACCTTGCCGAGCTCGAACCGGAACGCCGCGACGATGTGCTGCTTCTCCCAGTCCGCCATGCTGTTCCAGAACATCGCCGGCTGGCTGTAGTGGTCCTGGAAACTGGGGCTGCGGCGCCGGATCTTGGCGCCGTCGACGCGTTCGGCGTAGTGCGTGTACGCGTGGCCGTCGGCACCGGCGTGCGCGGGGCAGCCGCCGCCGAGGGAGTTCGGGAAGTAGTTCGTGCCGCCGTGCAGCGCGCTCTGGTGGTAGCCGTCGCGCTGGTTGGTGCGTACGGGGGCCACCGGGCGGTTCACCGGCAGCTGGGCGAAGTTGGGGCCGCCCAGCCGGATCAACTGGGTGTCCAGGTAGGAGAAGTTGCGGGCCTGGAGCAGCGGGTCGTTGGTGAAGTCGATACCGGGGACGACGTTCGCCGTGTGGAAGGCGACCTGCTCGGTCTCGGCGAAGAAATTCTCCGGGTTGCGGTTCAGCACCATCCGGCCGATCGGGCGGACCGGCACCTGCTCCTCCGGGATGATCTTCGTGGCGTCGAGAAGGTCGAAGTCGAAGGCGAACTCGTCCTCCTCCGCGACGAGTTGGACGCCGAGCTCCCACTCCGGGTACTCGCCCGCCTCGATCGCGTCCCACAGGTCACGCCGGTTGAAGTCCGGGTCGCGGCCCTGGCACTCCTGCGCCTCGTCCCACACCAGCGACTGCACACCCAGCCGCGGCTTCCAGTGGAACTTCACGAACGTGCCCTTCCCGTCCGCGTTCACGAACCGGAACGTGTGCACACCGAAGCCCTGCATCATGCGGTAGCTGCGCGGGATCGCCCGGTCCGACATCAGCCACATGATCGCGTGCAGTGTCTCCGGCTGCAGCGACACGAAGTCCCACAGGGTGTCGTGCGCGGAGGCACCGGTGGGAATGTCGTTGTGCGGCTCGGGCTTCACCGCGTGCACGAAGTCGGGGAACTTGATGCCGTCCTGGATGAAGAAGACCGGAAAGTTGTTCCCGACCAGGTCGTAGTTCCCCTCCGAGGTGTAGAACTTGGTCGCGAATCCGCGCACGTCCCGCACGGTGTCCGCCGAGCCCCTCGGCCCCTGCACCGTGGAGAACCGGACGAACACCGGGGTCTGCACGGACGGGTCCTGGAGGAAGGCCGCGCGGGTGAACGCCGCGCAGGACTCGTACGGTTCGAAGTAGCCGTACGCGCCCGCGCCCCGCGCGTGCACCACCCGCTCCGGGATCCGCTCGTGGTCGAAGTGGGTGAGCTTCTCCCGGAAGTGGAAGTCCTCCATCAGGGTCGGCCCGCGTTCGCCGGCGGCGAGCGAGTCGTCGGTGTGGTCGACCTCCACGCCCTGGTCGGTGGTGAGCGGCCCGACCGTGGGGTCGTCCGCCCGGAAGGCCTCCCGCTGCTCCTGCTTGCGGTCCCCCATCAGACGGCCTCCCTCCTGGACTCCCTGGCGAACACCTCGAGGAACGTCTCGCAGAACGCCTTCAGATCGTCCGGCTTACGGCTGGTGACCAGCTTGTTGGCGCCGTGGTCGCAGATCCGCACCTGCTCGTCCACCCAGGTGCCGCCCGCGTTGCGGATGTCCGTCCGCAGGCTCGGCCAGGAGGTCAGCACCCGGCCGCGTACGACGTCCGCCTCCACCAGCGTCCACGCGGCATGGCAGATCGAGGCGACCGGCCGCCCCTGCTCGAAGAAGTCCCGCACGAACCCGACGGCCTTGCTGTTCATCCGCAGATAGTCCGGGTTGGCGACGCCGCCCGGCAGGACCAGCGCGTCGAAGGAGTCCGCGGACGTCTCGCCCACGACCTCCTGCACGGGGAAGGTGTCCGCCTTGTCGAGATGGTGGAACGCCTGGATCTTGCCCGGCTTCGTCGACACCAGCACCGGCTCGTGCCCCGCGTTCACCACGGCCTGCCACGGGTCGGTGAGCTCGATCTGCTCGACGCCCTCGGGTGCGGTCAGAAATGCGATACGCATGATGTCTCAATGTCCTTCCGTGGCCCTGAAGCGGGCCTCGTCGCTCGTGGAACTCGTGGAGCGCTTCCTGTCCCGCCGGCGGGCCCGCGCGCAGCGCCACAGCTCCTCGCCGTACGGCAGCAGCACACAGGCCCCGATCGCGACGCCGATGCCCGCGAGATAGCCCCGGGACAGCGGTCGCCGGCGCGGGACGAGACGCCACGCACCGGGATCGCCCCGGCCGCCGCGCAGCAGGGACCTCACCTGGTCGGCGTGCAGACACATCAGCGCCGACAGCGCGCCGAACGGCAGCGCCTCCAGGAAGCTGTGGATGTGCTGCTCGACCGGCCTGACCTCGCGGTCGCTGTCCACGGCCGTCCGCACGTCCCACAGCGCGGTCGCCTCGTGCGCCGCCGTCGCGCCCAGCTGCACGCTCAGCAGCAGCGGGTTGACCTCGTGGCGCAGGGTCAGCGCGATGGGGATGCCGACCTCGGTCATCATCAGAGAGTGGATCAGTGACTCCTTGACGCCTGCCGTCTCCTCGATCCGGGTCCGGCGGTGCATCCACCAGTCGGCGACGCCCGGCACGAACCAGCTGGGCAGCAGCCCGTAGAGCAGATAGCGGACGGTGGCGTCGCCGACGTCGACGGTGACACCGGAGGCGCTGATCTCGGCGGCCTGGTCCCGGCTCATCCGATCACTCATCCGGTCACTCGCCCGGGGCCGCACGGCTGATCTCGGCCAGCGCGGAGTCGGGATCCTGTGTCTGGGCGAGGTCCCCGAGGCTGACGACGCCGACCGGCAGCCCGTCCTCGACGACCGGCAGCCGCCGTACGGCGTGCTCCCGCATCAACGCGACCGCGACGGACACCCGCTCGCCCGGGTCGATCAGCACCGGGTCCCGGCTGCACACCGACCGGGCGCTCACCGTCAGCGGGTCGGCGCCCTCCGCCACCGCGCGCACCGTGATGTCACGGTCGGTGAGCACGCCCACGACGTCCTGCCCGTCGGCCACCACGACATCCCCGATGTCCTGCGCCCGCATCAGCTGCGCCGCCTCGACGAGCGAGGCGTCCGGGCGGACGGCGACCACACCCGGCGTCATGACATCCCTCACGAAATCAGCCATCCCGGGCCCTCCTGCGTTCCCCGGCCCCGGTCAGGGCCTCGGCCAGCTCCTGGACGTTGGCGTAGCGCGTCGAGCGCGGCAGGCGCTCCAGCGACTCCACCAGGGCGTCCGGCGCGTACCCGCGGCGCAATGCCGTGGTCAGCTCCCGGGGACTCGCCGGGAAGGAGCTGCGGCCCAGAATCCGCGCCAGCTCCAGCCGGACCGTCTCCAGGGACGCCGCCGACGGTCCCGGCCACCCCACGGGCCCGTGCGCGACCTGCGGATCGTCGTCGGCGGTCGGCTCCGGGTCGTGCCACTCCTCCGTCCGGGTGGGGTGCCCGGACCGCAGCAGGCCCTGGAGTTCGTGCTTCATCTCGTCGTCACGGTGGACGCTCAGCCGGTCACTGCCTCGCTGCATGACTCCCTCCAGATCTTCGGCGTGCGCACCGCGTACCCGCACATCCGGGGGCGACACAGGGTTTGCGCGGCGGAAGGAGGGAGACCCGGCTCCTTACCCCCCACGCACGTTCTGCTCCGGGGAAGGACCAGGTCATGGCACTGCTGGCTGTGCTGCTCCCACTTGTCATGCTCGGCGTCGTGCTGGCACTGGGCCGCTACGAGGATGTGCTGCTGCCGAGGGAACCGGAAGACACCGACCGGCCGGAGGGGGCGGCGCCGGTCCACTAGGCGCCGCCCGGGTACCTCCCGGTACCTCCCGTCTCAGTCGCCCTTCTTGTCCCGCCCCGGCAGGAACTCCTGCATCTTCGCCTTGAACCCCTGCCTGACCATCGACCCGCGATCCGCGTCCCCCTTCAGGATCGACGAGGCCGTGGCCTCCATCTGCTCCCAGGTGGCATGCGGCGGGATCGGCGGTACGGCGGGGTCGGTGAGGAACTCGATCACCGCGGGGCCGTCCGCCTCCAGGCCCGCGCGCCAGCCCGCCTCGACGTCCTCGGGCTTCTCGACGCGGATGCCGGTCAGACCGAGGGAGCGGGCGAACGCGGCGTACTGCACGTCCGGGATCTCCTGGGACGGCAGGAACGACGGGGCGCCCTCCATGGCCCGCATCTCCCAGGTGACCTGGTTCAGGTCGTGGTTGTTCCACACGGCCACGACCAGCCGCGGGTCCTCCCACAGGTCCTTGTACTTCGCCGCCGTGATCAGCTCCGCCAGGCCGTTCATCTGCATCGCGCCGTCCCCGACCAGCGCGATGGCCGGACGGTCCGGATGGGCGAACTTGGCGCCGATCGCGTACGGCACCCCGCAGCCCATCGTCGCCAGCGTCCCGGACAGCGACGAGCGCATGCCGGGCCGCATCGTCAGATGGCGGGCGTACCAGTTCGCCGCCGAACCCGAGTCGGAGGACACGATCGCGTTCTCGGGGAGCAGCGGGTCCAGCGTGCGGGCGACGTACTCCGGGTTGATCGGGTCGGCCGACAGGTTCGCCCGCCGCTCCATGACCTCACGCCAGCGCGCCACGTTGTCGCACACCGTGTCGTACCACTCGCGGCCGCGCTCCTCGGACTCGATCAGCGGGATCAGCCGCTCCAGCGTCGCCTTCGCGTCGCCGACGAGATTCACCTCGTACGGATAGCGCATCCCGACCATGTGCGGGTCGATGTCGATCTGCACGCCCCGCGCCTTGTCGAAGTCCGGCAGGAACTGCGTGTACGGGAAGGACGATCCGATCGTCAGCAGCGTGTCGCAGTCCCGCATGAGCTCGTACGACGGACGCGTGCCCAGCAGACCGATCGAGCCGGTGACATACGGCAGTTCGTCGCTCAGGACGTCCTTGCCGAGCAGCGCCTTGGCCACGCCGGCACCCAGCAGCCCGGCGATCCGCTCCACCTCGGCCCGCGCGCCGGACGCGCCCTGGCCGACCAGGATCGCCACCTTGTCACCGGTGTTGAGGATCTCGGCCGCGCGGCGCACCGAGTCGTCCGAGGGGAGCGCCGTCCAGCTGCTGCGGTCCAGGCTGGAGGGCACCATCTTGAACTCGTGCGTGGGCGGCGAGTAGTCCAGCTCCTGGACATCGCCCGGGATGATGACCGCCGTGGGCGCGCGGCGCGCGTACGCGGTGCGGATCGCCCGGTCCAGGACGTTCGGCAGCTGCTCGGGGACCGTCACCGTCTCCACGAAGTCCGAGGCGACGTCCTTGAACAGCGTGTGCAGGTCCACCTCCTGCTGGTACGAACCGCCCATCGCGGTGCGATGCGTCTGGCCGACGATCGCCAGCACCGGGACATGGTCGAGCTTGGCGTCGTACAGGCCGTTCAGCAGATGGATCGCGCCCGGCCCGGACGTCGCCGCGCACACTCCGAGACGGCTGCTGAACTTGGCGTAACCGACCGCCTGGAACGCGGACATCTCCTCGTGCCGGGACTGGATGAAACGGGGCTGGTTGTCGGCGCGGCCCCAGGCGGCGAGCAGGCCGTTGATGCCGTCGCCGGGATAGCCGAAGACGTGCTCCACACCCCACTCACGCAGACGCTGCAGGACGTGGTCGGCGACCTTGGTGCTCATGTGCGGGACCTCCTGGGCTCCGGGGAACTGCGCGGCACCGCTACGAGTGACCCTGCGGGCCGGTGGAAAACCTGAGCGGGTGTTTGCGGGCCAGGGGCGGGGGCAGGCGAACAAACAGTGCTTCGGACAGGAGGCACGTCCGTGGGAGCGGGGATCCCCCGCCACGGGTGTGTCCGGCTCCGGTGCGCGCCCGCACTCCCACGGTGACCGTCCAAGCCAGAGCACAACCAAGGGAGTTGCGACGCACGATGCCCACTTCAGTGAGCGCGAAGCACCACCCCCACGACGACGCCCCCGACACCGCGGAGGACTTCCGCAGGCTCGCCACCCTGCCCGAGGGCCGGCAGCGCGACGCCCTCCGCGAGCGGATCGTCGAGGCCTGGCTGCCCATGGCCGACCGGCTCGCCGGACGGTTCCGCAGCCGCGGTGAGAGCTTCGACGACCTGCGGCAGGTCGCCGCCCTCGGCCTGGTCAAGGCCGTCGACCGCTACGACCCCGAGCGCGGCAACGCCTTCGAGAGCTACGCCGTGCCCACCATCACCGGCGAGATCAAGCGGCACTTCCGCGACCACATGTGGACGCTGCATGTGCCGCGCCGGGTGCAGGACCTGCGCAACCGTGTCCGGTTCGCCGTCCAGGACCTCCAGACCGTCTCCGGCCGGCGGCCCACGGTCGCCGAGATCGCCGCGCACGCGGACATGAGCGAGGCCGACGTCAAGGTCGGCCTGGAGGCGCTGGAGAGTTTCACCGCGCTGTCGCTGGACGCGGAGCTGCCCGGCAGCGAGGACGGGTACTCGCTGAGCGACGCGCTGGGCTCCGCCGATCCCGCGCTGGACACGGTCGTGGACCGGGAGGCGGTCGCGCCCCGGCTGGCCGCGCTGCCCGAGCGGGAGCGGGCGATTCTGTACATGCGGTTCTTCGGGGACATGACGCAGAGCCGGATCGCGGAGCAGCTGGGGATCTCGCAGATGCATGTGTCCCGGCTGATCAGCCGGTGCTGCAGCCGGGTGCGGGAGCAGGTTCTCAGTGCCGGGTGACGCCGTGGGGGTGAGGTTGTCTGCGGGGTGCGGGCTGTATGTGGCTTGTCGCGCCCACGCGGCGGAGACGCACATCGACACAGCCCCGCGCCCCTTAGGAGGTTGCCGACACCGCCAGTGATATGTGGCGGGACATCGTGTCCAGGGCCTTGGCCTCTGCCATTGAGAAGGCGAGGCGGGCTCCGCAGCGGAAGAGCGTGAGGACGCCCTGTACGGCGCCCCCGACCAGCACCGGCACGCACAGCAGTGACGTGACGTTTGCCTGTACGAGGACGGGGGCGCCGTCGGCGTCCTGGCCGAAGGCGTCCGGGTTCGGGGGGCGTACCTGGAGGGTGGG
>NZ_JAKEIP010000307.1 GCF_021474425.1 Streptomyces muensis | reverse complement strand
GAGGAGAGGGGGACGAGGTAGGGGCGGCAGCCCAGGGGGAAGGAGAGGTCGCCGGTGTGGACGTCGTAGACCGGGTCGAAGCCCCGCCAGGAGAGGAAGGCGAGGTAGCGGCCGTCCCGGGTGAACACCGGGTTCTCGTCCTCGAAGCGGCCGCCCGTGACGTCGACGATCAGGCTGTCCCTTATACGGGCCAGCTTGATCTGGCGCAGGGAGCGGCCGATCCCGGGGTGCGACCAGGTCAGCCAGGAGCCGTCCGGGGAGAAGGCCAGGTCCCGGACGGGGCCGTTGACCGACCGGATCAGCTCGGTGACCTCGCCGTTGGAGTCCTCGGTGGCATCGAGGAGGAGGAGCCGTCCGTCGTGGGCGGCGATGGCGAGGCGCTCGCCCTGCGGGTCGGCGACCATCTCCAGGACCCGGCCCAGCTCGCCGGAGGCCAGTCGGCGCGGCTCGCGGTCGCCGGTCGCCCGCGGCAGATACGCGATCTCGACGGCGTCCTCGCCCTCGGCGTCCGTCACATACGCGACCTGCCCGGCCGAACCGAGCATCTCCGGGAGCCGGACCCGTACGCCCGGGGTGTCGGTGATCGTGCGGGCCGGGCCGTCCCGGTGGGTGAGCCAGTAGAGGCTGCCGCGCACGACCACGGCGCTCGCTCGGCCCGTCTCGTCCACGGAGACGCCGTCGACGTGCTGGGCGGCGGGCACCTGGTACCTGCGGCGGCCCGCGCCCGGCCCGCTCAGCCGTACGTCCAGTCGGCGCGGCTCGGAGCCGGCGGCGAGGTCGTCCACGATCCACAGGTCGCCCGCGCACTGGTACACCACCCGGGTGCCGTCGCTCGCGGCGTGCCGGGCGTAGAAGGCGTCGTGGTCGGTGTGACGGCGCAGGTCGGAGCCGTCGTACGCGCACGAGTAGAGGTTGCCGACGCCCTCGTGGTCGCAGAGGAAGGCGATCCGGCCGCCGACGAACATGGGGGAGTCGAGATGGCCGCCGATGTCCGCGAGCAGGCGCTCGCCGTGCAGCCACAGACGGCCCGTGGCGCCGCCTCGGTAGCGTTTCCAGGAGGCCGGCTCGTGCGGTGGGGTGCCGGTCAGCAGCAGGGTCTTGCGCTCGCCGTCGAGGTCGGCGACCTGGATGTCGGAGCACGGCCCCCAGGGGAGCTTGCGGCCGGGGTCGCCGTCGGGGCGGACCTTGTAGGCGAAGGTGTAGTGGGAGAAGGGCTCGCCGTGGGAGGCGACGGCGAGGATCACGCCCTCGGGCGTCCAGCCGCACACCCGGGTGTCCGCCGAGCCCCAGTGGGTGAGCCGGGCCCCCGGGCCGCCGTCCACCGGGACCAGATGGATCTCGGGGACGAGGCTGCGCCAGCTCGTGTACGCGAGATGGCGGCCGTCGGGCGAGAAGCGGGGGTGGCCGGTCTTGGCGCGGTCCACGGTGAGGCGCCAGGCACGGCCCCGGCCGTCCAGCGGGGCCAGCCACAGGTCGTCCTCGGCCACGAAGCACAACAGGTCGTCATGGAGATGCGGCAGGCGCAGATAGCTCACCTCCCCATGCTTTTCCTGCGGACGTACCTAGGCAACTCGTGACAAATCGCGGCAACTCACATCGCGACGATCGTACGGTGACCCACAACACGAACGAAACAGTTTCGTTTCGTTGCGGGGTGCGCTACATTCGTCGTGTACGAAACAGTGTCGTTCGGAGCGGGAAGGCGGAGAGAGACATGACTGAGGTCGCAACGGCGCGTCGCAGTCGGATCACTCCCGAGCGCGAGGCCGAGTTGTACGGGGCCGTGCTCGACCTGCTCCGGGAAGTCGGCTACGACGCCCTGACCATGGACGCCGTGGCCGCCCGCACCCGGTCCAGCAAGGCCACCCTCTACCGCCAGTGGGGCGGCAAGGCCGAGCTGGTGGCCAAGGCGGTGCGGCACAGCAAGCCGGGCGGCATCGGCCTCGAAGAGATCGACACCGGATCCCTCCGGGGCGATCTGCACGCCCTCACGCTGCGCTCGGACGACTGCGAGATGGAGCAGAACTCCGCGCTGATGCGGGGTCTGGCCATGGCGGTCCACGGCAATCCGGACCTGCTGCAGGCGTTCCGTGAGCATCTGATCGAACCGGAGATCGCGGAGTTCCACCGTCTGCTGCAGCGGGCCGTCGACCGGGGCGAGGTCGCCGCGGACAACCCCGCGTCCGGGTTCATGATGCACATGATGCTCGGCGCGTTCGTCGCCCGCACGCTGCTCGACGAGCAGCCGCCCACCCAGGCGTTCATCCTTTCGTACATCGACGCCGTGGTCCTCCCCGCCCTCGGCGCCCCCGTCGACTGACGAGTCCCCGCAGCCGACGAGCTCCCTCCCCAGCAAGCACTCCACCTGACGTAACCGCTCACGTCGTCGGGCTGATCACCCCTGCCCAGAAGCAATCCACGACCTGACCGGGAGACGCCTTCGTGGCCACGTTCCTCTACAAACTCGGCCGGCTCGCCTTCAGGCGACGGCATTTCGTCGCCCTCATATGGGTCGCGCTGCTGACGCTCGCGGGCGTCGGCGCGGCCAGCGCGCCCAGCGCCGGATCCACCTCCTTCTCCATTCCGGGCACGGAGGCGCAGAAGGCTTTCGACCTGCTCGAACAGCGTTTCCCCGGCAGCAGCGCGGACGGCGGTACCGCCCGTGTCGTCTTCAAGGCACCGGACGGCGAGAAGATGACGGACGCCGCCAACAAGGCGACCGTCGAGAAGGCCGTCAAGGAGCTGTCCGACGGCTCCGAGGTCGTCTCCGTCGCCGACCCCTACCAGGCGCACGCCGTCAGCAAGAACGGCACGATCGCGTACGCCTCCGTGCGGTACGAGGTCCCCGGCATGGAGCTGACGGACGCCAGCAGGGACGCCCTCGAGGACGCCGGGCAGCAGGCGCGGGACGCCGGGCTGACCGTGGAGATCGGCGGTGACGCGCTCCAGGCGGCGCCCGAGGCGGCCGCCTCCGAGGTCATCGGTCTCGCCGTCGCCGCGGTCGTCCTCGTGATCACCTTCGGCTCGCTGGTCGCGGCCGGCCTCCCGCTGCTCACCGCCCTCATCGGCGTCGGCATCGGCGTCTCGGTGATCACCGCCCTGGCCAACGCGCTGGACCTGGGCTCCACCACCTCCACCCTGGCCATGATGATCGGCCTCGCGGTCGGCATCGACTACGCGCTCTTCATCGTCTCCCGGTACCGCGCCGAACTGGCCGAGGGCCGCGACCGCGAGGAGGCGGTCGGCCGGGCCACCGGCACGGCGGGCTCCGCGGTGGTCTTCGCCGGTCTCACCGTGGTGATCGCCCTGGCCGGACTGGCCGTCGTCAACGTCCCGATGCTCACGAAGATGGGCCTCGCCGCCGCCGGAACGGTCGTGATCGCGGTGCTGATCGCCCTGACGATGGTGCCGGCCCTGCTTGGCTACGCGGGCCGCAAGGTGAAGCCGGCGGGCGAGAAGGGCAAGTTCCTCGGACGCCGCAAGAAGGCGGCCGCGGGCAAAACCGGCGCGGACAAGGCCACTTCGCGCGACGCCGCTGCGGCCAAGCCGAACATGGGCACGCGCTGGGCGAGCTTCGTCGTACGCCGTCCCCTGGCCGTCCTCCTCGTCGGTGTCGTCGGCCTCGGTGCCGCGGCCCTCCCGGCGACCTCCCTCGAACTGGGTCTGCCGGACGACGGCTCGCAGCCGACCTCGACGACCCAGCGCCGGGCCTACGACCTGCTCTCGGAGGGCTTCGGCCCCGGCTTCAACGGCCCGCTCATGGTGGTCGTCGACGCCAAGGCCAGCGATGCCCCCAAGAACGTCGTCAACGACGTCAGCAGCGAGATCAAGGGCCTCGAGGACGTCGTGACGGTGACCCCGGCGACGTACAACAAGGCGGGCGACACGGCGACGATCACCGTGATCCCCGACTCCAAGCCCTCGTCGGCCTCGACCGAGGACCTGGTGCACTCCATCCGTGACGCGGGCGCGGAGATCAAGTCCGACACGGACGCGAGCGTGCTGGTCACCGGCACGACGGCGATGAACATCGACTTCTCGCAGAAGCTGAACGACGCGCTGGTGCCGTATCTGATCCTGGTGGTGGGCCTCGCCTTCCTGCTGCTGATCCTGGTGTTCCGCTCGATCCTGGTCCCGCTGAAGGCGGCCCTCGGCTTCCTGCTGTCGGTGCTCGCGGCGCTCGGCGCGGTCGTCGCGGTCTTCCAATGGGGCTGGCTCGCGAGCCTCTTCGGGGTCGAGGAGACCGGTCCGGTCATGTCCATGATGCCGATCTTCATGGTGGGCGTGGTCTTCGGACTGGCCATGGACTACGAGGTGTTCCTGGTGACGCGGATACGCGAGGCCTACGTGCATGGCGAGAAGCCGAGCCAGGCCGTGGTGACCGGGTTCCGGCACAGCGCCCGGGTGGTCGTGGCCGCCGCGCTGATCATGATGGCGGTCTTCGCCGGCTTCATCGGCGCCAGCGAGTCGATGGTCAAGATGATCGGCTTCGGGCTCGCCATCGCTGTCCTCTTCGACGCGTTCGTGGTCCGCATGGCGATCGTCCCGGCCGTCCTCGCCCTCCTCGGCAAGAAGGCCTGGTGGCTGCCGAAGTGGCTGGACCGCGCTCTGCCGAACGTGGACGTGGAGGGCGAGAGCCTGCGCACGGAGGCCGACGCGGGCAAGGACAAGGACGCCGACGAGGACCGCGCGCTGGTGCGCGTCTGATCGAAGCAGACCGGCCGGTGAGGGCTCCGTGGGGACGGGGGTGCCCTCACCGGCTTCTTCATGCCCGGAATTCGTTCGTGGGCCACGTATCCGACCGCTAGCCTGCGCAGCATGACCCGTTTCGACGACGCTCTGCGTGAACTCGGCCTCACCGAACTGCACAGCCAGATCCGCCGCTTCCCGGACGCGACCCGCACTGCCGCCGAGGCCGCCGCCGCGCTCGGGTGTGAGCTCAGCGAGATCTGCAAGTCGCTGATCTTCGCCGCCGACGGCGTACCCGTGCTGGTGCTGATGGACGGGGCGTCGCGGGTCGACGTCGAGCTCGTGCGCAAGGAACTCGGCGCCGAGAAGGTCACGCGGGCCGACGCCGACGTCGTACGGGAGACCACCGGGTACGCGATCGGCGGTGTGCCGCCCTTCGGGCACCGTACGAAGACGCGTGTGCTCGCGGACCGTTCGCTGCTCGGACATGACGTCGTGTGGGCGGCTGCCGGGAACCCGCACGCCGTGTTCCCCATGGCGCCGAAGGACCTCGTCGCCCAGGCCGGCGCCACTCTCGTGGACGTGCGCGAGCAGCCGCGGACTTCGTGACCCCGCTGGTCACGGCCGCCGTCCTGCTCGCGGCGGTCACACACGCCAGTTGGAACGCCCTGGCCCACCGGATCACCGACAAGCTGGTGGGGTTCACGCTCATCACGGGCGGCGGGGTGCTGATCGGGCTGGCCTTCGCGCCCTTCGGGTCATTCCCGGCGGCGGAGGCCTGGCCGTACCTCCTCGCGTCGGCCCTCGTCCACATCGTCTACTTCGCGCTGCTCATGAAGTCGTTCCGGCTGGGCGACTTCGGGCAGGCCTACCCCATCGCGCGCGGCACCGCCCCGCTCGTCGTCGCCGTGGTCGCTGCCTTCGTCGCCCACGAGGTGCCGGACGGATGGGCCGCCGCCGGGATCGCCCTGTCCTGTGCGGGACTCACGGGCGTCGCGCTGTGGGGTCTGCGCGGGAACCGGCCCAACTGGCCCGCGATCGGCGCGGCGCTGGCGACCGGGCTGAGCATCGCGGCGTACACCGTGCTGGACGGGCTGGGAGTGCGGGCCTCCGGGTCGTCCCTCGGGTACATCGCCTGGCTGATGGCGGTGCAGGGGATCGCCGTGCCCGCGTACGCCGTCTGGCGCTGGCGCCGGGAGACGGTCGCGGTGCTACGGCCGTTCGCCGGCGTGGGACTGCTGGGCGCCGCACTGTCCTTCGCCGCGTACGCACTGGTGCTGTGGGCGCAGACGAAGGCCGAACTGGCGCCGATCGCCGCGCTGCGGGAGTCCTCGATCATCGTCGGCGCCGCGATCGGCGCCGTGTTCTTCAAGGAGCGCTTCGGGGCACCGCGCATCGTGGCGGCGGGGTTGCTGGTCGTGGGGATCGGGTTGATGCTGCGCGCGGGGTAGCGGGAGCCCCTGCCCGTTCCGGCCTGGGCTCCCGCGTCGTCAGGCGTTCGGTCAGCCGCTGAAGGCGGCGTTGTTGCAGCCCATCGTCGAGCCGAGGTGCGTGCTCTGGGAGCCCGAGTCGCCCTCGCCGTTGACGCCGCTGCCGAGGACGCCGTTGAGGATGCCGACCACGCCGAGGATGTCGAGGTTCAGGTCGTGGGACTTGCAGTTGGTGCTCTGCAGCACGTCGATGTTGTTGCCCTTGGGGCCCTGGTCGGCCTGCGCGGTGCCCGCGCCCACGAGGCCGACGGTGGTGAGGGCGGCGACCAGGACGGCGGCCTTGCGAAGCTTGTGCATGTCATCTCCGGTGGAGTGAGGTGGATGCGATTTAGGGAGATTAAGTAGGAAATGCCCCAAATCATCCTGTGGCGCGCCGAGTTTCACGATCTTCTGCCGGGATGATGCTGTTTGAGGTGGCGACGGGGTGCCTGCCCGGCGTCCGAAGTCAGGCCCTAGGAGCGCCGCGTGATCCCCGAGAGGTCGTGCGCCGTCACGCTGTTGCGGTCGGTGACCGAGCGGCCCAGGGCGTGGTGGGGCCACAGGCCCGCGGCCACCCGGCGACTGCGCTCGCTCCACTGACGGGCCGCCAGGTCACCGGCCTTGTAGTGGTTCAGGGCGTAACCGCCGGAGTGGATGCGCAGCAGCGTGAAGCCGCCGGGGTACTCCTTGGCGGCGGCGACCTCCTGCTGGGTGACGTGCGGGGCGCGCGAGAGCACGGTGCGTTTGTTGCGGTGGGTGTGGCCGGCGTGGTGGAGGAAGACGCCGGGCGCCGAGGCATAGGCGTCGACCACGGCGCGGGCCTGGCGGCGGTCCAGCTGCTGGCCCCGGGTGACCGGGAAGACCGAGTCCCGCACGGTCAGCGGGTGGTGGCCGAAGACGAGGGTCGGCTGCTCCGGCGCCTCCCTCAACCGCGCCCGGAACCACGCCAGTTGCTCCGGCCCGAGACCGCCCGCGTCGGCGCCGTTGCCGGTCTTGACGTAGGTGTCGAGGCCGATGACCCGCAGTCCGCCGAGGTCACGGGCGAAGTACCCCGGGCCGCCGTCGCCGGCCGGGAACGCGGACTGGAAGCCGGCGTTGTCCCGGGAACGGTCGTGGTTGCCGCGTACGACGAAGTAGTCCTCGCCGTGCGCGCCGAAGCCGTCCAGGATCCGCCGTGCCTCACCGAGGTCGTGCGCCGCGCCGCCCGCCGAGATGTCACCCCCGGCCAGCAGTACGTCCGCCCCGCGCCGCCGGGCCTCCTCGACCAGGGCGCGGCTCATCAGCTCCGGATACGGTGCCCGGCCCGGCTGCTGCGGCACCCCGCGCAGCAGGGGGAAGCCGCCGACCAGGCCCGCGGTGGTCTCGCCGAGGTGCAGGTCGTTGCAGAGCGCGACCGACAGCAGATGCCGGCCGGGCGGCGGCTGCGGGGTGGTGAAGCAGTACGGCCCGCCGCTCGAACCGAACCCGAACGTCGAGGTGCCCACCGCGTTGCCGCGCACCAGGTGCAGCGGGGTGGGTGTCGCGGCGGTGCCGCGGGAACGGGCCTGGTAGTAGTACGTCTGCCCCGGCTCCAGGTCGGTGAGTTCGACCTGGTGGTGGGCGGTCGGCCGGTCCTCGGACGCGGTGCGGTTGAGCCGGGACGGGTGGGTGCCGTAGACGATCTCGCCCTCGGTGAGCGCGGGGAGGGGGTGGCCCAGGCCGTCGTCGGTGCCGGGGATGCCGGTGTACCAGGTGATGACGGCGCGGTCCTCGGTGAGGGTGACGAGTTCGAGGTTGACGGCGATCAGGTCGTCGGGGTGGTGGGAGCGGGCCCGCTGCACGGCGGCCGACGCCGACCGCAGCAGGGCGGGGGCGAGACGGGCGCCGGAGCGCAGCACCTCGCAGGGGCCGGGGAAGGCCGACAGTGCCGCGAGGGCGGGGAGGTGGGCGGAGAAGCAGCAGCGCATGTCCTCGATGTGGCCCGGAGCGGTGAACGGGGGAGGTGGCGGTGGCGGCGGGGCCAGGTCCGGCGCGCGACATCTCCGTGGAACGCGACATCTCCATGGAAGCAGGGCGAAGGCGGTCACCGAAGGGAGTGTGCCGAGTCTCACTGATCCCGAGTTGCCGTGTTTGCTCTCTGACTGGTCTGGGGTGCCCTTCGAGGGGCACCCTGGAAGCAGAACTTCCGGAGGTGATCGTCATGATGCACACCGCAGTGGGATGGCATGTCGAGCTGGAGTTCCAGGAGGACGAGACGCACACCAGGGCGGTGGCGATGGTGCGGCTCCCCGACGGCAGCGAGGTACGCGCCCACGGGCATGCCTCGCGGCACCACACGGATGCGAATCAGCCGCGTGTGGGGGAGGAGATCGCCGGGGCGCGTGCGTTGAACGAGCTGGCGATGCAGATGCTCACGAAGGCGCACGGCGAGATCGACCAGGCGTCTGGGCGTACGTCGCATCCGATTCACGTGTGAGAGTGCCGGGACCGGTTGTGTTTCGGCTGCGGCGGCGTGGGGGCTGGTCGCGCAGTTCCCCGCGCCCCTAAAGAATGGGGGCGTTGCCGGGCCCTGCGTCGCACAGGCGGCGAGCCTTACGAGAGTGCTGCCCGCAGCGCCCGTATCAACCCCTGCGCCCTCGGGTCCGCTGTCACCGTCTTGCGGAAGCCGTTCGTCACGTAGGCGAAGGCGATGTCGGATTCCGGGTCGGCGAAGCCGAGGGCGCCGCCTCGGCCGGGGTGGCCGAAGGAGGCTGGGGTGAGGAGGGGGG
>NZ_JAKEIP010000306.1 GCF_021474425.1 Streptomyces muensis | reverse complement strand
CGCAGGCGCTACGCGAACCCCCACCGGACAGCAACGGGCCGCCGCAGGCATCCACCCACAACCCGCACACACAGACGACCCCCCTCGAACATCCACGCACCACGAGATAGCCTCCGCCCATGGCAAACGGGCAGTGGTACCCACCGGAGTGGCCGGACCGCATCCGCGCACTGGCGGAAGGAACCCTCACCCCCGTAGCCCCGAAGCAAGCGTCCACAGTCATGCTGCTCAGAGACGCCGACCCCGCCACTGACACCGCCACCGGCCCCGCAGTCCACATGCTGCGCCGCAGAGCGAGCATGGCCTTCGCAGGCGGCGCCTACGCCTACCCCGGCGGCGGCGTGGACCCCCGCGACGAGCACAAGATCCGCTGGGCGGGCCCCACGCGCGCGTGGTGGTCGCGACGGCTAGGCGTGGACGAGGCGAGCGCCCAGGCGATCGTCTGCGCGGCCGTACGCGAGACGTACGAGGAAGCAGGCGTCCTGCTGGCCGGCCCCACCCCCGAATCCGTGGTGGGCGACACCACCGGCGACGACTGGGAGGCGGACCGCGCCGCCCTGGTCGCCCGCGACCTGTCGTTCGCCGAGTTCCTGGACCGCCGCGGCCTCGCCCTGCGCTCCGACCTCCTGGGCGCCTGGACCCGCTGGATCACCCCGGAGTTCGAACCCCGCCGCTACGACACGTGGTTCTTCGTCGCCGCCCTCCCGAAGGGCCAGCGCACCCGCAACGCCTCCACCGAGGCCGACCGCACGGTGTGGATCCGCCCCGCGGACGCCGCCGCCTCGTACGACAAGGGCGAGCTGCTGATGATGCCGCCCACCATCGCGACGCTCCGTCAACTGATCCCGTACGACAGCGCCGCCCAAGCCCTCGAAGCCGCCCCCGCCCGCGACCTCACCCCCGTCCTGGCCCAGGCCCGCCTGGAGGACGGCGAGATCGTCCTCTCCTGGCCCGGCCACGACGAGTTCACCAAGCACATCCCGACCGACGGAGCCCAGGCATGACGGACGCAGCAGCCCTCCCCGGCCAGCCGCGAGGCGGGGTCGCCACCGGCCCCGCCACCCCCCGCGCCGTCAACGTCCTCGCGCCCAACCCCTCCGCGATGACCCTGGACGGCACCAACACCTGGCTGCTGTCCGAGCCGGACTCCGACCTGGCGGTGGTCGTCGACCCCGGCCCGCTGGACGAGGGACACCTGCGCAACGTCGTCGCGATGGCCGAGAAGGCCGGCAAGCGCATCGCCCTGACCCTGCTCACGCACGGCCACCCGGACCACGCCGAGGGCGCCGTACGCTTCGCCGAACTGACCGGCACGCGCGTGCGTGCCCTCGACCCGGCGCTGCGACTCGGCGACGAAGGCCTCGCCGCCGGGGACGTGGTCAGTGTCGGCGGCCTGGAACTACGCGTCGTACCGACGCCCGGCCACACCGCCGACTCGCTCTGCTTCCACCTCCCGGCCGACCGCGCCGTGGTGACCGGCGACACGATCCTCGGCCGCGGCACGACGGTCGTGGCGCACCCGGACGGCCGCCTGGGCGACTACCTCGACTCGCTGCGGCGCCTGAGGTCCCTCACGGTCGACGACGGCGTCCACACCGTCCTCCCGGGCCACGGCCCCGTCCTGGAGGACGCCCAGGGCGCCGTCGAGTTCTACCTCGCCCACCGCGCCCACCGCCTCGCCCAGGTCGAGACGGCCGTGGAGGACGGCTACGGCTCACCGGCCGAGGTGGTCGCCCACGTGTACGCCGACGTGGACCGCTCCCTGTGGCCGGCGGCCGAGCTGTCGGTACGGGCGCAGTTGGACTACCTGGAGGAGCACGGGCTCATCTAGGACCGCCGGGCCAGGAAGCAGCCCCTACGCCCCGGTCAGCTCCACCTGGACCTCGACCTCCACCGGCGCGTCCAACGGCAGCACGGCGACACCCACCGCGCTGCGCGCGTGCACGCCCTTGTCGCCGAGGACCTCCGCGAGGAGCTCGCTGGCGCCGTTGATGACACCGGGCTGCCCCGTGAAGTCGGAAGCGGACGCCACGAAGCCCACGACCTTCACCACGCGCGCGATGCGGTCCAGGTCGCCGGCCACCGACTTAACGGCGGCGAGGGCGTTGAGAGCGCAGATGCGGGCGAGGTCCTTGGCCTCCTCGGCGGTGACCTCGGCGCCGACCTTGCCGATGACCGGAAGCTTGCCCTCCACCATCGGCAGCTGCCCGGCGGTGTACACGTACACGCCCGACTGGACGGCCGGCTGGTACGCGGCCAGCGGAGGGACGACCTCCGGGAGCGTCAGCCCCAGCTCGGCGAGCTTCGCCTCGACCGCGCTCACGCCTGCTTCTCCCGCTTCAGGTAGGCCACGAGCTGCTCGGGGTTGTTCGGCCCGGGCACGACCTGGACGAGCTCCCAGCCGTCCTCGCCCCAGGTGTCCAGAATCTGCTTCGTGGCATGGACGAGCAGCGGCACGGTTGCGTATTCCCACTTGGTCATGCGGCCGACTTTAGCCGTTGCCCGCAGGGGCCCATGCGGCCGACCACGTCCAAGTTATCCACAGGCTGCTGCGTGACTCGTGCCGCGACTGGTTAGGCTCGAAGACGTGAGCAGGCTCCAGGTCGTCAGCGGCAAGGGCGGGACCGGAAAGACCACGGTCGCCGCCGCGCTCGCGCTCGCCCTCGCGACGGAGGGGAAGCGGACGCTTCTCGTCGAGGTCGAGGGCAGGCAGGGCATCGCGCAGCTCTTCGAGACAGAGGCGCTGCCCTACGAGGAGCGGAAGATCGCCGTCGCTCCAGGGGGCGGGGAGGTGTACGCCCTCGCCATCGACCCCGAACTGGCCCTTCTGGACTATCTCCAGATGTTCTACAAGATGGGCGGTGCCGGCCGGGCCCTGAAGAAGCTCGGCGCCATCGACTTCGCCACCACCATCGCGCCGGGCCTGCGTGACGTACTCCTCACCGGCAAGGCCTGTGAGGCCGTACGCAGGAAGGACAAGGCAGGCCGGTTCGTCTACGACTACGTCGTGATGGACGCGCCGCCCACCGGACGCATCACCCGCTTCCTGAACGTCAACGACGAGGTCGCCGGGCTCGCCAGGATCGGGCCGATACACAATCAGGCGCAGGCAGTGATGCGGGTGCTGAAGTCGTCCGAGACGGCCGTGCACCTGGTGACGCTGCTGGAGGAGATGCCCGTCCAGGAGACCGCGGACGGGATCGCCGAGCTGCGGTCGGCGCGGCTGCCGGTGGGGCGGATCATCGTGAACATGGTGCGGCCCGAGGTGTTGGACGCGGCCGATCTGGAACTCGTACGCAGTGTGCCGCGCGTGGCCGTCGCCAAGTCACTGTCCTCGGCCGGGCTCGGGGGGGCGCGGCGCGGCGGGAACGCCGAGCGGCTGGTGGACCCGCTGCTGACCCAGGCCGACGAGTACGCCGAGCGGTACGCGCTGGAGCACGAGCAGCGAGCCGTCCTGGCGGAGTTGGGACTGCCGGTGCACGAACTGCCGCTGCTCGCCGAGGGCATGGACCTGGCGGGCCTGTACGAACTCGCGGGCGAGCTGCGGGAACAGGGCCTCACATGAGTCCGTTCACAAGTCGGGAGCCGTACGCGGTACGTCGGAAGCAGGGGATGTCATGAGTCGTCCGGAACCGGCCAAGGCGCAGGACGCGCTCCGCCACCACGCCCCGCACCTCTCCCCCGCGCGCGTCCTCGACCTCGACCCGCTGCTCGACGACCCGAAGACGCGGATCGTGGTGTGCTGCGGTTCGGGCGGCGTCGGCAAGACGACGACCGCGGCGGCGCTGGGGCTGCGGGCCGCCGAGCGGGGCCGCAAGGTGGTCGTGCTCACCATCGACCCGGCGCGCCGGCTGGCCCAGTCGATGGGCATCGACTCGCTGGACAACACCCCTCGCCGGGTCAAGGGCGTCGAGGGCGACGGCGAGCTGCACGCGATGATGCTCGACATGAAGCGCACCTTCGACGAGATCGTCGAGGCGCACGCGGACCGCGAGCGGGCGGCCGCGATCCTGGGCAACCCCTTCTACCAGTCGCTCTCGGCGGGCTTCGCGGGCACGCAGGAGTACATGGCGATGGAGAAGCTGGGCCAGCTGCGGGCCAGGGACGAGTGGGACCTGATCGTCGTCGACACGCCGCCGTCCCGCTCGGCGCTGGACTTCCTGGACGCGCCCAAGCGGCTCGGCTCGTTCCTCGACGGCAAGCTGATCCGCGTCCTGCTGGCCCCGGCGAAGGTGGGCGGGCGCGCGGGGATGAAGTTCCTGAACGTCGGCATGTCGATGATGACGGGCGCGCTCGGCAAACTGCTCGGCGGACAGCTGCTGAAGGACGTACAGACCTTCGTGGCGGCCATGGACTCCATGTTCGGCGGTTTCCGTACGCGCGCGGACGCCACGTACAAGCTGCTCCAGGCGCCCGGGACGGCGTTCCTGGTGGTGGCGGCGCCGGAGCGGGACGCGCTGCGGGAGGCCGCGTACTTCGTGGAGCGGCTGGCCGCCGAGGACATGCCGCTGGCGGGTCTGGTGCTCAACCGGGTCCACGGCAGCGGCGCCGACCGGCTGTCCGCCGAGCGGGCGCTCGCCGCCGCGGAAAATCTTGAAGAGCCCCGCATTGTGGATCAGGAGGGCGGGAAAGCTGGACTTCGTAACTCCCCCGACACGTACGACAGTTCAGAATCGGCCGCTTCCGAGGCACCAGCTCCCGAGGCATCGGCTCCCCAGGCACCGGCTCCCGACGCAGGCTCCCCCGCCGCCACGGACCCCGAGCGCACCGCGGCCGCCGACGGACCGAAGTCCGTCACCCCGCATGTGGAGCGGTCCGTCGACCAACTCACCGCAGGCCTGCTGAGGCTGCACGCCGAGCGGATGCGGCTGCTCTCCCGCGAGCAGCGCACACGTGACCGCTTCACCGCGCTGCACCCCGAGGTGGCCGTGGCCGAAGTGGCCGCACTGCCCGGCGATGTGCATGACCTCGCGGGACTGCGGGACATCGGCGACCGGCTCGCGGCCCATCGACCGGAGCTGCCCGACCGCGCGGCTGACGCCTGAGGTCATCAGGTCCGAGGGAGTCCGAGTGAGTCTGCGGGCCCCCAGTAGGGCCCGGAGCCCTGGCTCCTCAGCTCACCGCCGCGTAGTTCTCGTACACCTCGTCGTCGTCGAGCGGCAGGATTCCCGCCCCCCGCTCGTACTCCGTACGCGCCGTCTCCAACAGCCGGCGCCAGGAGGTCACGGTGGGCCGCCTGCGCAGCAGTGCGCGGCGCTCGCGCTCCGTCATTCCTCCCCACACGCCGAACTCGACGCGGTTGTCGAGCGCGTCCGCCAGGCACTCCGTACGCACCGGGCATCCGGTGCACACCGCCTTGGCCCTGTTCTGCGCTGCTCCCTGAACGAACAGTTCATCCGGATCGGTAGTGCGGCAGGCCGCCTGCGCACTCCAGTCGACTACCCAGCCCATACCGGCGCCGTCCTCTCCCGAATCGAGGCTCCCCCACGGCGGCAGCGGCATATTCACCGCCGCCAGTTGAGGACGTTACGGAAGGTGGGCACAGCGCAACACCCCCTTCGGGCCCAATCTTGAATGGCCCGAACGGACTATGCGTAAGCGGCAGATCACCCGGGGGAGTGAGCTGGCGACATACATGACCTTCCCGGCAAACCGGGACAGTTCTGTTGAGTCACAACGGACGCCGGATGACACACAAGGCGGATTCGGACACGCCCCCACCAAAAAAGTGGGGAACCTCCGCAACGATTCGGGGTCGCCGGACGTATTGATACGTGGCCGCACTGCTGTGACAGTTGAGAGCAGCTTAGGCCAAGGCCTGCACGCCTGTCCGGGGAAATGGGAAGGTGGACGGCTGACTTTGCCGTGCCATGGCTCACGTCGGTTCGCCGTGCCCTTCGGCGGGCGTCCACACGCTCCCGCACGGTCGACCCTCGGTTCGCTCATCTCTACGGTTTAGGCTGCCCCCATGCCAAAGAAGCGCTCGGGCGGTGGTCTGTCGCCAACGCAGCAGGCCGCCAAGTTCCTCGGTGTCAGTGTGCTCGCGGGAGCCGTGCTGGCCGGTATCGCACTGCCCGCCGTAGGCGCGCTGGGACTCGCGGCCAAGGGTTCGGTCGAGAGTTTCGACGAGCTCCCGGCCAACCTCAAGACGCCACCGCTGAGCCAGCGCACCACGATCCTCGACGCCAAGGGCGGCACGCTCGCCACGGTCTACTCACGCGACCGTACGGTGGTCGACCTCAAGGACATCTCGCCGTACATGCAGAAGGCGATCGTCGCGATCGAGGACGCCCGCTTCTACCAGCACGGCGCGGTCGACCTGAAGGGCATCCTGCGCGCCCTCAACCGCAACGCCCAGAGCGGCGGCGTCAGCGAGGGCGCTTCCACGCTGACCCAGCAGTACGTGAAGAACGTCTTCGTCGAGGAGGCCGGCGACGACGCGACGAAGGTCCAGCAGGCCACGCAGCAGACCCTCGGCCGCAAGATCAAGGAGCTGAAGTACGCGATCCAGGTCGAGGAGGAGCTCGGCAAGAAGAAGATCCTCGAGAACTACCTGAACATCACGTTCTTCGGCCAGCAGGCGTACGGCGTCGAGGCCGCCGCCCAGCGCTACTTCTCCAAGTCCGCCAAGGACCTCAAGCTCCAGGAAGCCGCGCTGCTCGCCGGCATCGTCCAGTCGCCCAGCCGCTACGACCCGGTCAACGACGAGGCCGAGGCCACCAAGCGGCGCGACATCGTCCTGCAGCGCATGGCCGACCTCGGCGACGTCTCCCAGGCGGAGGCCGACAAGGCCAAGGAGGCGCCGCTGGGCCTGAAGGTCAGCAAGCCCAAGAACGGCTGCATCACCGCGGTCAAGGGCGCCAGTTTCTTCTGCAAGTACGTCGAGAAGGTCTTCCTGAGCGACCCGGTCTTCGGCAAGAACCGCGAGGCCCGCGCCAAGATCTGGAACCAGGGCGGCCTGACCATCACGACGACCCTGGACCCGCAGTCCCAGAAGTCGGTCCAGGCCTCGCTGAAGGACCACGTCTACCAGGACGACAAGGTCGCCGCCGCGACCACCCTGGTCGAGCCCGGCACCGGCAAGATCCTCGGCATGGGCCAGTCGAAGCCGTACGGCTTCGGCAAGAACGAGACCGAGCTCAACTACTCCGTGGACTCGGCGTACGGCGGCTCCAACTTCGGCTTCCCGACCGGTTCGACGTTCAAGCCGTTCGTCGCGGCGGCCGCGCTGGAGGAGGGCCGCCCGCCGACGCAGGAGTACTCGTCGCCGTACGAGATGGAGTACCCGAGCCCGGTCCAGACGTGTGACAGCACGCCGTGGACGAACCTGCGCGGCGAGAAGCTGGAGAACGAGAGCGAGTCGGAGCGCGGCCCCTACCGTCTGAAGAAGGCGATGGAGCTGTCGGTCAACACCTACTTCGTGCAGATGATCGCCGATATCGGCCTCTGCCCCGTGGTCAACATCACCGACAAGCTCCAGGTCCGCCAGGGCAACGGCGACAAGCTCCCCGAGCGCCCCGCCATCGCCCTCGGCTCCGTCGGCCTCTCGCCGCTGACGATGGCGAGCGCGTACGCCGCCTTCGCCTCGCGCGGCATGTACTGCACGCCGATCGCCATCGAGTCGATCTCGCAGAAGGTCGGCGGCCAGCAGAAGTCCCTGGAGGTCCCGAAGTCGACCTGCTCGCGCGCGATGTCCGAGCAGACCGCGGACACGATCAACAGCCTGCTCCAGGGCGTGGTCGACTCCGGCACGGGCAAGGAGGCCGGCCTCACCGACCGCGACAGCGCCGGCAAGACGGGTACGACGGACGAGCGCCGCAACGCCTGGTTCGTCGGCTACACGCCGAACCTCTCGGGCGCCGTCTGGGTCGGCAGCGCCACCCAGAAGGTCAAGATGCGCAACATCTACATCGGCGGCCAGTACAACGACCTGGTCTACGGCGGCAAGGTGCCGGGCCCGATCTGGCGGGACGCCATGCTCGGCGCCCTCGACGGCAAGCCCGTCGAGAAGTTCAACCGCGTCCACATCCCTGACGACGAGGACCGTGGCCGGGGTGACGAGGACGGCGACGACAACGACGACGGGAACAACGGCGACAACGGCGGCCTCATCGGGGGCCTGATCGGCGGCGGAGACAACGGCGGGAACAACGGCGGCGCCGACGGCGGCACGGACGGCGGTACGTTCCCGACGCCGACCTTCTCGATCCCCGAGGGCTGGTGGCAGGGGCAGTCGAACGGGAACGGCAACGGGGGGCGTGACTAGGCGTCGGCCGGGCTGGCCTGGCCGGCCGAGGCTGGTGACGTGACGTGACGTGACACGGCGACGGCCCCTGTCCCTGCGTACGAGATTCGTACGGGAGGGCAGGGGCCGTCGCCTGTGAGGCCGCGTAGCTCTTTGCTCGCCGCGGGCGCGTCAGCCCGCCAGCAGCTTCTTGACCGCCGCGGCGACGCGGCCGCCCTCGGCCTGGCCCGCCACCTTCGGGTTCACGATCTTCATGACGGCGCCCATGGCCCGCGGGCCCTCCGCACCGGCCGCCTTGGCCTCCTCGACGGCCTGGGCGACGATCTGGTTCAGCTCGTCGTCGCTGAGCTGCTTCGGCAGGTACGTGGCGAGGACCTCGCCCTCCGCCTTCTCCCGCTCGGCCTGCTCGGCACGCCCACCCTGCGCGAAGGCCTCGGCCGCCTCGCGGCGCTTCTTCGCCTCGCGGGTGATCACCTTCTGCACCTCGTCGTCGGAGAGCTCACGCTTCTCCTTGCCCGCGACCTCCTCCTTGGTGATCGCGGCGAGCGTCAGCCGGAGCGTCGAGGAGCGGAGCTCGTCGCGCTCCTTGATCGCGGCGTTGAGGTCTTCCTGAAGCTTCGACTTGAGCGTGGTCATGGGGTGATTGTCGCAGGTGTGGGGGGCGGAACGCCCGTTGATTTCAAGGGGGGTGTGG
>NZ_JAKEIP010000305.1 GCF_021474425.1 Streptomyces muensis | reverse complement strand
CGACACCACAGAAACCCGGTCATGACCCCCTTCGCCGCACTTCACCACAAGGACACCCCCCTCCTCCTCCCCAACGCCTGGGACCACGCCTCGGCGAGAGCACTCGCCGACCAGGGCTTTCGAGCCATCGGTACGACGAGTCTCGGAGTCGCCGCGGCCGCCGGTCTGCCCGACGGGGCGCCGGACCTCCGCGACGAGACCCTCCGGCTGGCCCTCGCCCTCGGCTCGGAGCCGTACCTACTCTCCGTCGACGCGGGGGACGGCCACAGCGACGCCCCGGACGAGGTGGGGGAGTTCGCCCAGGAGCTCGCGGCCGTCGGCGTCGTCGGCATCAACCTCGAAGACAGTCTGGGCTCCGTCGCGCTGCACGCCGCGAAGATCGAAGCGGTCAAGTCGGCGGCACCAGGCCTCTTCGTCAACGCCCGCACGGACACGTACTGGCTGGGTGACGGAGAGGGGACGATCGACCGTCTCGACGCCTACCAAAGGGCGGGCACGGACGGGGTGTTCGTCCCCGGGCTCACCGACTCCGAGGGCATCGCCGCCCTCGCCGAGCGCCTCGACGTCCCCCTCAACATCCTCTACAGCCCGACCGGACCGACCGTTCCCCAGCTGGCCGACCTCGGTGTGCGCCGCGTCAGCCTCGGCTCGTTCCTCTACCGACGGGCCCTCGGTGCGGCGCTGGACGCGGTCGCGGAGATCCGGGCGGGCCGGAGCCCGCTGGGCACCGCCCCGTCGTACGACGAGGTGGACGCGTTCAGCCGCCGGGAGGCGACCTGACTCACAGCGCCGTACGGTCGGTTCCTGTTACCGTTGACTGTTTCCCGGGTATCAGACCCTTTGGACTCATCACCGGCGAGGGACCGAGGAACCATGACCATGGACATCCCCGGC
Source organism: Streptomyces muensis (assembly GCF_021474425.1). Lineage (GTDB taxonomy): Bacteria > Actinomycetota > Actinomycetes > Streptomycetales > Streptomycetaceae > Streptomyces > Streptomyces muensis. The sequence continues at coordinate 8,087 of NZ_JAKEIP010000305.1, read as the reverse complement.
GACAGGCGACTGGCGGCCGCCGTCGTGATGGACGACAAGCAGCGGGTGCTTCTGGTGCGCCGCAGCGTGAAGGAGCGGTTCCTGCCGCGGGTGTGGGGCGTTCCCTGCGGGAAGCTGGAGCCCGGTGAGAGTCCCGAGGACGGCGCGCTGCGGGAGTTGAAGGAAGAGACCGGGCTGCTCGGCGAGATCGTCCGCAAGGTCGGCGAGTCGTCCTTCGTCAGCGACTACCGAGGGCACGAGATCAAGAACTGGCAGGACAACTTCCTGGTCAGGCCGTTGTCCGCGAGCGTCACCCTCCCCGAGCCGGATCAGGACGCGCGCTGGCTCGGCCGGTCCGAGCTGACCGGCGTGGAGATCGACGCGTACAACCTCGACATCGTGCGGCAGGCCTTCGCATAGGGAAAACCCTGCGGGACCGGGCACGCTCTTGTCGCGGCCGCCCCCAGACGTTTCACTTGGCGCACCCCCCACAGGAGAACACCCAAGCTCACCTGCAGAAGGGTCAGTTCTTTTGTCAGCCATACGCGCCACCGCCGTCACCGCGGCGGCCTGTGCGGCCGTGCTCGCCACGGCGCTGCCGTCCTCGGCCATCAACTCGTACAACGCCACGCCCGCCCCCGAACGCACCGAGGTCGGCGCGCTCGTGGCCACCTGGGACAACGACGGCGATCCCGCTACCCCCGACCGGGTCGACTGGGTCTGCTCCGGCACCATGATCGACACGGACACCTTCCTGACCGCCGCGCACTGCACCACCGACTGGCCCGACAACGTGAGGTTCTACGTGTCGCTGGACCAGGACGTGCAGGCGGGCCTCGACGCCGCCGCCAAGAAGTACCCCGGCGACCCGGCCGCCCAGGCGAGGGCCGTCGCCGTACCGGGCACCGCCCACAGCCACCCCGACTACCCCGGTCCCGCGTCCGACACCCACGACATCTCGGTGATCGAACTGTCCGCCGCGCAGGTCAGGTCCCGCTGGACCTTCACTCCGGCCACCCTGCCCACCGCGAACCAGCTCGGCGCGCTCGGACCGCAAGGTCTGAACGCCACCGACTGGGTCGTCGCCGGATACGGAACGCAGGAGGCCGTCAACGGCCCCGGCGGGCAGACCCACCCCGGCGGCGGCGTCCGGATGAAGGCGCCCGTCACCTTCGACGCCCTCAACGACTCCTGGGCACGCCTGGCGATGACCGCGCCGCAGGGCAACGGCGGTGCCTGCTACGGCGACTCGGGCGGCCCCAACTTCGCGGTGATCGGCGGCAGGAACGTCCTGGCCGCCACCACGATCACCGGGGACACCCCGTGCTACGCGACGAACGTGACGTACCGCCTGGACACCCCGGGCGCCCGCGCCTTCCTGTCGCCGTTCGTGAAACTCCCGTGACCGGGCCGGCCGGTCCCGCCCGCCCGGTGCACCAAGCCGCCCGGCGGGCGGGGCCGGCCGGGAGCCGTCACAGGCTCCCGAGCCGTTCCGCCAGATCGCTCAACGCTTCCAGGTAGTCCCGCACATCCAGCGGCACCTTCGCCACCGCGCCCGGACGCGGGTCTGGCCCCGCCGCCGTGAACACATCGGTGTGGTGCCGCCGTTCGGCGCCCGTCTCCAGGAACAGCGTCACCGTCGGCTCGTCCGTGTCGCACCACGCCCGGTGCAGGGTGTGCGCCGGCAGGGCGTACGAGCTGCCCGCCGCGTACTGCCCCAGATGCGTCAGCCGGAGCCGCGCCGGACCGGCCGGCTTCAGCGTCCAGTCCGCCGACCGCTCCGCCAGCGACTCCTCGTAACGGGCCGCCGCGAGATCGCCGACCCGGTCGTCGACCTCGTACAACTCCATGGCCAGCCGCCCCCGCACGACATAGGACGCCAGCGGGGAACGGTGGTTGTGGATGTCCTCCTCGCCGATCGTGCCCGCGCCCGGATGCCACACATGGGCGCGCAGCATCCGGCGCGGTCCGCCGTCGATCAGCAGCAGCTTGTCGAAGCCGAGGACATGGCGGTACGACAGCCGGGCGCAGCCCTCCGGGTCGCCCGCGCCGGAGGCGAGGTCGTCGACCAGCTCCAACAGGCGCTCTGCGGCACCGAGTTCGGCGACGACGCGGTGGGCCGCGGCCGCGAGTGAAGGCCCGGGCAGCTCACCGTCCAGCGCCCCGGCAAGCAACCGTCGCGCCGCCAGGACGTGCCGACCGCCCATGCACCCGTCCTCCAACGCCCGCTCGCCCTCCCCGAGTTCAGCCACCCGGCTGATACATCCATACGGCATGCCCGCGCAGCGCCGAAAGACCTTGATAGGTCATCCACATGGGCCGCCGCAGCTCGGTGCTGTCGCCCAGCCCCCAGGACCAGATACCGTCCGTCTGCCCCGCCCACACCGCGGCGACGGCCCCTTCCAGCCGGATGCGCCACTCCTCCTCCAGCCCGTCCGCGCGGGCGATCTCCAGGGCACCGGGCGAGAGCAGGGCGCGGGCCAGCCAGGAGGCGGTGAAGTGCCGTACGTTCAGCACCTCGTGGCGCGACGGGTCCTCCGTGCGCGGGCGGCGCACCTCCTCGTGCAGGTTCTCCAGGTCCTGGCAGGTGTCGTGCGGTGCGTCCGGGCAGGACAGCAGCCAGCGGACGCCGTCCTCACGGGCCGCCCGGGCCCGCGCGGCCCGCGCGTCGGAGTCCTCGCCCAGGACCCGGGCGGCCCGGTCGAGGGCGACGACGGCCTGCGCGGTGTGCAACGGGGACGGCCTGCCGTACGGCGGCTGGAGACGGTAGCCCCAGCAGCGCAGACGCTCGCGGCGCGGGTCGTTGATCGCGCCGTCCGCGAGGGTCTCGCGCAGCGCGGGCAGGAGTTCGGAGCGGGGTGCGGCGCGCAGCAGTCCGCGCAGCACGGTCGTCACGACATGCGTCGACTCCAGCCCGGCGCGGTCGAGTTGCCGGGTGAACCCGCTGGTGCACCGGTCCACCTCCGCCGCCAGCCGCTCGGCCGAGGTGCCCGCCCGGGCCAGCGCGCCCAGCACCAGCGCGGTGACCTCCGGCCGCGCCTCGGAGCCCTGCGAGCGCGCCGACCAGCCGCCGCCGGGGAGCCGCAGCCGCCACAGGGTGTCCACCAGGTCGCCGGTGCTCAGCCGCCCGTCGGGCACGCCCAGGTCGAGCATGATGTGCAGGCCGTACGCGGTGCCGACGGGGGTGGGCCGCGACGGCGTGTTCTCGCCGAGGGAGTGCGGCCAGCCGGTGAGCCGCCCGCGCTCCGGGTCCTCCACGACGGACACCTGGTCGACGAGGGCGCCGTAGGCGGAGGCGAAGACCTGGGGGAGCGGACCGGGCGCGCCCGGCGCCATCGCGGCGGTCCCCACGGCGGGGGCCTGCGCACGTCCCGCGGACGCCGCGGTCCGGGCCCGCAGCAGCGCCGCCGCCAGCCAGGCCGCGGCGAAGGTGCCGAGCCCGCTGACCCCGGAGATCAGATACCGGGCCGCCGCCCCGTCGATCGAGCCTGGCAGCACACTGAACAGGAACTGGAACACGCCGTACCCGGCGGCAGCGGCCCCGAGTCCGCCGAGCCAGCCGACGAAGCGGGCGGGAGGCGAGCCGGCCGCCGGTTCCTCGTCGGGTGAGGGAGGTGTGGGGCCGGCCTGTCCGGGCTGTCGGGACCTCAAGGGGCCGCGTCCGAGCTGCTGTTGGGACATGACCCGCTCCCTCCCCCGTGGTGGCGGCGTGTGACCTCCGCGAAGCTTCCAGTCTAAGTGGTCAGCGTGGCACCTGGGGCGGCTGCCGGTCCTGCCCGCCGCGCGGCCAGTTCACGAGCGCCACGTGCAGGGCGTCGACAGCGCGCTCCCAGGACTCCTCTACGGCCCGGGGAGCGCCGAAGGCGCCCGTCGACTCCAGCGCGCAGTAGCCGTGGAAGGTGCTGCGCAACAGGCGGACGGCGTCGGTGAGGTCGGGTTCGTCCAGGCCGTAGGCGCGGAGCATGCCGTAGGTGATCTCGGCGGTGCGGCGCATCGCGGGGGAGTCGGCGACCAGGGACTGGTCGATCCGGATCTGGGTCGCCGCGTAGCGGCCCGGGTGCTTCAGGGCGTACTCCCGGTAGGCGCCGGCGAACGCCTTCAGCGCGTCCCTGCCCGCCCGGCCCGCGACCGCCGTCGCGATCCGGTCGATCATCTCCCCGCCCGCGAGCAGCGCGACCCGCGTCCTGAGGTCCTGAAGGTTCCTGACATGCGAGTACAGGCTGGCGTCCTTCACACCGAACTGCCGGGCCAGAGCCGACAGACTGACCTTCTCGAAGCCGACCTCATCGGCCAGGTCCGCCGCGGCCGAGGTGATGCGGTCGGCGGTGAGACCCGCTCGGGGCATGGGGCGACCTCCGTTCCTGTGAGCGCTAGTCTATTGCCTAAACACTCTAGGAAGCCGGGAGACCGGGTCCTATCGCATCAGCGGCGGCAGCCCGGTCACCACACCCCAGCCCGCCGCACCGGCGGCCAGCAGGGCGGTCGGCCAGCCCGCCCCCGCGGCCAGCACCAGCCCGCCCACCACAGCGGCGGCGAGCAGGGCGAGGGTGAGCGCGACCAGCGTGCGGACGTCGAAGAGCGGCATGGTGTGTCCTTCCCGTACGTCTCGGGGCCGTCGCCCCGAGGGATCCGTACGCCCAGCCTCCGGCCCCGAGGGCCTCGGGACGGCGACGGCGAACGACTCCGAACGACCACGAACGATCGACGGGATCCCCGAACAGGCCTGCCTGGCTACGCTGATGACGAACCGTCGGCACCACGTGTCAGGGGGAGACGCATGGCCACTGGGCAGGGCACCCTCGAACCGCTGCTGCGCTTCTGCGGCAGTCTGAGGGAACTGAAATTCGTCTCGGGAGCGCCCTCGCTCGGCGACCTGAAACGGCGTATGCCCTCACGCCCCGCCGCCAGCACGCTCAGTCCCCTGCTGGCCGGGAAGATCCGCCGTGCCCCGCGCTGGGAGCTCGTCCGCGAACTTGTCACCGCCTGCCAGGAGCACGCGAAGGCGGTCGGCATCGACCTCCCCGAGGACCTCGGCTCCGTCACCGCCTGGCGCCGGCGCCACGAGGAACTGGTCCGGGCGCTGGACGGCTCCGCACCCCGGCGGTCGCCCGGCGAACTCGGCGGGCTGCTGCGCCTGACCGCGTCCGGAGAGCCACCCGTCCTCGGTGAACTCAGCGACGCCGACCTGGGGGTGGCCCCGCCGCTGCCCGGCGCCGACACCGGGTACATCGCCCGGCGCGACTTCGACGAGGAGATGCGCAGCATGCTCTCCCTCGAAGGCCCGCCCTACCCGTACGTCCTCGCGTACGGAGAGGATCGCGCCGGCAAGTCCCGCTCGGCCGTCGAGGCGCTGCGCGCGGAGTTCGCCGCCGACACACCCGTGCTGATCCCGCACACCGCCGCCGAGGTGCTTCGGCTGCGCTCCCACGCGCAGGCGCTGGGCGGCCTCGGGACACCGGCCGTGCTCTGGCTGGACGATCTGACGGAAGCCGGCCTGGAGGAGCTGACGCCGGAACTGCTGGAGTGGCTCTCCGGCTGGGCGGTGACCGCCGGAACCGTCTCCGCACGCCGCTGCGGGGCGATCCTGGAGCAGACCGGGCCCGAGGCAGCGGTGGCCCGGGCCGCGCTGAGCACCGCGTGCCTGGTGCATCTGCCGCTCGAACTCGACGACGCCGAACGTGCCGAGGCCGCCTGGCACTTCGCGGGCGGTGCCGCGCCCAGGAGCTTCGCCGAGGTGGTGGAGGCCGCGCAGCCCCGCGAGATGCTGCTGCGGCTCAACACGGCCAGGTCCGCCAACCCCGTCGGCGTCGCCGTCGTCCGTGCCGCCGTGGACTGCCACCGGGCGGGCCTGGTCCGGGGGCTGACGCGCGGCGAACTGCTCCGGCTGCTCCCGCCGTATCTGACCGCGCTCGGCGCGCCCATGACCACCGAGGACGGGTTCGAGCGCGGGCTGGCCTGGGCCCGGGACCCGGTCGTCGGCGGACGTGGCCTGCTGCGGCCCGCGCCGGCCGAGGCGGGCGAGGAACGCTGGCAGGCCGCGCCGGAGCTGGCCGGTGAGGCCGACTCCGGTCCCGTGCCCGGCTTCCTCTGGCCGGAACTGCTGGACCTGGCCACCCCCGAGGAGGCCCTGGGGATCGGCTACCAGGCCGGGAAGCGCGACGCCCCGGTGTACGCGGCCGCCGCCTTCACCAAGGCCATGGAGGACGAGGAGAACCGGTCGGTCGCCCTGCTGTGGCTCGGGAGGGCGAAGTCGCTGCTCGGCGCGAACACCGGGGCCAAGGAGGCCTTCCGGGAGCTCATGCGGACCGGGGACGCCGGGGACCGGGCCGAAGCCGCGCTGCAACTCGGTGCGTTGCTGAGGCAGGAAGGGGACATCCCGGGTGCGGAGGAGGCATGGCGCCGGGCGGCGGCGGACGGGGACGACAAGCGCCTCGCACCGATGGCACGCTTCCAACTGGCCGTCATGCTGGCGCACGAGGACGGGGACAGAGGGGACATCGAGGCCCTCCTCCGCCAGGTCGCCACGAGCGGACACACCGATCTCGCGCCCCGCTCGTGGGCCGTGCTCGCGGGGCTGTGCGAGGACCGCGGCGATCTGCCGGGCGCCCTGGAGGCATGGGAGCGGGCAGCGGAGTGGGACCACGCCGAGGTGGCGGCGCTGATGGAGGAATCGGTCCCCGATCTCAACCAGCGGATGGTGGAACTGGCGGAGGTACTGCACGGCGGACCCGCGCCCCGGACCGCCGGGGAACTGCTGGAACAGGCCGAGCGGCTCAAGGATCTGGGCGATCTGGCGGGGGCGTTGGCCGCCTTCGAGTCCGCCGCGGACTGCGAGGATCCGGACGTACGCGCCCGGGCGCTGCTCGGTGCGGCCTGGATCCTGCGCGGGCAGGGGCGGCGCGCTCAGGCGGTCGAGGCCTTCGAGGCCGTCGCGGAGTGCGGTGTACCGCAGCACGCGGCCAAGGCGCTGCTGGAACTCGGCGTGCTCCTGGACGAGGAGGGGGACGGGCCGGGGTCGCACCGGGCGTGGTCGAGGGCCGTGGCGACGGGCGTGACCGACGAAGCGGAGATCTCCGCGCTCAACCTCGGCCTGCAGGAACTGGGGCGCGGACGCGTCGAGGCCGCGGAGACGGCCTTTCGCCGGGCGGTGCGGACCCAGAACCCCAGGATCAGGGCGAAGTCCGCGCTGAACCTGGCGCTGCTGCACGACGCGGGCGGGGCCGGGGACGAGGCGGTGGACGACTGGTACCGGACGGCCATCGAGACCGGGGACCCGGAGTTCATGCCGCAGGCCGCCATCGCCCTGGCGGGCCGGATGGTCGGCCGGGGCCTGCGGGCCGAGCCGAAGCGACTGCTGGGCATGGCGATGGGCGCCGACGACCCCGGTGAGAAGGCGCGGGCGACCATGTTCCTGGGCGCGGTGCACGACCTCGACGACGACGTGGACCGCGCGGCGGCCCTGTACCGCCAGGCCATCGAGCTGCGGCACCCGGACCATTCGGTCGAGGCCCAGCGCTATCTCGGGCGGCTCTGCTGGCGCACCCATCGCGACGACGCGGCCCGCTGGCACCTGCGGATGGTCCTGGACGCGGGGCACGCCGAGCACTCGCCCGAGGCGGGGCTGCTGCTCGCGCAGATCCACCAGGGGTACGGCGAACTCGACGAGGCCGAGCTGGTGTTGACGCAGCTCCTGGAGACGGGGCACGAGGAGGTGGCCGCCGAGGCCGGGGAACTGCTCGGCGACGTGCTGGCGGGCCGGGGCCGCACCGGGGAGGCGCGGCGGGTGTGGGCTCGGGTGGCCGAACAGGGCCGGGAACCGCACGCGGGCGTCGCTCGCGCCCGGCTCGCGGCACTCGCCGACCGAGAGCCCTGAGGCCGGAGCGGGCTCAGGACGTCCCCGGCTTCACCAGGCCCGTCTCGTACGCCAGCACCACCGCCTGCGCCCGGTCGCGCAGGGTCAGCTTCGCGAAGATGCGGGCCACATGGGACTTCACCGTCGCCTCGCTGAGGGTGAGGTGCTCGGCCAGCTCGGTGTTGGACAGGCCCCGGCCCAGCAGGGTCAGCACCTCCAGCTCCCGTGGGGTGAGCGCCGACAGGGAGGCGGGGGG
>NZ_JAKEIP010000304.1 GCF_021474425.1 Streptomyces muensis | reverse complement strand
ACGGGGGACCAACGGGGAAAACGGGGGGTGCTCCACCACGGGGGAAGCGGTGGAGCACAACGACAGCGGGGCTGGAGGGCCGGGGGGTCCGTCCAGTCCCGCTTCGCTGTGCGGTCCCGGTCCCGGTCCGGTCAGCGGACCTTCATAGCCTCGGGGTAGGTGCGGCCGTCGTAGGTGACCAGGTAGGCGCACGATGCCTCGGCCGCACCGCCCGCCTCGCCCGGGGACCGTTGATCCGGTCCTACGACGTGGCAGGCGCCCTCTTCGTTCAGCTGGCCGGTGTCGCCGCCGGGCAGCGGCCCGCGGCGGCCGCGGTGAGGCGGCCGAGGGCCTCGTCGCGGTCGCAGGCGTGGGCGCCCAGGGACGTCTGGTGGGCGATGATCGACTGCTCCAGGCGCATCAGGCGCCAGCCGCGGCGCAGCAGGAAGGGCACCGACTTGCGGCCCTCCTTCAGATCGCGCAGGAAACGGCGCCGGAAGGTCGTCACCGGGCCACGGCTCAGACACAGCGCGTCGGCCAGCACACCGAGCTCCCGGCAGCGCGTCACGATCTCGGCGGCGAAGATGCCCTCCGCGATGAACAGCGGCGTACGCCCGATCTCGACGCTCTCCTCACCGGTCCGCGCGCTGAGCGAGATGTCGTACAGCGGCACGTTCGTACGGCCCGTGCGGCACAGCTCCGCAATCGCCGCGACGGCCGCGTCGGCGTCCCACGAGTCGGGGTGGTCCCAGTCGATGTCGGCACTCCCGGGAACCTGCGGCAGGCTCGGGTCGTCGCCCTCCTTGTAGAAGTCGTCGAGCCGCAACACGGGAAGCCCGGAACGAGCGGCGAGAAGGGACTTGCCGGAGCCGGAGGGGCCGCAGAGCAGCACGACTCGCGTCGGTATGGACGGATGGGAACTCACGGGACACCAGTCTGAGGCATGGTCCGGCCCGGGAACGACCCGGTGGACGGAGATTGAAGCGCGCGTCACATTCTGAACACCATGAAGCAACCTGTTGAGCGCGCCCGTGACATTGCCCTGAGGGTCCTCGGGGCGGTGACCTCCGCAGCGGTTCCCGAAGTGACGGACCTGGCCGAGGTCGTGCGTCGATTCGAGGGCGTGGAGTTCGACGTGCCTGCGGAGGGGGACACAGACGGGTTCCTCTTCGAGTACTGCTGCGTGAACTGGCTCTCGGAACCCACTTTCGTCCTGGGGTTCACGCGTCAACTGGGCCTGGTGGGGGACGAGGGATCGGTGGATGCGTATGTGCAGATCCAATTCGACTACCGGTACCCCTGCGATTCCGAGCTGTCCCGGCTCAAGAGCTCGAACACCTGGTGGTTTCGTGCCGACGGGACGTCCTTCGCCGAGTGGCTCGACGCCGCGCTGCGTGATCCCGTGTGGGACGCCGTCCGGCAGCGGAACCCGATCGCGTTCGACGTCACGGAGGACTTCGTCTGACAGGTGATCGGCCGCGCCGGGCCTGCGGTGGGGAGAAGTGGGAAGAGGGCCGTGGCTCCTCCGGACGGAGAGGAGGCACGGCCCTCTGGTTTGGGGGGGTGGGGTCAGTAGGAGGAGCCCGAGGCGCCCAGGGAACCCGTGGGGTGCCAGACCGTCTTGGTTTCCAGGAAGGCTGTCATGCGGTCGAGGCCGGGGGTGGTCGTCCAGTCGTCCACAGGCTGTGGACGCAGGACGCGCTTGAGGTTGTCCGCCGCGGCGATCTCCAGTTCCTTGGCCAGGACGTCGTCGGCGCCGGCCAGGTCGATCGCGTTGACGTCCTGGTGGGCGGCCAGGGGGGGCGCGATCTCGGCCGTGCGGCCGGACAGGACGTTGACCACGCCGCCGGGCAGGTCGGAGGTGGCCAGGACCTCGCCGAGGGAGAGGGCGGGGAGGGGGGACTTCTCGGAGGCGATCACGATCGCCGTGTTGCCCGTGGCGATCACGGGGGCGACGACCGAGACCAGGCCCAGGAAGGACGAGTCCTGCGGGGCCAGGACGGCCACCACGCCGGTCGGTTCGGGGGAGGAGAGGTTGAAGAACGGGCCCGCCACCGGGTTCCCGCCGCCGACCACCTGGGCGATCTTGTCGGTCCAGCCCGCGTACCAGACCCAGCGGTCGATCGCCGCGTCCACGACCGCGCCCGCCTTCGACTTCGACAGGCCCTCCGCGTCCGCCACCTCGCGGACGTACTGCTCGCGCCGGCCCTCCAGCATCTCGGCGATGCGGTAGAGGATCTGGCCCCGGTTGTACGCCGTCGCGCCGGACCAGCCGCCGAACGCCTTGCGCGCGGCCACCACCGCGTCACGGGCGTCTTTGCGGGACGACAGCGGCACGTTCGCCAGCCAGTTGCCCTTGGAGTCGGTCACCTCGTACACCCGGCCGCTCTCGGAACGCGGGAACTTCCCGCCGACGTACAGCTTGTAGGTCTTGAAGACCGACAGACGGTCGAAACGCTCGGTCTTCTCGGTCTTCTCAGACATCGAGGTACGCCTCCAGGCCGTGGCGGCCGCCCTCGCGGCCGAAGCCCGACTCCTTGTAGCCGCCGAACGGCGAGGTCGGGTCGAACTTGTTGAACGTGTTGGACCAGATCACGCCCGCGCGGAGCTTGTTCGCCACGGCGAGGATCCGCGAGCCCTTCTCGGTCCAGATGCCCGCCGACAGGCCGTACGGCGTGTTGTTGGCCTTGGCGACGGCCTCGTCCGGGGTGCGGAAGGTGAGGACCGACAGGACAGGGCCGAAGATCTCGTCGCGGGCGATGCGGTGCGCCTGGGTGACGTTCGTGAAGAGCGTCGGGGCGAACCAGTAGCCGCTCTCGGGGATTTCGCAGGCCGGCGACCAGCGCTCGGCGCCCTCCGCCTCGCCCTGCTCGACGAGCGAGGTGATGCGGGTGAGCTGCTCCTCGGAGTTGATCGCGCCGATGTCGGTGTTCTTGTCCAGCGGGTCGCCGAGACGGAGGGTCGACAGGCGGCGCTTGAGGGAGTCCAGCAGTTCGTCCTGGACCGACTCCTGGACGAGGAGGCGGCTGCCGGCGCAGCAGACCTGGCCCTGGTTGAAGAAGATGCCGTTGACGATCCCCTCCACCGCCTGGTCGATCGGGGCGTCGTCGAAGACGATGTTGGCGCCCTTGCCGCCCAGCTCCAGGGTGACCTTCTTACGGGTACCGGCGACGGTCCGCGCGATCTCCTTGCCGACGGCCGTGGAGCCGGTGAAGGCGACCTTGTTCACGTCCGGGTGCGCGACGACCGCGGCGCCCGCGTCGCCGTAGCCGGGAAGGATGTTGACGACGCCCTTGGGCAGGCCCGCCTGGCGGCAGATGTCCGCGAAGAAGAGGGCGGAGAGCGGAGTCGTCTCGGCGGGCTTCAGCACCACCGTGTTGCCGGTGGCGAGGGCCGGGGCGATCTTCCAGGCCAGCATCAGCAGGGGGAAGTTCCAGGGGATGACCTGGCCGGCGACGCCGAGCGGCCGGGGGTTCGACCCGAAGCCCGCGTGGTCGAGCTTGTCGGCCCAGCCCGCGTAGTAGAAGAAGTGCGCGGCGACCAGGGGGAGGTCCGCGTCGCGGGTCTCCTTGATCGGCTTGCCGTTGTCCAGGGTTTCCAGGACGGCGAGTTCGCGCGAGCGCTCCTGGATGATCCGGGCGATGCGGAACAGGTACTTCGCACGCTCGGAGCCCGGCAGCGCCGACCACTTCTCGAAGGCCTTGCGGGCGGCCTTCACCGCGCGGTCCACGTCCGCCTCGCCGGCCTGGGCGATCTCGGCGAGGACCTCCTCGGTGGACGGGGAGACGGTCTTGAAGACCTTGCCGTCCGCCGCCTCCACGAACTCGCCGTCGATGAACAGGCCGTAGGACGGCGCGATGTCGACGATCGAGCGGGACTCGGGCGCCGGTGCGTATGCGAATGCGGAAGACCGCTTCTCGATGGTCATGGTGATCAGTCCACCGTCACGTAGTCGGGGCCGGAGTAGCGGCCGGTGGCCAGCTTCTGACGCTGCATCAGCAGGTCGTTCAGGAGCGAGGAGGCGCCGAAGCGGAACCAGTGGTTGTCCAGCCAGTCCTCGCCCGCGGTCTCGTTGACCAGCACGAGGAACTTGATGGCGTCCTTGGAGGTACGGATGCCGCCGGCGGGCTTCACACCCACCTGTACCCCGGTCTGGGCGCGGAAGTCACGGACCGCCTCCAGCATCAGCAGGGTGTTCGCCGGGGTCGCGTTCACCGCCACCTTGCCGGTGGACGTCTTGATGAAGTCGGCGCCCGCCAGCATGCCGAGCCAGCTCGCGCGCCGGATGTTGTCGTACGTCGACAGCTCGCCGGTCTCGAAGATGACCTTGAGCCGGGCCGACGCCCCGCAGGCCTCCTTCACGGCGACGATCTCGTCGTACACCTTCATGTAGTTCCCCGCGAGGAACGCCCCGCGGTCGATGACCATGTCGACCTCGTCCGCACCGGCCGAGACGGCGTCCCGGACGTCGGCCAGCTTCACACCGAGGGCGGCGCGGCCGGCCGGGAAGGCGGTGGCGACGGAGGCCACCTTCACGCCGGACCCGGCGACGGCCTCCTTGGCGGTGGCCACCATGTCGGGATAGACGCAGACGGCTGCGGTCGCCGGGGTCGTACGGTCGGTGGGGTCGGGGTGGACCGCCTTGGCGCCGAGCGCCCGGACCTTGCCCGGGGTGTCCGCGCCTTCCAGCGTCGTCAGGTCGACCATCGAGATGGCGAGGTCGATGGCGTACGCCTTGGCGGTCGTCTTGATGGAACGGGTACCGAGGGACGCCGCACGCCCCTCCAGGCCGACCGCGTCGACGCCGGGCAGCCCGTGAAGGAAGCGGCGCAGCGTGCTGTCGGACGCGGTGACGTCCGTGAGTGCGTGAGCTGCGGCAGATGCATTGGTGGGCATGGTCACCAGACGAGCATATCTACGCGCGTAGCAGCTGTACACCCCAGGAGATGGATTGAGCGCCGGATCCCGCAGGACAGGACAGGGCCGGAGGGGCGGCTCCTGATGACGCCGGGGACGGGCACGCCCCCCAGGGGCGCGGGGAACTGCGCGACCAGCCACATCCGACCCGCACCCGCCCACGCACACTTCCCCCCACGGCGACCGGGCGCCCCGCCAAGCCGCCGGCAGGCATGCGGCACAATCGGCCCCATGACGACCCCCGACCACGAGCACCACCCCTCCACCCCGGACCCCGCAGCGAGGGACCGGGTCTACCGCTCGCCCATGGGCGTGCTCGGCGGCGTCGCGCTGCTCGCCATCGTGTTCTGGCTCGGCATCGACGCCCTGGTACGCGGCGAGAGCCGCACCCAGTGGCTCGCCCTCGCCGCGATGATCCTGATCGTGCCGCTGGCGTCCGCGTTCACGCTCCGCCCCGCCGTGTACGCCAACGAGGAACGCCTGCGCATCCGCAACCCGCTGCGCGTCATCGTGCTCCCCTGGGGACAGGTCGCCTCGCTGCGGTCCGCCTACTCGAACGAGGTCGTCGCGAAGTCCGGCACCAAGTACCAGCTCTGGGCGATCCCCGTCTCGCTGCGGGCCCGTAAGAAGGCGGCGCAGCGCGCGGACCGCACGGCGGCGGAGACGAACGCCGCTGGCCGGGGAGGCGGCGGCCGCAAAGGGCGTGGCGGGCGCGACTTCGAGGGGTCGTTCGGTGCGGCCGACGCGGACGGCGGCCGGACGCGGGCCGAGACCGACAAGGTCATGGACGACCTGCGAGAACTGCTGGAACGCCACGGGGACGACGAGCCCGCACAGGGCGAGGTGACCGTGCGGTGGGCCTACGAGATCGTGGGCCCGGCGGTCGCGGGCGCCGTGCTGCTGCTGATCCTGCTGGCGATGGGCTGAGAACTCGCCGCCGGAGCGCATCCGCGCATCCGCGCATCCGCGCACTCGCGCACCCGGACACCGCACCTCCGCACACCGCCCACCCCCGCACCCGGCGATCAGGGCGCCCCCGCGATCAGGGCGCGCCCGGATACACCAGCGCCATGTACGCCCCGCAGTACGCCGAAACGGTGACCGCCCCCGCGAGGACCAGCGTGCGACAGCGACGGCTGGCGCGGGACAGGTGCAGGGCGAGGGGGAGCAGCAGCGGGAAGGCGGGCATGAGGAAGCGGGCACGCGGGAAGTAGACGCCGCCGCTGCCCAGGACGATCGCCAGCAGTACGGCCGTGAAGACCAGCAGCGCGACCGGCTGCCGGTCCGCCAGCGCCAGCCCGAACAGCACGACCGACGCGATCAGCGTGAGCGTCACCATCACCAGGAACAGCTCCGGCTTCGGGGCGTACACCAGCAGCCGCCGCATCTGACGCAGGGTTTCGACGCCGCCGTCCAGCTCGTTGTGCCACAGCCGCTGTACGGCGAGGTACCCGTCCCAGCGCCCCACCCGCAGGCCCACCCAGCCGACGTATCCGCACCAGCCGAGCGGCGCGACCACGGCGGCCGCGAGGGTACGGAGGCCGAAGCGGCGGCGCAGCGCGAGCAGGGCGGCCGTCGTGACCGCGGCGGCCACCGCGATCCCGGTCGGGCGGGTCAGGCCCGCGAACGCGGCGAGCCAGGCCGCGGTGAGCAGCCGGCCGGTGAGCACGGCGTACATCGACCAGGCGGCGAGCGCCGTGAACAGCGACTCGGTGTAGCCCATCCACTGCACCAGGCCGACCGGGAGCGCGGCCCACAGGGTGGTCAGGAGGACTCCGGCCCGGCGTCCGTACAGCCGGTCGCCGACCGCGAAGACTCCCCACGCGGCGACGAGCGAGGCGATGACGGCGAGGCCGAGGCCGGTGCTCGCGCGGGTGCCCGGGGTGAGCGCTGAGAGCGCCTTCACGAGGGTGGGGTAGAGCGGGAAGAACGCCAGGTTGTTGGCGTTGTGCCCGGTGCCGAGCTCGTGCGCGTAGCCGTGGTCGGCGATGCCGAGATACCAGTCGGCGTCCCACTGTGTCGCCAGGATCGGCCAGACGCCGTGCCCCTGCCGGTGCGCCCAGACAGTGAGGAGCAGCAGGCCGGTGGAGCGCGGGTCAACCGCCGTGCGGAAAACGCCCGAAAGGGTGCCTCCGGATGGGGGCACCCTTTCGGGAACGATCACCGATCACCGATCACCGATCACCGATCACCGACAAGCGATCCCCGACAACGATCAGTGAGCCGCGTACCGCGGAGGCTCAGATTCCGGCCGCCGCCGACAGGTCCCGCTTGATCGTCTCGAGCAGCTCGGCCGCCTCGGCGCGGGCGGCCGGCAGGTCGGCGTGCGCGGCGACCGGGACGACGACCTCCAGGTAGCACTTCAGCTTGGGCTCCGTGCCGCTGGGGCGGACGATGACGCGGGCGCCTTCGAGGGTGTACCGCAGACCGTCCGTGGGCGGGAGCGTCTCGGTGCCCCGGGTGAGGTCCTCGGCGCGGGTGACGGCCAGGCCGGCGAGCTCGGCCGGCGGCCGCTCGCGCAGCCGGCGCATGGCGTTCGCGATGACCGACAGGTCCTGGACGCGGACCGAGAGCTGGTCGGTGGCGTGCAGACCGTGCTCCACCGCGAGGTCGTCCAGCAGGTCGAGGAGCGTGCGGCCCTCGGCCTTGAGGACGGAGGCCAGCTCGGTGATCAGCAGCGCGGCGGTGATCCCGTCCTTGTCGCGCACCCCGTCCGGGTCGACGCAGTAGCCGAGGGCCTCCTCGTAGCCGTAGCGCAGGCCGTCGACGCGGGCGATCCACTTGAAGCCGGTAAGGGTCTCCTCGTAGGGCAGGCCCGCCTTCTCGGCGATACGACCGAGGAGGGAGGAGGAGACGATCGACTCGGCGAAGGTGCCCCGCGCTCCGCGGCGGACGAGGTGCGCGGCGAGCAGCGCGCCCACCTCGTCGCCGCGCAGCATCCGCCATACGTCCCCGTCCTTGACGGCGGCGGCGCAGCGGTCGGCGTCCGGGTCGTTGGCGATGACCAGGTCCGGGTCGGTCTCACGGGCCTTGGCGAAGGCCAGGTCCATCGCGCCGGGCTCTTCCGGGTTGGGGAAGGCGACGGTGGGGAAGTCCGGGTCCGGCTCGGCCTGCTCGGCGACGAGGGCCGGGGCCGGGAAGCCGGCGCGGGCGAACGCGGCGAGGAGGACGTCCTTGCCGACGCCGTGCATCGCCGTGTACACGGTGCGGGCGGTGCGCGGGGAGTCGGGGGCGAGGACCGCGTCCGTGCGGGCGAGGTAGGCGTCGAGGACGCTGTCGTCGAGGGTCTCCCAGCCCTCCGTGGGGCGGGGGACGACGGTCAGCGACGGTACGGCGGCGATCTCCTGCGCGATCTCGATGTCCGCGGGCGGGACGATCTGGGAGCCGTCGCCGAGGTAGACCTTGTAGCCGTTGTCGCGGGGCGGGTTGTGGCTGGCGGTGACCTCGACTCCGGCGACCGCGCCGAGGTGCCTTATGGCGTACGCCAGGACCGGGGTGGGGAGGGGGCGGGGGAGTACGGCTGCGCGCAGGCCGGCGCCCGTCATCACCGCCGCGGTGTCGCGGGCGAAGTCCTCGGACTTGTGGCGGGCGTCGTAGCCGATGACGACGAGGCCGTTGTCGTGGCCCTGCTTCCTGAGGTACGCGGCGAGGCCGGCGGCGGCTCGGATGACGACCGTGCGGTTCATGCGCATCGGGCCTGCGCCGAGTTCGCCTCGCAGGCCGGCTGTGCCGAACTGGAGGGTGCCGCTGAAGCGTGCGGTGAGCTCTTCGGTGTCGGCTGCCTCGATGAGCTTGGCGAGCTCGTCGCGGGTCTCCGGGTCCGGGTCCTCGGTGAGCCAGGCCTGGGCCCGGGCGATGAGATCGTCGTGCACGTCGGTCAACCTCTCGTTGGTGTCGTTCGCAACCGCGTCGGCTGCGGCCAGGCTTCCCTCGCCCCCGCCGCCCCTACCCGTCCCATCCCTGGGGGCTCCGCCCCCAGACCCCCGCTGTCGGC
>NZ_JAKEIP010000303.1 GCF_021474425.1 Streptomyces muensis | reverse complement strand
GACGTGCGGGGTGCGGCGCGCGTGGGCGGCGGGCAGGTCCCGTATGAAGCCGTCCAGTTCACCCACCGTCCTGGCCGCCAGCACGCCCTCGACGCGCTCGGCGTGCTCGTCGGCGGTGAGGCGCCCCTCGGCCAGGGCGTCACGCAGGATGTCGGCGATCCGGTCGCGGTCGGCGTCGGAGGCACGGAGTTCGGTGGCGGCAGCGGGTGCGGTCTGCTTCTGAAGGTCCACGGCAGCAGCGTACCGAAACACGATAGATCGCGATACCCCTGTGGATGACGATCCATGCGGGACGACCCTCGGGCGACGAACTGAGCCTTACCTCACAAGCTCGGCGTCAGTGGCAGGTTCTACGCTGGTGGACGCTGCCAACGGAGGCCAGCCGCGCTGTCTGTTTAGTGAGGAATGGGCGACATGCCTGAGTTCGCGTACACCGATCTGCTCCCCATGGGAGAGGACACCACCCCGTACCGGCTGGTGACCTCCGAAGGTGTCTCCACCTTCGAGGCCGACGGGCGGACGTTCCTCAAGGTCGAGCCCGAGGCGCTGCGCAAGCTCGCCGAGGAGGCCATCCACGACATCCAGCACTACCTGCGCCCCGCCCACCTCGCGCAGCTGCGCCGGATCATCGACGACCCCGAGGCGTCCAGCAACGACAAGTTCGTCGCCCTGGACCTGCTGAAGAACGCGAACATCGCGGCGGCGGGTGTCCTGCCGATGTGCCAGGACACCGGTACGGCGATCGTGATGGGCAAGCGCGGGCAGAACGTGCTGACGGAGGGCGGCGACGAGGCGGCCCTCAGCCGCGGCATCTACGACGCCTACCTGAACCTCAACCTGCGCTACTCGCAGATGGCTCCGCTCACCATGTGGGAGGAGAAGAACACCGGCTCCAACCTGCCGGCCCAGATCGAGCTGTACGCCGCCGACGGGGGCGCGTACAAGTTCCTGTTCATGGCCAAGGGCGGTGGCTCGGCCAACAAGTCCTTCCTCTACCAGGAGACCAAGGCCGTCCTGAACGAGGCCTCCATGATGAAGTTCCTGGAGGAGAAGATCCGTTCGCTGGGTACGGCCGCCTGTCCGCCGTACCACCTGGCGATCGTGGTCGGCGGTACGAGCGCGGAGTACGCGCTGAAGACCGCCAAGTACGCCTCCGCGCACTACCTGGACGAGATCCCGGCCGAGGGCTCGCCGCTCGGGCACGGGTTCCGGGACAAGGAGCTGGAGGAGAAGGTCTTCGAGCTGACGCAGAAGATCGGGATCGGGGCGCAGTTCGGCGGCAAGTACTTCTGCCACGACGTGCGTGTGGTGCGGCTGCCGCGGCACGGCGCCTCCTGCCCGGTCGCCATCGCCGTGTCCTGCTCGGCCGACCGGCAGGCCGTCGCGAAGATCACGGCCGAGGGCGTCTTCCTGGAGCAGCTGGAGACGGACCCCGCGCGCTTCCTCCCCGAGACGACCGACGAGCACCTCGAGCAGGACGGCGACGTCGTCAAGATCGACCTGAACCAGCCGATGGAGTCGATCCTCGCCGAGCTGACGAAGTACCCGGTCAAGACCCGTCTCTCCCTCACCGGTCCGCTGGTCGTGGCCCGTGACATCGCGCACGCCAAGATCAAGGAGCGGCTTGACGCGGGTGAGGAGATGCCGCAGTACCTGAAGGACCACCCGGTGTACTACGCGGGGCCGGCCAAGACCCCCGAGGGTTACGCGTCCGGCTCCTTCGGGCCTACGACGGCCGGGCGTATGGACTCCTACGTGGAGCAGTTCCAGGCGGCCGGGGGTTCCAAGGTGATGCTGGCGAAGGGGAACCGGAGCAAGCAGGTCACGGACGCGTGTGACGCCCACGGTGGCTTCTACCTCGGCTCGATCGGCGGCCCCGCCGCCCGGCTCGCCCAGGACTGCATCAAGAAGGTCGAGGTCGTCGAGTACGAGGAGCTCGGCATGGAAGCCGTGTGGAAGATCGAGGTCGAGGACTTCCCGGCGTTCATCGTGGTCGACGACAAGGGTAACGACTTCTTCACTTCGCGGGAACCCGAGCAGCCGACGTTCACGACGATCCCCGTGCGTGGCCCTGGCCTCGGCTGACACACGGTCTCAACACGCCGCAGAGAGCCCCCGGCACGCCGCCGGGGGCTCTTGCGCTATCGGGACGGTCGCAAGGCAAGACGGTCCCGGACCGGCCCGCTCGGCGTCTCGCAGGGCCACCCAGCGGAACAGAGCGGGCAGAGACACGCACCCGCCCGTCAGGACCGGTTTATGCGACAACGCGCATAGTCGCGTGAACGCATGGACGTGCCGTGATGCCTCCTCGTACCGTCGTATGCGACGGCCCAACCGGGGCTACGAATCAGGGGGTTCCGCAATGGCACGCGAGGAACTGACTCGGCTCACCGGCAACGGCAACGGCGAATGCGGTGAAGACGACTGCCCGAACGTGTACGGCACGGAGCGAGGAACGTTCGTCGTGCAGGGCGACGTGTCCGACGCCTTCACGCCGCCTATGGGTGAGGGACTGGTGGAAATCCCGGAATCGGTTCTCAGGGAGGCCGTACGTGCTCTTGGATGGTGACGAGTGGCGGGCAATGTTCCGAGGCATCCAGTCGGAAGCGTGGCGGCTGGAGACCCTGCCCCAATACCTCGTACTCCAGGAATCCGAGGAACTCAAAGCCTTCCGGGCGGGTAAGCGAATCGACCCGCGCACCTACTCGTCACCGTATACAGAAGACCTGAAACGGCTACGAGGTGAGGGCAAGCGGAAGGGTCGTGTTCACGTAGTGACCCAACCACTTTCCGAGTACCTCCGATTCGAATTCACCCGGTACTACGCGCCTCATGTGCTCGCCGGGGAAAATATCCGCATCCTCGACGTGACGGACCGAGCGAACCCCTTGCGAGGGGTGCAAGACTTCTGGCTTTTCGACCGGTCTACGGTCGTCCTCATGCACTACGAGGAAGACGGAACGCAGGTCAATCGAGAGCTATACGCGGGTGATCCCGCCCCGTTCATCGAGTATCAGCGGATCGCTGAGGCAGAGTCAGTGCCATTTCTGGAGTACGTGAAGGAGTGACGTTCGAACCCGAGCAGCTTGGCCAGTCCAGCCAGGAACTGGCCTCGAAGCTCCGAGAACTGCGCAAGCAAGCCGGGCTCTCAGGGGTCCGGCTTGCTGCGATGCAACATGTCTCAATCGAAGGTGTCCCGGATCGAGAACGGAAAGGTTCGGCCGTCCCTCGTTGACGTTGAGCAGATCTTGAGAGCTCTCGATGCACCACCGAACATGATCGAGGAAGTCTCGGCTCTCGCCAGAATGGCGAACACTGAGTGGCGGAACCTTCGAGAGCTGCGTCGAAAGGGATTGGGAACAAGACAAGCAGAACTGAAGGCGCTCGAAGCGTCCTCGACGCACATGCGCTACTTCTTGCTATCCATGATCACCGGCCTTCTCGCCACTCCGGAATACATTCGGGCGAGTCTCGCCCATTCCTCGGCGGACACCAGTAAAGCCATTGCGGGGAAGCTGGAACGGCAAGCCATTCTCTATGACGCCTCGAAACGGTTCACGTTCATTCTGACGGAACAAGCGGTTCGCTGGCCCGTTGTCGCACCCCTGGCTCTAGCCGAGCAAATGGACCGGCTTTCCGCCCTGACCTATCTCCCGAACATACGAATCGGCCTGATACCGATAGGGGTGACTACCCCAAGAACACCCCTCAACACCTTCACGATTTACGACGAATCCCTGACCGTCATCGAGACATCAGCTGGAAGTCTCGTCCTGCGTGACAGTCGCGACATTCAAAGCTACCTCGACGAGTTCTCCGGCTACGAGGAATGCACACTGTTCGAGGAAGACGCGAGGGCGAAACTCTCGGAGTGGTCGACCGAGTGCCGTTCATGATCTTTAACCCACAACGCGAATGAAGCCCAGCTTGTTGCACGCTCTCCGGCACCATTACTGAGACGACAGGAATTCGCGGGGAGAGGCCACGGGATGAGTGTGACAGCATCGGCGGAAACAACGGACGCACGCCAGTGGGAGTACGTCACGTACGCCCCTCGCGGCGAGACGTGCCCCGCGTGCCTGACGTCCATCAAGCCGCTGGAACAAGTACGGCGAGGAAGCATCGAACGGCAGTCGGGAGCGCCGTTCGTCGTATACCGGCACCTGACGTGCCCGAAGGAGTGACGGTCATGCTGTGCACCCCCGGCCCTGCTATGCCTCGCACCATGGTGGAGGCATATCGGCGTAAGCAGCGCGAGAAGGCTTCCCAACCCGAATCCGAGAAAGAGCAGGAAAAGGAGCCCCGGCACGTTAGGGACGGCGAATCTCCTCTCGCCTAGCGTGCCGGCCCAGCCCCACCAGCATCCCCCCCGTCTGGTGGGGCTCCTGCATTTCCACGGCGACCGTAAGCGAGCCGCACACCCTCATTGCCTTGGCCACCAGCCCCATCAAGGCAATGAAGGCCTCGAACCGTGCGCGGCCCCGATGGAGAAGCAGGGCAGCATGCACGCGAGCATCCACTCACGCAACGGCAGTTGGGGATCGGGCATGGAAGCGACTGACCCTGGCTGAGCGGATCTGCACCATGCGCGGCATCAAGGTGGACGTAGAACACTCCCGCGACTCCGAGAAGGACAGCACTCTTGTTGAGAGCGTCAGGAGGAAACGAGTCAAGTAGCGGTTCCAGCAGACGGCGAGGAGGCCCCTAACACCCGTGAGGATGCCAGGGGTTGCCCCGCTAGGACGTGCTGCAAAGCCGCCCGGAGGCAGGGGCGGCCCCGACCTGCGTCCGGATGAGGTCAGTGGGGTCAAGTTGACCGATGCGTAGGGCGGTTGGGCTGCTTAAATCGTTCCATGACTCAGCTCTCGGCGGCCTGGTACACGTCAGCCACGTTCTGGACCACAACAGTCAGCGCAGTCGTAGCTGTGATCAGTGCTGGCATCGCAGCCTGGGCGACACTGCGTGCAGTCCGCCCCAAACTACGCCTTGCCTGGACGCAACATCGGAACGCCCCACTCATTGCCAACGGAGCGCCATCACTGAACATTTCGTACGACGGCTCACGTCTCAGAGAGCCGAGAATGGCGGAAATCTCCGTGCGGAATCGAGGTGAGAGAGACATTACCTCCTCGATGTTCCATAATGGAGATCCGATCGCCATCGAATTTGGGGCAAACGTCAAGAAGGTACTCGACGTAAGTACCTCTCCGGACTCCTCAACGGTCCCAGAGCATGAGCCGTCTGGGACCAAGCTAATCATCAAGCCGAGTCGCCTAGCCAAAGATCAGTGCGTCGAGTGGACCGTACTCCTAGACGGACCTGAGACGGACCCCGAGTTTCGCTCACCGCTTGTAGATGTTGTCGTTGTCGAAGAGGAGGATTTCTTTGCCGCTTACGATCAACGCAGACGGCGCTACCGTAGGTCACTCGTTG
Organism: Streptomyces muensis; assembly: GCF_021474425.1. Taxonomy (GTDB): domain Bacteria; phylum Actinomycetota; class Actinomycetes; order Streptomycetales; family Streptomycetaceae; genus Streptomyces; species Streptomyces muensis. The sequence goes on along the minus strand of NZ_JAKEIP010000303.1, from coordinate 3,650 downwards.
GAATGCTCGCAGTCTTGGCTCTCCTAGCATCGGCAAGCACCGTGCTGGCATACGTAACCGCAGCGAGCGCCAGGGATGCTAGGGACGGTTTGCAGCGGTACAGATATATTGAATATTGCCGGTACTACGAAAAGACCGACCCTCAACGTGCTAACGAAATGGAATGCCCACCTGCTTCCAAACCGAGCGGACCTACTCCAGAAAGTAACCCTTTTAAGTAGTCGGCTCCCGCCGTTACTGAGCTTGAACTCATGAAGTCGTAGGGGTGAGGGACAGGCCGGTTCCGGCGAGGCATCCGTCGATGAGGTGGGGGCGGTATTGGATCTTCCTCATCCCGTGACGGATGGTCTGGATGAGGTGCTCGGGTGTGGTGAAGGCGGTGTTGGACAGCCAGCCGCGCCGCAGCAACGACCAGATGCCCTCGACGGGGTTGAGGGCGGGTGCGTAGGAGGGCAGTTGGTAGACGGTCAGCCAGTCCTGCCGGTCGATGAACTGCCGCATCCCGTAGGCGAGATGGACGTTGAGGTTGTCCCAGACGAGCACGATCGAACCGCCGAGCTGCTGATGCGCGGTGATGAGCAGGTCGCGGTAGTCGGTCCAGGCGAAGCTCTTGCGTCCGTCGCGTCGGCCGTCGTCACGGCGCGGCCGGTAGATCAGCCGGGCTCGTTGGCCTGGCTTGTAGCAGGTCAGTGCGGCGATCGAGATGCAGCGGCGGGAGCGGCCGCGGACCCGGATGACGGGTGTCTGCCCGCGGCGGGCCCAGGTGCGGGCGATGGGCGGCGTCATCGAGAAGCCGGCCTCGTCCTCGAAGACGATCCATGCGCCGAGCGCCGCCGCGGTGCTTCCACCTGTGGCCAGGTCTCCTTCACCCAGCCGGTGACCTGGTCCTCGTCGCGTTCGACAGCACGTCTGGTCGGGATCTGGCAGGAGAAGTCGTGCCGGATCAGCAGCTTGCGCACTCCTTGCAGGGTGTAGCTCTTGTGGAAGCGGCGGCCGATCACGGTCTTGATCCGCGACAGCGTCCACCGCTGATCCGGCCAGCCGTGCGCGACCGGTCCCTTCGCCAACTCCGCTTCCAGCTGGGCGAACTGGGCCTCGCTCAGCCTGGGCGGCGAGGCCGAACCTGCCGAGCGCAGGGCTCGCGGCCCACCCTTGTCCGAGGCCCACCGCCACCGCTGCACGGACCGGACGCTCACCCATAGCTCCTTGGCGATCGCCGAGCTCGGCTCGCCCCGGGCGAACCCCTCGGCCGCGTTCATCCGGATCCCCTCGCGGAACTGCCGGCGCTCGTCCGACAGACCGCCACCCTGCGCGTACCTCATAACCAACGGCGTACCGCGAGGATCAAGCTCTGTCGGCGGCTACGACACCCCAAGTTCAAGCTCAGTAGGTATACATCGGGAAGGGTGGCGGTTTCAAAGAAGTCGTTCAAACGGGCAGAGATAGGACGTGTAAACGGCCTACTGGCGCAAGCTCAGGGCATGAAAAGACCCCCGATGCGTTTACACACAACGGGGGTCTCTTGTGGGTGCCGCTCTGCCTACTTCCGCTTGTAAGCCCTCTGCTTCGGCAGAATGTATTCCGCCTCCGGCTCGGTCCACATATAGCCTTCAGGAACGTGAAGACCCGTCTGCTCGGCGATCTCCGCCAATTCCGGCATACGCACAACCACCCGGCGCGAGCCATCCTCGGTGTTCCCCACCGCCACGGTTACCCCGTGTCGTTGCAGGAACACGCGCTTCTGCTCGTCATCCTTGGTCGACCACTCTTCGAGGTAGGTCCGCCCCGTTTCCTTCCAGGCCGGAGTGTCCTCGGCGGTCTTGATGTCTTCCCTCAGCCGCTCCACCTTGGCCGACTGGAATTCGTGCTGCCCCCAGTACCGTTCCACCTGGACATCGGTCTTGAAGCGTCCAGCGAGGTAATCGGCTTCCAGCCTGTCTAGGGTCCCCTCGGCCTCGGCAAGCTCGGTCTTGGCCTGACTGATCGAATTACCGGCCCGCTCCATAACCGGAAGCGGCCCGAGGGTGACCTTCACGAAGGATCCGACCGCCGTGTCTAGGTCGTCGCGGCGAACACGGCCGGGGTTGGGACACGTTCCGGTGTTGACGTTGTTACATGAGTAGTAGTGGTGCACACGGCCGCTAGGCTTCGTCTTCTTGTTGGAAGACATTCGGGCACCGCACGCCTGGCAGATAGCCACGCCGCCGAGCATCGATCGCGAAGGCGTGGACCGCCGAACCGGCCTGTCACTCTTCAGCACAGCGACAAGTTCGGACCACTCCGCAAACTCCATCAGGGGTTCATCAGTAATCCGAACATGCTCGCCGTTCTCGTCTACGACATTCTCCCCCTTGTAGGTGTAAATTCCGGCCACGGTCGGATTCATAACGATGGCGCGGATAGCGTTCGCCGTCCAGGCAACGCCCCTCGACTCTTCGTCCTTCAGGATACGAAGGTGATCCCGCCACGTAGGGATGCCGCGCTGATTCAGGTCAACCGCAATCCTGTAGGATGACCAGTCACCCTTTAGCCGCTCCACAATTTCGCCGAACAACTCGGCATAGGTGGGGTCCTGAACGAGCTTCTTCCCGCCACCCTCCTGCCGCTCAAAGCGGTATCCGAACGGCTCTACACCACCAATCCAGACACCCTTGGCCTTACGAGCGGCCGAGCCGGAAAGTGCGCGGGCGCGAATGGTGTCTAGCTCGCCCTCGGCAAAGGCCGCGATGATCTGAGCGAACATCTTCCCCATAGGGGTGCTCATGTCGATGCCCTCGGTCACAGACACGATGACCTTGCCGTGTCTCTGGCACCAGTCGAAGACCTCGGCGAAGTGACCAGCCTTCCGGCTGAGCCGGTCCAACTTCCACACCGCCAACACGTCCCACTCGTCGGCCCGCTCGTTGAACCAGGGACCGAGGCCCGGTCTCTTGAAGGGGTGCATGGCGCCGGACACGTCTAGCTCTTCAGCCCAGCCCGCTATGCGGCCATCAATGGCCGGTCCGGCCGCCCAGTGTTCTACGGCCGCACGCTGCTTCTCCGGACTGGTGGTGTCGTCCTTCAGGATGGACAGGCGGACGTTACCCAGGACCCTCGGGTTAGAGATCATGGCGCGGATCGTACGGGGGTCCACGCAAGCTGAACAAGTCGAACGACTTCTTCCAGGACTCGGCGCCCGCACTCACGTTCACCTCCATTCCGGTACGGGCCCGGGGGGGCATAACGACTCCGACAGACCACGCTTTCCTCGCCCCCACCGCCCCTACCCGTCCCATCCCCAGGGGCTCCGCCCCTTCGACCCCGCTGGGGCTGCCGCCCCAGACCCGGCCATCGGCCCTCCGGGCCTCGTCCTCAAACGCCGGACGGGCTGAAAGATGCACGCCGGGCCGGTACATCCAGCCCCTCCGGCGTTTGAGGAGCGGGGTCTGGGGCGGAGCCCCAGAAAGGGGCGCAGGGCTGTGCCGATATGCGGCTCCGCCGCGTGGGCGCGACCAGCCCCCCGGGGGGTGCCCCTTCTGGGGGCGGAGCCCCCAGAAGGGGCACGGGGAACTGCGCGACCAGCCCCCACCGGGCCGCACCCGAAGAACACCCCCCAGTCTCGTATAAACAAAAGACCCTGCCCACGAACACCAAAACGGGTAGATCACCGT
>NZ_JAKEIP010000302.1 GCF_021474425.1 Streptomyces muensis | reverse complement strand
GGATGGGACGGGTAGGGGCGGCGGGGGCGAGTTTCGGTGGGCGTGGGGACGTCGCGGGTGTCAGGCTGAGGGCAGAGACTCTGCGAAGGGAATCGCCATGATCACCACCGACCTCACCCCCGGCTCCCCCTGCTGGCTGGACCTCGGCGCCCCCGACGTCACGACCGCCGCGTCCTTCTACGGCGCGGTACTCGGCTGGGACTACGAGTCCATGGGCGGTTCGGAGGACTTCGAAGGCGGGATGTTCAAGAAGGACGGCAAAACCGTCGCCGGCCTCGGCAAACTCACCGAGGAGGGCGCGCGCTCGGCCTGGATGATCTACTTCACCGTCGATGACGCGAACGCGACGGCGCAGTCGGTGGAGCGAGCGGGCGGCACCGTACGGGTGGCGCCGATGGATCTCGAGGACTGGGGCCGGATGGCGCAGCTCAGCGATCCGCTGGGCGGCCAGTTCGCCGTCTGGCAGCCGGGCAAGAACTCGGGCTTCGAGCTGGCGGACGAGACGGGCTCCCTGTCCTGGACCGAGCTCTACACGAGCGACGCCGCGGCCGCGAAGGAGTTCTACGGCGGGATCTTCGGCTGGCAGTACAGCGAGATGGCACTGCCGGGCGGCGGAGGCGCGTACACCCTCATCACCCCGGCCGGGAAGCCGGAGGACCGGATGCAGGGCGGCCTGATGGAACTCCCCGCGGAGAACCTCGCGCTGGCGAACGGGAAGCCGTACTGGCACCCGGTGTTCAACGTCGACGACTGCGACGCCGCGGTCGCCAAGGTCACCGAGAACGGCGGCAGTGTGCAGATGGGCCCGGAGGACGCGGAGGGCGTGGGCCGGCTGGCCGTCTGTCTCGACCCCGCCAACGCCGACTTCGTGGTGCTGAAGCCGGCCACACCGAGCTGACCGACCGAGCCGAACCCCTACACGGCTCCACCCCGCTCCGCCCTGCCGGCCCTCACGCCGACCGCCGGAAGCCGATCGTCGGCACCGCCCGCCGCAACGGCCAGGGTCTCCCCTCCTCCTCCGGCACCAGATCCGCCAGGAAGGCGTACCGCCGCAGTGCCTCGGGATCCTGCCGGTCCAGGGACTGCACCTTGCGCCACCACGCGCCGATCTCGGCCCAGCCGGGCGCCGAGAGGGAGCCGCCGAACTCCTGGACCGAGAGGGCGGCGGTGAGGCCGGCGAAGGCGAGGCGGTCGGCGAGCGGCCAGTCGGCGAGGGTGCCGGTGACGAAGCCGGCCACGAAGACGTCCCCGGCGCCGGTCGGATCCAGGGCCTCCACTGCGATGGCGGGCACCACGGCCGTCTCGCCGGTCCGCCCGTCCACCGCGTACGCCCCCTCCGCGCCGAGAGTGACCACCGCGACCGGGACGTACGCGGTGAGGGAGTGCGCCGCCTCGCGCGGGCAGTCGGCGCCGGTGTACCGCATGGCCTCCTCGGCGTTCGGCAGGAACGCCTCGCAGTGCTCCAGGTCGGCCAGCCCGGCGAGGTCCCACGCCCCCGTGTCGTCCCAGCCGACGTCGGCGAAGATCCGGGCGCCCTTGCTCGCGGCCTGCGCGATCCAGGTGGCCCGCTGCCCCGGGACGAGGGAGGCCACGGCGGCACGCGCGCGGGGCGGGCAGTCCGGGGCGGGCTCCTCCGGCGGCGGCTCGTGGCCATGGGAGACCATCGTGCGCTCCCCCTCGTACGCCATCGAGACGGTCACCGGCGAGTGCCAGCCGGGCACGGTGCGCGAGGGCGAGAGGTCGATGCCCTCGCCGTGCTCCAGCGCGTCCCAGCAGTACTCGCCGTAGTGGTCGTCGCCGAAGGCCGCCGCCAGCGACGTCTTCAGGCCGAGCCGGGCCAGCGCCGTCGCCATGTTCGCCACACCACCGGGACTCGATCCCATCCCACGCGCCCAGGACTCCGTACCGCGCACCGGGGCCGAATCGAGGCCGGTGAAGATGATGTCGAGGAAGACCGTGCCCGTCAGGTACACGTCCCAGGACGGGTCGGCGGTCGTACGCAGCCCGGCGAGCGGGTCCACCTGGGCCCGGCGGTACGGCCCCGCTGCTCTGGACGACGGCCTCTGCGGCGAGGCTCCCTTGCCGGTCGGCGCGGTGGGCGTGGTCACGGTGCGCTCCCTGACGTGGTGCTGATCTGGCCAGTCTGCACCACACCACCGACAACGCCACCGCGATCCCGCCCGAGCCGCTACCAGCGAGGCACCGAAGGCGTCACCCACCCCGGTTCCGCGACCCGCATCGCGGCGGCGTCGTCGCGGTCCCTCAGCGAACCGTCGTCTTCCAGCCACCGCCGGTGCAGCTCCGCCAGCCTCGCGCGGTCCAGTTCGACGCCGAGGCCGGGGGCGTCGGGGACGGTGATCCTGCCGCCCTCGAAGGTGAGGCGTTCGGTGAGGACGTCCTCGGACTGCCAGGGGTAGTGGGAGTCGCAGGCGTGGTGGAGGTTCGGGACGGTGGACGCCACGTGGGTCATCGCGGCCAGGGAGATGCCCAGGTGGGTGTTGGAGTGCATGGACACGCCGACGCCGAAGGTGCGGCAGACGGCGGCCAGCTGTTGGGTGTTGCGCAGCCCGCCCCAGTAGTGGTGGTCGGAGAGGACGACCTGCACGGCGTCCGAGGTGAAGGCCTCCTTGATCTCCGCGAACGTCGTCACGCACATGTTGGTCGCCAGCGGCACCCCGGCCCGCGCGGCGACCTCGGCCATCGCGGCCGTGCCGAGGGCCGGGTCCTCCAGGTACTCCAGGACGTCCCCGAGTTCCCGCGCCACCTTCAGCGAGGTCTCCACCGACCAGGCCCCGTTGGGGTCGAGCCGCAGGGGGTGCCCCGGGAAGGCCTCGGCGAGTGCCCGTACGGCCGCGATCTCCTCGTCCGGCGGGAAGACCCCGCCCTTGAGCTTGAAGGAGGTGAAGCCGTACCGCTCGGTGAACTTCCGGGCCTGCTCGACGACCCCGGCCGGGTCGACGGCTCCGCCCCAGTCGTCCTTCTCGGCGGCGACGCCCGCCGGGTGCTCGGCCCACTTGTAGAAGAGGTACGCGCTGTACTCGACCGCGTCCCGCACCTTGCCGCCGAGCAGCGCGTGCACGGGCAGCCCGAGCGCCTTGCCGAGGGCGTCCAGGCAGGCGACCTCGAAGCCGGAGACGACGGACAGCCGCAGCTTGTCGGCGGTCTGGACGCCGCGCAGCCCGCCGACGTCGACCTGCCCCTGGACCCGTGACCGGTCGACGGCCACCTCGTCGGCGACGCCGAACAGGCCGTTGAGGTCGCCGACCTGACGTCCGACCAGTTTCTGCGCGAACGGCCGGGCGAGTTCCAGGTACTTGGTGTCGCCGTACGTCTCGCCGACACCGATGACGCCGCCCGCCGTCTCGACCTCCACGATCAGTCGGGGCGTGTACGGCTGGTGGACGCCCTGGGTGTTCAGCAGGGGCGGGTCGGCGACCAGGATGGGCGTCAGGCGGACCTCGGTGATCGTCAGGTTCACAGGGCTGCTCCTACGAGGTCGAGGCCGGTGGCGAGGAGGGCGCGCAGGTCGGCCAGGTCGGCGGCGGACGGGTCGGTGAGCGGGGCGCGTACGGGGCCGACGGGACGGCCGCGCAGCCGGGCCGCCGCCTTCACCAGGGACACGGCGTATCCGGGCACCCGGTCGCGGATCTCGACGAGCGGGACGTAGAAGTCGCGCAGCAGCTTGTCGACCGTGCCCTCGTCGCCGCCGTGGAGAGCGGCGAAGAAGGCGTTCGCGATCTCGGGTGCGAAGGCGTGGACGGCGGAGGAGTAGGCGGGGACGCCGACGGTGGCGTAGGCGCGGGCCTGGATCTCGGCGGTGGAGGCGCCGTTGAAGAAGAGGAAGCCCTCGGGTGCGGCGAGGGTGAGGCGCTGGAGGCGGTCGAGGTCGCTGTGGCCGTCCTTGAGCCCGATGACGTTCGGGATACCGGCGATGCGCTTCAACGACTCGGCGGTGTAGGCGACTTGGCCGCGCTGGTAGGCGATGAGCGGCAGCCGGGTCCGGGCGGCGAGCTGCTCCAGCTGGGCGACCAGGCCGTCCTGCGGGGCGGCGACGAGGTAGTGCGGCAGGACGAGGAGGGCGTCGGCGCCGGCCTCCTCGGCGATCCGGGCGAACCGCGCGGCCTGCGCCCAGCCGTACCCGGCCCCGGCGACCACGGGCACGCGTCCGCCGGACTCCTCGACGGCGATCGTGACGACCTGCCGGTACTCGTCCTCGTCGAGCGAGAAGAACTCACCGGTGCCGCAGGCCGGGAAGACCGCGCCGGGGGCGGTGGCGATCTGGGCAGCGACATGGGTACGGAAGCCGTCCGGGTCGAGCGTGCCGTCCTCGTGGAAGCTCGTGAGCGGGAACGACAGCACGCCTTTGGCCATGCCGTCCCGCAAGCGCCGGATCGTCGCCCCCGCCATTCCCATCTCCATCCCTGTCTCCCCATGTAGACGTCATCCATGTATGAGAATCGAGATTAGATAGGCGAACCACGACCGTCAATGGCGCGCTCCATCCGAGGCGCGACGATTACCATCGGCCCATGTCAGAGACAGGCGGCGTCCGCGAAGTGAAGTCGGCGGCGCGCACCGTGGAGCTGCTGGAGCTCCTCGCCGCGCGCGGCGACCGCCCCGCCCGCCTCCAGGAGCTGGCCGAGGCGCTGGACGTGCCGCGCAGCTCCATGTACGCGCTGCTGCAGACCCTGATCTCGCGCGGCTGGGTGCGAACGGACGTCACCGGTTCCCTCTACGGCATCGGCATCCACGCCCTGCTCACCGGCACCAGCTATCTGGACTCCGACCCGCGCGTCCGGGCCGTACGCCCGTATCTCGACGAGGCGTCGGAGGCGCTGGGCGAGACGATCCACATGGCGCGGCTGGACGGCCGGGACGTGGCGTATCTGGCGACGCGCGAGTCGCACGAATACCTGCGGACGATCAGCCGGGTGGGCCGGCGTCTGCCCGCGCATGCGGGCGCCCTCGGCAAGGCGCTGCTCGCCGAACGCCCCGACGACGGCCTCCCCGAGGGCCCGTACGAGTCCCTCACGCCCCACACCCGCACCACCCGCGAGGCCCTCGCCGCCGACCTCGCCGGAGTACGGGCGCGCGGCTACTCGATCGACCGCGAGGAGGGCGTCCCCGGCATCGTCGGCTTCGGCTTCGCCCTGCGCTACGACGTCCCGGCCCAGGACGCGATCAGCTGCTCGGTGCCGGTGGCGCGGCTGTCGGCGGGCCACGAGGAGCGGATCGTGGCGGTGATGCGGGAGATCAGGGCGAAGATCGAGGCGACGGCGCCCGCGGCGGGCGGGACGGTGCACTGGCGTTAGCGCCGGCAGGAAAGCCCACGTTTACCCGGGCTTCCACACCTCAAACGCAACGTGCGCCAGATCACACCTCCCGCACTTCTTCTGCGAACCATGTGCTTGATACAAATTCTCCGCGCGTTCCTGTCCGTCGACGGCCTGCGCTCCTCCCCGTCTTGAGCCGCTCCTTTCGCATGCCCTGGGAACGCCCGTGTTCGCCCCTCGCACCACCCCCTGGCCCCTCGTCGCCCTTTTCACGGCCGGGTACCTCGCCCCGTATCTGCTGCCGACGGTCGTCGGCAGACTCGACTCCGGGCTTCCGCTCACCCCCACCCAGGCCGGCGCCATCGGCAGCGCGCTGCTGCTGAGTTCGGCGTCGGCGGGCTTTCTGCTGGCCTCCCGTGTCGAGCGGATCGGGGCGCGCAGGCTGGCCCGGCTCGGCCTCACCCTCGCCGTCCTCGGCTACGGCGTGGCAGCGCTCGCGGACGCCGTCCCGTCCGTCGTCCTCGGCGTGGTGATCGGCGGCTTCGGTTCCGGTACGGCCACCGCGGTCGCCGCCACCCGCATCGCCGCCCAGCCCGATCCGCACCGGGCCACCACGCTCGGCCTGCTCGGCGTCTCCGCCCTCGCGGGCGGCGTCTATCTGACGGTGCCGCACCTCGGTCCGGGCCACGGCCAGCCGCTGGCCGCGATAGCGCTCACCGCACTGGCCATATGGCCGCTGACGAGCCGGCTCCCGGCCGCCACGGCCACACCACACCAGCCCGGCTGGAACGGCTCCGGCCTCCCCCACCTGCGCCACGGCCTGACCCTCGCCGCCTGCATGCTCTGCTGGTCCCTCGCGCAGAACTCCCTCTGGGGCGTCAGCGGCCGAATAGGCCTGACCCAGGCGCAGTTGACCGAGACCACGGTCGGCGCGGTGTTCGCCGTGGGGCTCGGCGCGGGCCTGCTGGGCGTGACCGGGGCGGGCGCGCTCGGCCCGCGTCTTGGCAAGGCGCTCCCCATCAGCGCCGGCACGGCGCTGATCGCGGCGTGCATCGCGCTCAGCGCGTCCGCCACCGACCTGACGACGTTCGCGACCGGCGAGATCGCCTGGAACACGCTCTACCCGATCGTCCTGTCGTACCTGATCGGCCTGGCCGCCTCCCTCGACACACGCGGCCGCTGGGCGGTCCTCGTCGGCTCGGCGTCGTCACTGGGCACGGCGGCGGGCCCGCTGACCGGGAGTCTGCTCTCGGCTCAGGCGGGGTTCCCGGTGATGGGGACGGTGCTGGCGGTCGGGCTGCTGGTGATCGCCGTACCGCTGACGGTGGTGGCCTTGAGGGCGGGCAGGCGCACGCTGCCGGTGGTGGAGATCCCGGTGGAGGCACCCGCCTACGACAAGGCGACCGCGGCCTGAGCGCCCCAAAGGACCCCACCTTCGACGACAGGGCCTAGGGGAACTCGTACGCCTCGACCTCCGCGAGATACCTCTCCCGCCTCTCCTCGTCGTCCTCCAGGAAGGAGGCGAGGAAGGAGTTGCGGGCCAGTTCCCGCAGCCGTTCCCGGTCGAGGCCCAGCGTCGCGCGCACCGCGTCGAAGTTGTCGCCCGCGTAGCCGCCGAAGTAGGCCGGGTCGTCGGAGTTGACCGTGCACACCAGGCCGGCGTCGAGCATCGCGGGCAGCGGGTGGTCGGCGAGGGTGTCGACCGTCCGCAGCCGCACGTTGGACAGCGGACACAGGGTCAGTGGCACCCGCTCCCGCACCAGCCGATCCACCAGCGCCGGGTCCTCCACGCACCGCAGCCCGTGGTCGACGCGCTCGACGCCGAGGACGTCGAGGGCCTCGGTGATGTACGCCGGCGGCCCCTCCTCGCCCGCGTGGGCGACGCGCCGCAGACCGAGCGCGGCGGCGGCCTCGTAGACCTCACGGAACTTCACCGGCGGGTGGCCGACCTCGGCCGAGTCGAGGCCGACGCCGGTGATCCGGTCGAGATACGGCTCGGCGGCCCGCAGCGTCGCCATGGCCGACTCGGCGGAGTCGTCGCGCAGGAAGCACATGATCAGCCGGGTCGAGACCCCGTGGTTCGCCTCGCTGCCGCCCAGCGCCCGCCACAGCCCCTCGACCACCGTGCCCAGCTCCAGGCCCCGCTTCGTGTGCGCCTGCGGGTCGAAGAAGATCTCCGCGTGCCGTACGCCCTGCGCGGCGGCACGCGCGAGGTAGGCGTTCGCGAGGTCCTCGAAGTCCCGCTCGGTGCGCAGGACGGCCATGAGCTCGTAGTACAGGTTCAGAAAGGACTGGAGGTCCTCGAACTGGTAGGCCTTGCCGAGCTCGTCGGTGTCGGCGTACGGCAGCTCGACGCCGTTGCGTGCGGCAAGCTCGAAGGCGAGCTCGGGTTCGAGGGTGCCTTCGATGTGGAGGTGCAGTTCAGCTTTGGGGAGGGGCATCGAAGCATCGTACGGCGGTGTCACCGACGTTTCGGTAGCGGCACCCGCAGCAGGTCGTGCGCGACCGTCAGCTCCCCGTCGTAACCGGCGTCCCGCGCCTGCCGTTCGAACTCGTCCGGCTCGGTGTAGCGCTGGCTGAAGTGGGTGAGCACGAGATGCCGTACGCCGCAGTCGACCGCGACACGGGCGGCCTGACCGGCGGTCAGATGGCCGTGCTCGGCGGCGAGTTCGGCGTCGTCGTCCAGGAAGGTGGACTCGATGACGAGCATGTCGCAGCCGTCGGCGAGGGCGTACACCCCGTCGCACAGCCGGGTGTCCATGACGAAGGCGAAACGCTGCCCGCGGCGCGCCTCGCTCACCTCCGCGAGGGAGACCCCGCCGAATGCCCCGTCCCGCTGGAGCCGCCCCACGTCCGGCCCCTTGATGCCGTGCGCGGCGAGGCGTTCGGGCAGCATGCGGCGGCCGTCGGGCTCGACGAGGCGATAACCGTACGACTCCACGGGGTGCGACAGCCGGGCGGTGTGCAGCGCGTAGCCACCGGTGTCGGCGACGACCCCGTCCGCGCTGACCGGCGCCTGGGTGAGGGCGACGGTCTCCCGGTAGGCGGTGGCGTACCGCAGCCGGTCGAAGAAGCGCTGGCCGGAGAGCGGGTAGTGGGCGGTGACGGGGTACGGGACCTTGTCGAGGTTGATCCGCTGGATGACGCCGGCGAGGCCGAGCGAGTGGTCGCCGTGGAAGTGGGTGACACAGATCCGGTTCAGGTCGTGCGCCGCGACCCCGGCCCGCAGCATCTGCCGCTGTGTGCCTTCGCCGGGATCGAAGAGGATCCCTTCGCCGTCCCAGCGCAGCAGGTAGCCGTTGTGGTTGCGGTGCCGGGTCGGGACCTGGCTGGCCGTGCCGAGGACGACCAGTTCACGTACGGACATGGCGAGTTACCCGGGGGGCCACTGCATGCCGCGGCCGCCGAGGACGTGGGCGTGCGTGTGGAAGACGGTCTGGCCCGCGCCGGCGCCGGTGTTGAAGACGATGCGGTAGCTCTCCAGCTTGTCCTCGTCGGCCACGGCCTGGGCCTCGCGCAGCAGGTCCGCCGCGAGGGCCGGGTCGGCGGTGGCGAGGGCGGCGGCGTCCTTGTAGTGCGCCTTCGGAATGACCAGGACGTGGGTGGGCGCCTGGGGATTGATGTCCCGGAACGCGACCGTCGTGTCCGTCTCCCGCACGATCGTCGCCGGGACGTGCCCTTCGACGATCTTGCAGAACAGACAGTCGTCCTTGGGTTCCCCTGCCATGCGTGTGCCTCCTCACGCCGGGTGATCTCTTACGGGGCATGCTATCGCCGGGGCCACAACCTTCTCCGCCCCCGCCGCCCCTCCCCGTCCCATCCCTGGGGGCTCCGCCCCCTGGGATGGGACGGGTAGGGGC
>NZ_JAKEIP010000301.1 GCF_021474425.1 Streptomyces muensis | reverse complement strand
GTCCCCACCCTCACCACCTGGCACGGTCCCGGCGCCCCCGCCACCCCGGACGACATCCACCGCACCGCCGCCGACTTCGTACAGCTCGCCGCCGAGCGTTACGACACCCCGACCACCGAACTGCCCGCCGTGGTCGACGTCCTGGCCCGCACCCTGCTCGCGATCGGCGAGGTCGGTCTCACCGACGCCGAGGCCGTACGGCTCGGCCCGCAGGACTACGCGCGCCGGCTGCGCGGAGCGGTGCAGGGCGCGGACCGGGCCCTGACCCCGGAAGCCGCCTGGTTCCACGACGCGTTACTCGTCTCCGTCTGTCTGCACGTCCTGCACCACCTCGTGCGACGCTCCCCGTACATCCAGCGCCGGCTGCCCGAACGCGCCAGCCGCATCGCCCAGTTGGTCGACCTCGACGACGCCCAGGCGGCGGCGCGCCAGCCGGAGCGGTCTCGGGAGGACGCGGAGTTCGAGGCCCGGTACGCGGACTGGGTGGTACGCCGGCACGGCTGGCTGACGATCGTCGGTGTGGACTTCCCCAACGCGCCGGACCGGTGGCCGCTGGAGGAGACGTATCTCAGCCTGGAGGCCGAGGAACGCAGCGGCGGCGACGCGGACGGGCAGCGCGCCGTGCTGCTCGCGGACCGGGCGCTGGAGGACCACGAGCGGGTGCTGCTGCGCGGTGTCGCGGGTTCGGGGAAGACGACCCTGGTGCAGTGGCTGGCGGTGGCCACGGCCCGGGCGGGTTCCCGCGTTCCCTTCGTGCTTCCCGTACGACGCTTCGCCCGCGAGGGCTTCCCGGCGCCGGACGACCTGCTGCACGCGATCCGGCACCCGCTCGCCGACCGGGCACCGGAGGGGTGGGTGGTGCGCACCCTGCTCGCGGGCCGTGCCCTGCTGCTGGTCGACGGGATCGACGAGGCGCCGGAGAAGGCGCGCGGCGAACTGCGCGACCGGCTCCGCCGGCTGCTGCGCATCTTCTCCGGCAACGGCTGCCTGGTCACCTCGCGGCCGTCCGCGGTGGAGGACGGCTGGCTAGCCGAGCAGGGGCTGGCCGACGAGGGGTTCGTGGAGCTGTCGCTCGCCCCGATGTCCCGGGACCGGGTGACGCGGTTCATCCGGGACTGGCACTCGGCGGCGCGCCGCGACGAGCTGAGCCGCGGGCAACGGGACAAGCGGGAGGAACTGGAGGAGTACGAGCAACGCCTGCTGCACTCCGTACGGATCTACCGCGAGCTGCGCCAGCTCGCCACCAACCCCCTGATGTGCGGCCTGATCTGCGCGCTCAACCGCGACCGGGCCGGGTCGCTGCCGCACGGCCGCAAGGAGCTGTACGACGCCGCCCTGGAGATGCTGCTGCAGCGGCGTGACCCGGAACGGGACGTGCTGTACGCCGACGATGTGCGGCTCCAGCAGGGCACCCGGGAGCGGCTGCTGCAGAAACTCGCCCACGCCATGCTGGAGGAGGGCGCCTCGGAGCTGCCGCGCCCGCGGGCGGTCGGCATCCTGGACGCGACGCTGCCCGCCATGCCCACCGCGCGCGCCCAGGGTGACGGCCAGGAGATCTTCCGCCATCTGCTGCACCGCACGGGGCTGTTGCGCGAGCGGTCGGGGGACTCGGTGGACTTCGTGCACCGCACCTTCCAGGACTATCTGGCCGCCAAGGAGATCGTGGCGCGCGGCAGGCTGCACACCCTGGTCGACCATGCCCACCGGTCCGAGTGGGAGGAGGTCGTCCGGATGGCCGTCGCCCATGCCCGCCCCGAGGAATGCGCCCGCTTCCTGGAGGAGCTGCTGGCGCCCGCGCCCACGCTGCGCCGCCCCCAGGTCAACCACCGGCGACTGATGGCCGCGGCCTGTCTGGAGCATGTCGCCGAACTCGACCCGGCCGTACAGCGGTTGGTCCACGACCGTACGAAGAACCTGGTGCGGCCGACGACCGAACTCGCTGCGCGCGGCCTGGGCTGGGTCGGGCCCATCGTCCTGGAGCTGCTGCCCGACCCGGGGCAGGTCCCCGACGACCGGCAGGCGCTGCTGCTCGCCGTCACCGCGACCGGTGTCCAGGACGACGCCGCCATCGACTACCTGGTCCATCTGCGCACCCGCTCCGCACTGCCGATCCGCGCGGAACTGGCCCGTGGCTGGCGGCACTTCGACACGGAGCGCTACGCCCAGGAGATCATCGCCCACCTCGACCCGGACGGTCTGTACTTCCCCGTCTCCGACACCGCGGAACTGGCGGCCCTACGGGACCTCGGCGGGCGCCCGCGCGTCCAGGTGGCCGGTGTGATGCGCGCCGAGGAGCTGTTGGCAGGCCTGGATCCAGGGCAGTTGACCCATCTCTGGCTCAACGCCGAACTGACCGACACGGACGTCTCCTGGCTGTCCCACTTCCCCCGGCTGCGCGTCCTGCGCGTCAACCCCCGTCTGCCGCGCGTGCGGAACGTGCCGGTTGGGGTCGAGATCACGGCACGCGAGGATCTGTGACGCTCGTCACGAACCCACACACGCCTATGTGAGCCGCGTCTCAACGTGAGCTACCGTCCGGTAACCCGCTGGTTCCCCGCAAGCCATCCCCACCCACGAGCATGCCCACGACACAGGCAGCGCACGGATGCGAGAGGACCCCCACATGAGCAGAGGCACCTGGACGCGCCGCATCGGCATGACCGCCGCCGCGACGATCGCCGTCACAGCGCTGACGGTCCCCGTCGGCGCCCAGGCCACGACGGCCACCGGCACCTCCACCGTCGCCACCGCCACGACGGCCGCCGCCGCCGAGGACGTCGACTACGACACCTGGCAGAAGGACTGCCAGGCGGTCATGGACCAGGCCCTGCCGTACCTGAAGCAGCGCATCGCCGCCACGAAGCCCGGTGAGAAGCAGGCGATCGTCTTCGACATCGACAACACCACCCTGGAGACGGACTTCGGCTTCAGCTACCCGCAGCCGGCCAACGGCCCGGTCCTGGAGGCCGCCAAGTACGCCCAGGAGCACGGCGTCGCCCTGTTCTTCGTCACCGCCCGCCCCGGGATCATCTACTCGGTGACCGACTACAACCTCAAGAACGTCGGCTACCAGGTCTCCGGCCTGTATGTGCGGAGCTTCCTCGACCTGTTCAAGAACGTCGCCGACTACAAGACCGCCCAGCGCGTCGCCATCGAGAGCAAGGGCTACACGATCATCGCGAACATCGGCAACAGCGCCACCGACCTGTCGGGCGGCCACGCCGAGAAGACGTACAAGCTGCCGGACTACGACGGCCAGCTGTCGTAAGCCCTGGGCATGCGAAAGGGGCCGGTGCTGATAAGCACCGGCCCCTTTCTTCGGCTCAACCCCCGGAGGGTCAGGCCTCCTTGCTCAGGTTCGGCCCGGTTCCACCGGCCGCCTGCTCGATCGGCGGGACGTCCGGCAGGGCCGACTTCTCCTCACCGCGGAAGGTGAAGGTCTTGGTCTCGCCCTCGCCCTCGGTGTCCACGACCACGATGTGACCCGGACGCAGCTCGCCGAAGAGGATCTTCTCCGACAGCGAGTCCTCGATCTCGCGCTGGATGGTCCGGCGCAGCGGCCGGGCGCCCAGCACGGGGTCGTAACCCTTCTTGGACAGCAGCTCCTTGGCGGACTGGGAGAGCTCGATGCCCATGTCCCGGTCCTTCAGGCGCTCGTCCACCTTGCCGATCATCAGGTCGACGATCCTGAGGATGTCGTTCTGCGTCAGCTGCGGGAAGACGACCACGTCGTCGACGCGGTTGAGGAACTCGGGACGGAAGTGCTGCTTGAGCTCGTCCGAGACCTTGTTCTTCATGCGCTCGTAGTTGGTCTTCGTGTCACCCGAGGCCGCGAAGCCCAGGTTGAAGCCCTTGGAGATGTCCCGGGTGCCGAGGTTGGTCGTCATGATGATGACCGTGTTCTTGAAGTCCACGACCCGGCCCTGGGAGTCGGTCAGACGACCGTCCTCCAGGATCTGCAGGAGGCTGTTGAAGATGTCCGGGTGCGCCTTCTCGACCTCGTCGAAGAGGACCACCGAGAACGGCTTGCGGCGGACCTTCTCGGTCAGCTGGCCGCCCTCTTCGTAGCCCACGTAGCCGGGGGGCGAACCGAACAGACGCGAGACCGTGTGCTTCTCGCTGAACTCCGACATGTCGAGGGAGATCAGCGCGTCCTCGTCACCGAAGAGGAACTCGGCGAGCGCCTTGGACAGTTCGGTCTTACCGACACCGGACGGGCCGGCGAAGATGAACGAACCACCCGGACGCTTCGGGTCCTTCAGACCGGCGCGCGTACGGCGGATCGCCTTCGACAGCGCCTTGACGGCGTCGTCCTGGCCGATGACCCGCTTGTGGAGCTCGTCCTCCATGCGCAGCAGGCGGGAGGACTCCTCCTCGGTCAGCTTGAAGACCGGGATGCCGGTGGCGGTCGCGAGGACCTCGGCGATCAGCTCGCCGTCGACCTCGGCGACGACGTCCATGTCGCCGGCCTTCCACTCCTTCTCCCGCTTGGCCTTGGCGGCCAGGAGCTGCTTCTCCTTGTCGCGGAGGGAGGCGGCCTTCTCGAAGTCCTGCGAGTCGATCGCGGACTCCTTGTCGCGGCGGACACCGGCGATCTTCTCGTCGAACTCGCGCAGGTCCGGCGGCGCGGTCATCCGGCGGATGCGCATCCGGGAGCCGGCCTCGTCGATCAGGTCGATCGCCTTGTCCGGCAGGAAGCGGTCCGAGATGTACCGGTCGGCCAGCGTGGCGGCCTGGACCAGCGCCTCGTCGGTGATGGAGACGCGGTGGTGGGCCTCGTACCGGTCGCGCAGACCCTTGAGGATCTCGATCGTGTGCGGCAGGGACGGCTCGGCGACCTGGATGGGCTGGAAGCGGCGCTCCAGGGCCGCGTCCTTCTCCAGGTGCTTGCGGTACTCGTCCAGCGTGGTCGCACCGATGGTCTGCAGCTCACCGCGGGCCAGCATCGGCTTCAGGATGGAGGCCGCGTCGATGGCGCCCTCGGCGGCACCCGCACCGACCAGCGTGTGGAGCTCGTCGATGAAGAGGATGATGTCGCCGCGGGTGCGGATCTCCTTGAGGACCTTCTTCAGGCGCTCCTCGAAGTCACCGCGGTAGCGGGAGCCGGCGACCAGCGCGCCGAGGTCCAGGGTGTAGAGGTGCTTGTCCTTGAGGGTCTCGGGCACCTCGCCCTTGACGATGGCCTGGGCGAGGCCCTCGACGACGGCGGTCTTGCCGACGCCGGGCTCACCGATCAGGACCGGGTTGTTCTTGGTACGGCGGGACAGCACCTGCATGACCCGCTCGATCTCCTTCTCGCGCCCGATGACCGGGTCGAGCTTGGACTCACGAGCGGCCTGGGTGAGGTTCCGGCCGAACTGGTCGAGGACCAGGGACGTCGAGGGGGTGCCCTCGGCAGGCCCGCCGGCGGTGGCGGTCTCCTTGCCCTGGTAGCCGGAGAGCAGCTGGATGACCTGCTGCCGCACCCGGTTCAGATCTGCGCCCAGCTTGACCAGGACCTGGGCGGCGACGCCCTCGCCCTCACGGATCAGGCCGAGCAGGATGTGCTCCGTGCCGATGTAGTTGTGGCCCAGCTGAAGGGCCTCGCGGAGCGACAGCTCCAGGACCTTCTTGGCACGGGGGGTGAAGGGAATGTGGCCCGAGGGCGCCTGCTGGCCCTGGCCGATGATCTCCTCCACCTGCTGGCGGACCGCCTCGAGCGAAATCCCGAGGCTCTCAAGGGCCTTGGCGGCGACACCCTCACCCTCGTGGATCAGGCCCAGGAGGATGTGCTCGGTGCCGATGTAGTTGTGGTTGAGCATCCGGGCTTCTTCCTGAGCCAGGACGACAACCCGCCGCGCGCGGTCGGTGAACCTCTCGAACATCGTTAATCGCTCCTCAGAGCGGTCAGGCAGTGGGGGGAACTTCCCCTCCCTGTCCTTCCGCAGCTTAGTCCCGCAAGCGGGGACCGCTCATTCCAACTGCCGACACCGTCGATGGCCTCCTGACCCGTGACGCCGACATCTGCTCCAACCCGATGGTGCGAGACGATGTTCCCGCAGGCCAGGTGGTTACCCTCACCATCAGTACGCCGATGGCGAACGTGAGACCCACTGTCCTGCGTGTCGCCCCCTCCCACTAGGGATGTCTTACCCGCTGGGACTGACACTCCATGCCGCGCCCCCTGGTTCCCTCCGCTACGGGCGAACAACCTTGCGCCACCCCACACCCCCGCGCGCCCCCTTTTTCGACACTCTCCGCTGTCGCCAGAACACCCAGCGTAACCCGTACGCCTTTTCGGTGGTTTCACCTGGCATGGCTGGCATGCGCCCCGCGACCCTCACGGACTCCGCCACGATCCCCCTCCCCCGTCGGCCGCTCGATCCGAGCGATCAGGTCCGTCGGTGGTACGAGAACGAACTGGGCTGGCCGCTGGTGCCCGGAGCACCCGGATCACCGCCGCTTCTCCGCATGGGTCCGCGCTTCGACGTCCTGGACGTCCCGGCCGAGGCGGGCCGCGCGGCACTGCGCCATCTGACGCCGGAATCGCCGGTGGCCGTCCAGGGCGACCGCATGCGGCTGCTCCTGGCCGCGGGCAGCGCGCAGGAGGTGCCGGGGGTGCTGGACTGGCTGGAGTGGGGCGCACTGCCCCTGGATCTGACGGCGCTCGGCGAGGGCGGTCTCATGGAGGCGCCCCGGCCACCCGGGCAGCGGCCGTCGACGGCCGTACGGCGTCCTGTCGATCCGGTGCCGGGGGAGGCCGTACGGCAGTGGCGTGCCGGCCTGCCGGGGCCCCGCGGGGTGCGGCCGCTCCCGCCGGACCGGTCCGCTTCGGTACAGGGGGCCGCCGTGTGGCTGCGACCCCCCGAGCCTGGGGGCGAGGTCGAGGCCTCGCTGCCGACGCTGTCGGCTCTGGGGGGCGGTGGGGGCGCCCCCGATCTCGTACGGGTTCTGGACACGGTGGCAACGCGGTGCCACCGACTGTGGCTGCGACGCACGTGCGCCCAGTCGTCGGCCTGTCCGTAGATCAGGCGTTGGCCTTCTCGTACGCCTCGCGAATGGTCGCCGGGACGCGGCCGCGGTCGTTGACCTCGTAACCGTTCTCCTTGGCCCACGCGCGGATCTGCGCGGTGTCCTGGCTGCCACCGGAAGCGGCGCGCGCCTTTCCACGCCCACCCGAGGCACGACCTCCGGTACGACGGCCGCCCTTCACGTAAGGGTCGAGAAGGCCGCGGAGCTTGTCCGCATTGGCAGTCGTGAGATCGATCTCGTACGTCTTGCCGTCCAGCGCGAACGTCACGGTCTCGTCCGCCTCGCCGCCGTCGAGGTCGTCGACAAGAAGGACCTGAACCTTCTGTGCCACCGGATTTCCTTTCATCGATAACTTGAGGGCCGGGGGTCTGCGGCGTCCGCCGTTTCGCCGTCCCCTGTTATATGCAGTACTGCAGTACGTCGGAAAGCAAACCGCTTTTGCTGGAAAAACACAAACCCCCGGGAGAGACCCACAGGCCGAGTGCGGTCCGGAAACATGCGCGTTTCGGACATAGGGCACCCGGGCACGGGCGGTCGGAGCGGAATACGCCTTCCGGAAGCTTGCGGAAGCCTTGGCGATGGGGGTGGTGAAGGCCGCGGAACGCCGAGGAAGCCCGGCGATCACAGATGCAGAAGCATGCGACTGTTGCCCAAGGTGTTCGGTTTCACTCGTTCGAGACCGAGGAACTCAGCCACGCCCTCGTCATAGGAACGCAGCAGCTCCGCGTAGACATCGGTGTCCACCGGTGTCTCGCCGATCTCGACGAAGCCGTGCTTGCCGAAGAAGTCCACTTCGAAGGTCAGACAGAAAACCCGTCGAACGCCGAGCCAGCGCGCGGTGTGCAGCAACTTCTCCAGCAACTGATGACCGACGCCGGCGCCCTTCAGTCCGGGCTTCACCGCGAGAGTGCGGACTTCCGCGAGGTCTTCCCACATCACGTGCAGGGCGCCGCAGCCGACGACCTCCCCGTTGTCGTCCCGTTCCGCGACCCAGAACTCCTGGATGTCCTCGTAAAGCGTCACCGTGGCTTTGTCGAGCAGGATGCGGCGCCGGACGTACTCGTCAAGGAGACGACGCACCGCGGCGACATCGCCGGTACGGGCCCGCCGGACGGTGATGGCTTTAGCGGTGACTTCTGGGCTCTCCGCCGCGGGGCTCTCGGCCGAGTGGCTCTCTGCTGACATGAGCGGACGCTATCGCCCGTCGGGCTCCTGCGCCGAGGCGGGGTTCTGATGGGCGGTATCGGGGCGGGTATCCGGCTCGGTATCGGCGCGGGTATGCGGGGCGGCCGTATCAGTGCCCGGTATCGGTGCTGCTCGTATCAGTGCTGCTCGTATCGGTGCTGCTCGTATCCGTACTCGTAACGCCTCGTGTATCGGGCGGTTGCGTGGGTTCGGGTGTTTCCGGGCCCTGGACGATGCGTACGGCGTCCCGCAGGGCGCGGCGCTGTTCGTCACTCATCATGCCGAAGAAGGCGACGAGTGCGGCGGCGGGGTTGTCGCTCTGGGACCAGGCCTCGTTCATCAGGGCGGCGGCGTAGGCGGCTCGTGTGGAGACCGCCTCATATCGATAGGCCCGGCCTTCCGCTTCGCGGCGTACCCAGCCCTTCTGATGGAGATTGTCCAAAACGGTCATCACCGTGGTGTACGCGATGGACCGTTCCTGTTGGAGATCTTCCAGGACTTCTCGAACGGTCACCGGGCGGTTCCACTTCCACACCCGCGTCATGACCGCGTCTTCGAGTTCTCCCAATGGGCGAGGCACAACTCAGCACAATAGTGGGAGATCTGGGTGTTGGCGTGCCGGACGGGCACTTTCTTCTGAAAACGGGAACAAAAAGGGCGTACGACTCGGAAAGCGTTGCGGCTCGGAGTCGTACGCCGGGTGCGGGCGTCCCGGTCTAGGCGTCCGGGGTCGGGGAGGCCTTGCGGGGGGCCTCCACGCGCGCGAGGGCGGCGTCCACGGCCGCGTCCTCCTTGGCTTTGTTGGCTCCGCCCTGGGTCTTCACGATCACCCTGATCACACCGATGAAGAACACGGCCATGACGACCGGGGGGAGGAGTGCGGAGACGTAGTCCATGCGTCCAGGGTAGCCAGGGGGCGGGGCGCGGGGCCGCCCCCTGGCTACCCTGGACGCATGGAC
>NZ_JAKEIP010000300.1 GCF_021474425.1 Streptomyces muensis | reverse complement strand
GCCCTTTGTCCCGCCCTTCGCGTCATCGTTTCCCTTGCACGCGGCGAGCAAGGACGCGCCGACGCCAATGGTGAGGTAGCGCAGAGTCGTTCGGCGGCCCACGATCCGGGCAGCGGCTCGGATGTCACGCATGCTTCGTTCTCCCCGTTCACACCAGTCAAGTGATCAACTGGCAGCGTACAGAAGTCACTTGTCGACCAGGCACTGAATCACCTGCTGCTCCAACCCGTGTCGCTGTTGCGGCTCAGGGCGGCGACCTCTTCACCCCAGCTCGTCGAGAAGGCCCCCGCCCATCCAGCCGATGTGCGGTCGATATCGCCGCCAGGCCAGTCGGCCACTGGCACAGTCCCCGTCGAGGTCCCGGCCGGCACTCGTCCTGTCCCCCTGAGTGTCAGCCATGGCCGCGTCTCCCGCATCCGCCAACAGTTGCTACGTCATGACCGGGACAAAGGGTGACCAGGCCTGGGCGAAGGGATTCTG
The DNA here is from genome assembly GCF_021474425.1 of Streptomyces muensis. GTDB lineage: Bacteria > Actinomycetota > Actinomycetes > Streptomycetales > Streptomycetaceae > Streptomyces > Streptomyces muensis. Next base: position 8,785 of record NZ_JAKEIP010000300.1, on the reverse strand, counting down.
CGGCGACTCCGACGACAAGATCTATCGCAAGTTCGCCTGGAGCAACACGCCGGACAGCTGGTTCCTGCCCTTCCACGGTGGACGCACGTGGACGCACGTGGACCCACAACCGGCCCACGCGGGGTCCAGCTTCCAGGGCATGAAGGCCTGCTGACGGCTGCGGAGTGCCGCTTGAACGGCGCGGCACCCTCTGATCCGAAGCACCTGAGGGGACCGGACGCCTGGTCGGCTGAGAGCGCGGTGCGCAGCCGCCTGGGTGCTGCTGGTGGACGGGGTGGCGGGCCACGTGACGGACACGTCCGATACCTGCACCACGACGCCTCATGACCGGGAGGTCAGCCGCCCTGTGCCAGGAGTACGGGTACGGGCTGACGTCGCGCCGCGGACCGGACCGGACCGCCGGCGACAGCACCCAAGGCCCAACTCCCACCAGAATCGTGAGCCGTTCGCCGAAGCGTTTGTCCGAACGCTTCGGCGAACGCTTCCTTCCCAGCCCCCTCCCAGGCCCTCCGGCGGCACCACGGCGAGCAGCGCACCGCGTGAGAGCGATGATCCCCACCGACCACCCAGACCGCCCCGCACACCGGGCTGCCTCGTCGTCCCTCGTCCCGCTCCAGCGCGGCTGCACGAGCCTTCCCCGCTGGCCGCGGCGCCCCAGGCGACACCACTGCCCGGAACCACACACCCCCGAGCAGAACACCGCCGCAGCCCCGCATCCGGCCCCGGCCGGCCACCGCACCCCGTGCAACCCCGTGCAACACCGTTCCTGTACAGGCCCGTTGACTTGTCGCAACCCTTGCCTCAACATAATGAGTCAAACCATGAGACAAGAGGGCGTCATGCCAAAAGGAACGATTCCGGACAGCGACCAGTCAGCGCGTCCGGCAGATCTCGAACAGGCCGGCGCATGGCTGGCCCAACACGGCCTGGCCGACGTCCAGCCGACACCCCTGCTGGCCACACGCCTGGCAGCCCGTCGACGTACGCGCCTGACCGGTGATGTCCTGCTGGCCGCATTCATCATCGCGGTCGCCCTCATCTACACCATCGACCTGTCTGTCGACACCTCCGTCGACGGGACCGGGACATACCGCCACTGGTCACTGCTGGCCCTGACCGTGGTGGTCGCGACGCTGGTGCTGGCCCAGTCCCTGCTGGACCGACGGGTGCGTCGGGCCGACCGCCGGGCCGGCACGACACTGCCACGCCGAGCAGCTCACCCGATCCCGCTCGGCTGGCGCACCGTACTCGGCCGCCCCCGCGCCGCATTCGCGACCGCCACCTTCATGGGCGCGGCACTGCTGGCCATCGCAACCCTGGCGACGCAGGACTCCACCGCACGGTACCCGGCACTCGTCCTGCTCATCGCCCTGGGCGGGGTCGCAGTCGGCATGATCGTCCAACTGCGCCATGTCCTGACCCACCCGACCGTCGCCGACGACGAAGTCTCGCTGACCGCCGACGTCATCATGCGCATCGAGGACGCCCGCAACGTCGCCACACCAACTGCCGTGTGGTGCCTCCCAGTCGTGTCGGTGTTCGCGACCGCGCTGGGCTGGTGGATCACCGCCTGGTTCGCCTTCATCGCTCTGAGCGCCCTCACTCACTCCCTGATCACCCTGAGGACCGCGAGCAGCGAGACGGTCGCACGGCACGTCACCGGTGGCCGGTGAACCGTTGATCGTCATCGACTCGACCTCACCCGTCCCACCGTTCGAACAGCTCCGCGCCCAGCTCGCCCGGCAGATCCAGGACCACACACTGGCCGTCGGCACCCGACTGCCGACCATCCGACGCCTGGCCGCAGACCTGGGCCTGGCCGCCAACACCGTCGGCCGGGCCTACCGAGAACTCGAGGAAGCAGGCCTGATCGAAACCCGCGGCGCGGCCGGCTCATTCGTGTCCGCAGCCGGCGAGAAGGGCCGCGAACGAGCACGCCACGCCGCCGCCGAGTACGCCGCCGTCATCGCCAGCGTCGGCATCGACACCAACGAGGCCATCCGCATCGTCCAGGCAGCGCTGACCAACGGCACCGCACCATCGCCCTCGTCATGAGAGGCCACCTCGCCCCTGCTGGGCGCAAACCTGCCATGCCCCGGGCAGAACCGGGTCGCCGAGCCGCTGGCGCGCCCTCTACGCCACGGCAGCGCTCGACGCTCTGCCTGCCGCGCGCTTCGCCCCAGCCCACCACAGTGGCGCATCACCCTGAAGAGTTATAGGGACGCTGGGCGGCGAACGTCCGCGAAGCTGGGGCTGCGCTTGCGGAGGCGAGCGCAGGACGCATTCGTTTCAAATCGGGGAGTATGTGTGAAGGCCACGCAGCGACTTGCCGCCCTGACGGGCAGCGCCGCCCTGGTGCTGACCGGGCTGACGACCTTGACGGCTACACCAGCCGCCGCCGCAACGTGTCACAACAACCTCAAGGTCGAAGAGGCCTTTGGAAAGGTGACTTTCTCACGCTGCTACCGCGACACCTCACTCGGGAGCAGGGAATTCAAGGTCCAGGGGACCGTGACGGACACGAAGACGGATGGGTGCAACGTCCGGGTGACCTTCAAGTTCAAGCACTCGTCGGCGAAGTACGAGACGGGGAGTTCCAGGTCCTTCACTTCGCTCTGGCACATCGGAATTCCCAGCGTGAGCCTGTCCAAGGTCTGCTGACCTCCGGATTGAGTGACGGCCTTCTCGGGTTGTACAGCCCCGCCATGTGCGCGGCGGGGGGAGGCGTCGAAAGGACTCGAAATCGACGCTTCCCCGGCGGCCGAGCCCGCTGCCGCTCTGGCTGTGGTGGCCCGCCACCGGGGCCTGATGGGCGACGAGGACCATGTGGTCTCAATGAGATTTCAACGCCGCCTCCGCAGCCAACAGCCTTCGGGTTGATTCGGGCCTTGCGCACCTTCCCGGGCGGCCTTCCGGGCGTCGAGCCGCATGCCCGTTTGCCTGCGCTCCACGGGCGACAGCGGCAAGCCCGTCCGCTACTGCGAGAGCAACGGCGTCGTCCGCGCCGAGATTCACAGGGGGACGACGACTGGCCGGGGCAAGTGCTGGCCCGCAGGGTCCAGGTGGGCCGTGCCGTCGAGGCAGACCACGGCGTAGCCCGGTGGTCGCGGGGCGGCCTACGCGGGCAGTGCGCCGCTCCGTTCCGCCTTGCGGTGGCGCGCGGACAGGCGGGAGCCGGACTCGCGGCGGGCGGCGCGGCGCAGGAGGGGCACCGCGAGGAGGAACCCTACGATCGCCCAAGCGGTCAGGACCAGGGCGACCATGGGCAGTTCCCAGGAGCCGGCTGCCTCGGCGGTCCGTGCCGAGTCCGGGAGCAGCGCCGAACGCAGGCCCTGTGCCATCCACTTGAGCGGGAAGACCGCGGCCACGTGCTGGACCGGCACGGGCATCGCGGTGATCGGGAACACCGCCCCCGAGGTGAGCAGCAGCCCCATCGTCGGCAGCATGATCAACGCCAGGGCCTCGCGGGGGTTGGGCAGTACGGCGCCTATGGCCGCGCCGAGCGGTACGACGGCGAGCAACCCGAGTGTGGTGACCCACGCCAGCGTCAGCCAGTCTCCCGGCCCGTGCGGCAGTGGCCCGTCCGCCAGCAGTGCCCCGGCGACCAGGAGCAGCGCCAGGGTGCCGACCGCCAGGACGACCACCAGCAGGCACTTGGCGACGAGGTAGGCCGGTATCCCGCCGGGCGTGGCGCGCAGCCGCAGCAGGGTGCCCTCCTCGCGCTCGGTCACGAGGATCTGCGGGAGGTTGATCAGCCCGACCTGGAACAGCAGGTAGGCGGCGAAGCCCGCCAGCACCAGATGAGTCATCGGGGTCCGGGTCCCGGGCACGTCGTCGCTGACGTAGGCGGCGACGAGCAATGCGACGACCACGTTGGTCAGATGGCCGGACATCTCCTTGCCGTTGCGCAGGAGGTGCCGCAGCTCGATTCCGCCGCGCTGGAGCCCGGCACGCCAGCTGTTCGTCCTGTTCATCCTGTTCGTCATGTGTGCCCCCTCATGCGGCCGGTGCCTCCTCGTCCGCGTCCCTGTCCGTGCCGTCGTCCCCACCCGTGCCATCGGCCTCCCGGTGCACCATGTGCAAATAGGTGTCCTCCAGCGTCGGGCGGCGGACCTCCAGGTCGGCGATCGGGCCGGCCGCGTCCCGGTGGAGTTCCCAGACCAGCCGTGAGGGGTCTTCGGTGCGTTCGCGGCGGGGCGTCCCGTCGTCGGCCGTCCAGCGGACCTCGGCCTGGGCGGCGGCTCGCCGGGCCAGTTCCGCGGGTGTGCCACAGTCCCTGATCCGGCCGCCGACCAGCATGGCGATCCGGTCGGCGAGCCGCTCGGCCTCCGCCAGGTCATGGGTGGTGAGCAGGACGGTGACGCCCTCGTCACGGGCCAGCCGTTCGACCAGGACGTGGAACTCGTGCCGCGCCTGAGGGTCGAAGCCGGTGGTCGGCTCGTCCAGGAAAAGGAGCTCGGGGCGGCCGACGATGCCGAGCGCGACGTCGAGGCGTCGGCGCTGGCCGCCGGACAGCCGGTCCACCTGCCGGCCGGCCTGGTCGGTGAGGCCGACCAGGGTCAGCAGTTCGGCCGGGTCGCGCGGGTCGGGGTAGTAGGTCGCGAAGTGCGTCAGCAGCTCGGCGACCCGCCAGCGGCGGTGGTCGCGCCAGGACTGCAGGACCAGGCCGATCCGGCCGCGCCACGCGTCGCCGCCCCGCTCGGGATCCGCACCGAGGACGCTCACCTTCCCGCCGGAGCGCTGCCGGAAGCCTTCCAGGATCTCGACGGTGGTGGTCTTCCCCGCGCCGTTGGGCCCGAGCAGCGCGAAGACCTCGCCGCGGTGGATGTCCAGATCGACGCCGCGCAGGACGTCGACATCGCCGTACGTCATGGTCAGATCGCGTACCTGGATCACGGGCTGGACATCGGTGCGCCCGAACGTCGTCATCGGCCGGCCTCTGTGCGAGGCTGCTGTTGTGCCGCCCCGGTCGCGGGGCCGGCGCTGTCGACGATGGCCCGGAGTGCCGCCACATGTCCCTCGAAGGCGGTGCGACCGCGGTCCGTCAGCCGTACCTTCGTACGGCGGTTGCGGCCGCCGCCCTCCTTCTGGATCTCCAGGTATCCGGCACCCTCCAAGGTGTGCAGCTGCTTGGAGAGCGCGGAGTCGCTGAGCGAGAGGCTGTCGCGGACGAACGCGAAGTCCGCCCACTCGGTGGCGGCGAGCAGCGCGACCACCGACAGTCGGGTGGCGGGGTGGATCACCTCGTCGAAGCCGGCCGGGGTGCTCATCGGCCCGCCCCCTCGTCGGCCGCCGGTTCGCCGCTGCTTCGCACCGAGTCGGCCGCCCAGCGGTTGGCGGGACGGAGGGAGAGCAGGTACACGGCCACCGCGGCCGTGGCCTGGATGAGGCCGGCGTAGATCGGCTCCAGTGGCTCGGTCAGGTGGTCCGCCAGCACGATCGTCCCGCCGACCAGCACCCCCGCCGCACCGAACGCGGCCCACATACGCCCGGGGCAGCGAGTGTGGTGCAGTTGCATCCGGCTCCTGCGGCTGCTCATCACGATCAGCAGGCTCAACAGGCCGACGTAGGCGGTCACGAACACGCCGAGGCCCCACTGGGGCAGGTCCATGCCGACGCCGGCAAGGAACACCCACATGAGCGCGGCCGTGCCGTAGGTCATGCGGCGCCCGCCGGACACGGAGCGCTCGAACTCGTCGTACACCCGCTCCTGTGGCACTCGGATGCGCTGGAGATCCTTCCATGCCTGTTCGGCATCCACCGGCATGCTCACGGCCATCTCCCTCCCGTCTCCGTCCCCGATTACTTTCCTGTCAGGAAAGTTACTCTTGGCTTTCCTGGCAGGCAAGTCGGAGGTCTGTCGGTACTGGGCTTCCGGCTGACCCACGAGGCACCACGGCCTCCGGTGGTCTGGCCGGTCCGGCTGGGTAAGGTGCCGCCCTTGGCCTCCGCGTTCCAGCCACGTACCGCGCTGCGCGAGCAGATCACCGCACGGCCGGCGGTGTTACTGTCCGGCGGTGGCGGCGTCGGCAAGTCCCAACTGGCGGCGGCCTGCGCCCACCAGGCATCCGCCGACGGTACGGACCTGGTGGTCTGGCTGGACGCCACGGACACCGCGCGGATGGTGACGGGCTACGCGACGGCAGCACGCCGGGTCCAGGCACCCGACGCCCGGGGCGAGGACACCGAGGCGGACGCCAAGACATTCTTCGACTGGCTGGCCGCCACATCGCGTTCCTGGCTCATCGTGCTCGACAACCTCACGGACCTGGAGGGCATCGCCGCCTGGTGGCCGCCGCATTCCGCCGCCGGCACGGGCCGGGTACTGGCCACCACACGGAGAAGGGACGCACGACTGTCCGGCGGCGGCCGCTCCGTCGTCGCCATGGACACGTACTCCCCCGAAGAGGCCGACACCTACCTACGGGACCGTTTCGCGGGCGCGGGCATGGACCACCTGCGGGACGGCCAAAGCGCGGCGCTCCTCCATGAGTTGGGGCATCTGCCGCTGGCCTCGGCGCACGCTGCGGCCTACATGCTCAACGAGGACGTGCCGTGCGGCGACTACCTGAGGCTGTTCACCGACCGACGCTCCCGACCGGACACGGTGCTGCCCCGTGCAGCCGACACCGAGGGGTACGGCCTGCCCGTCACCACCGCCCTGCTCATCACCCTGGATGCCGTGCAGCGCCGTGAGCCGGTGGGTCTGGCCGTACCGGCCCTGCGGCTCACCGCCCATCTGGACCCGGCCGGCCACCCGTTGGGGCTGTGGGCCGAGGCCGGAGTCGGCAGGTACCTGGACCTCTATCGCACACCCGGCGCCGAAGCGAGCGAGGTCACCGCCGATGAGGCCCGCGCGGCCGTCCATCTGCTGCATGAATACGCCCTGATCAACGGCGACTTCCAGGACAGCGCCCGAACTGTGCGGATCCACGCGCTCACCGCCAGGGCGGTCCGCGAGAACACCCCCGAGGCACAGGCCGCGGCCGGTATGCGGACCGCCGCGGACGCCCTCTTGGGCATCTGGCCCGAAACGGAGCACCCCGACGCCGAACTCACCGCCGTACTGCGGGCGAACGCCGCCACCCTGAGCGCCCTGGCGGGCGACCTGCTGTGGCAGGACGGCGGCCACCCGGTGCTCTACGAGTACGGACTCAGCCTGCTGCATGCCGGCCTCTACGAAGCGGCGGTCACTCATTGGCAGCGGCTGACCGCCGATGCCGGGCGGCTCCTGGACGACGGCCACGACGACATCGTGCTGACCCGGGCCCACCTGATGGACGCCTACCGGCGCGCGCATCGAACGGACGAGGCCATCGCCTGCGGGGAGCAGCTGGTCGCCGACCTCGTACGGCGCCAGGGCGCGGACAGCGCCGACGCCAAGGCGATCCGGGGCTCGCTGAGCGCGGCCTACTGGCTGGCGGGGCGCCACCCGGAGGCGATCACCGCCGCGGAGCAAGCCGTAACCGATGCCGAGGAACTCCTGGGCGAGGACGATCCCGTCACGGTCACCACGCGCAGCAATCTGGCCGCCTTCTACGCGGCCTCGGGACGCGCGAACGAGGCGATCCCCCTCGCCGAAGCGGCCGTCGCCGACCGGGAGAGGCTGTTCGGTACGGACGACACCGCCACCACGACGGCCCGCAGCGTCCTCGCCGGGGCCTACGAGAGCGCGGGCCGTATCCAGGAGGCCCTCGCCCTCCAGTCGATGGTCGTCCAGGATCAGGAGCGACTCCTCGGCCGCGACCACCCCACCGCCCTGGAGGCCCGCCTCAACCTGGTCGGCACCTACCTGGCCGCTGACCGCCCGGACGAAGCGATCACCCTGTGCGAGCGTTCGCTGTCCGACGCGGAGCGGCTGCTCGGCACGGACCACCCGACCACCCTCGCGGCCCGAAGCAATCTGGCCCATCTGCACGCGCAGACGACGTCCGCGCCAGAGGCGATCCCCCTCCTCGTCCGCGCGGCCGGGGACTGCGAGCGAGTCCTCGGGCCCGATCACCCGTACACGCTGCAGGCTCTGGGCAATCTCGGCATCGCCTACTCGGGAGCCGGCCGCCACTCGGAGGCAATCGCCCTGCTCCTCAAGACCGTCTCGTACGCCCGGCGCCTTGGCCGGGGGCATCCGGACCACATGACGGCGCTGAGGTCCCTGGCCTGGTGCTATCAGGAGGCGGGACGCCCAGATGAGGCGACGTCCGTCATGGAGCGGTTCGCGGCCGAGGTCCTGGAGTCGGGTGCCCACGACAGCGAAACGATCTCGGCGCTGTTCCCGCTGGTCGGCGCGCTGTTCAGGGTGGAGCGCGGTGATGCCGCCATCGAACTCCTGGAACGCCTGCTCACCACGGTCCACGAGGCCCTCGGCCAGGACCATCCGGAAACACTGCTGGTCGGCGACGCACTGGCCCACTGCCTTCTCCAGATGGGCCGCGCGCGGGACGCCATCCCGCTCCTCGAGCGCATCGCGGCCGGCTACGAGCGCCGGCTCGGCAGACACGACGGCGAGACCATCAGCGCCTGGGGCGCCGTGGCCATCGCCTACACGGAGACGGACCGCGCAGGCGAGGCCATCACGCTGCTCGAAGCACTGGTCTCCGAGTCGACGCGGGAACTCGGCGCCGATCACCCCGCTGTCCGGGATGCGCACGAGACTCTGGCCATCGCTTACCTCAAGGCGGGCCGCTACGGCGCCGCCGCACGCGCGATCGGCCGCATGATCGGCGGCACGCTGCGGCGGCGATGGGGGTGGTCGCGGCGGGGTTGACCCGCTGGGCCGAGCCGGGGG
>NZ_JAKEIP010000299.1 GCF_021474425.1 Streptomyces muensis | reverse complement strand
GCGGGGGGCGGAGCCGGGGGTGGAGCGGTGCGAAGGGGATGCCACGAATGAGTCCTTACGTGCTTCGGTGAGGCTCGCGCGCCGGCGAGCGGGCCCGGGTGAGCGGGCTTCCGACTCCTTCGTGGTCGCGGAGATCGGAAAGGTTGCCGTGAATCTTTTGACTGAACGGTGGTCAAGTCGCGGACATCACGGGGATGTTGCCCATTGGCTTGGCATCGATCGCCCCCCACCGCCACCATGCCCCCCTTCACGACCGTATGGTTTCCGCCATGGCAGTCCCTGAGGTCATCCCGATCGCCTACGAGCCGCACGGCCGTACCGAGGCGATCGGCTGTTACGCAGACGGGCAGTTCATGGGGTCGGTGACGTACGCCTTCCCCAAGGGGTTCGACCTCGACACCGGCTGGGAAGAGCACAAACGTCTCTATTCGGTCCTGCACACCTTCGACTCCGAGGGCAGGTACCGCGAGTCGGAGATCTGGTGCGCCGGCACCTGGGCCGAGCAGCAGCGCGCCCCGCACGGACCCGACTCGGTGCTGGCCCGCGCCCGGGCCCACCTCGCGACCCTGTTGCGCAGCCTTCCGCGCCGTACGTACACGGACATCGCGATCCGGCCCTTCCAACTCACCGTCGACGGCGTGCTGTTCGGCCTGCTGACGGGGGAGGACGAGGGCGAGGCGTGGGCCGAGCTCCTTCCGCAGAACCTGGGCTTCGGCGAGCCCTGGGACGGCACGTACGACACCTGATCGTTTGCACCCCTATGCCTGGCCGCCCCCGAGCCGCTATACATTGCGAAGATCACGCAAGGCCGTCCATCGGCCGCCACACGCCATCAAGTGGGGGGATCCATCCATGGCGCTCTTCGGAAACGCGCACACCGTCGACACCGGTCAGGCGCAGCAGGACTTCGCCCGGCTGCTGGGCCACGGGGAGCAGGTGCACGCGGCGTATCTGCTGATACGGGACACCATCCTGTTCACCGACCGCCGTCTCATCCTGGTCGACAAGCAGGGCATCACCGGCAAGAAGGTGGAGTACCACTCCATCCCGTACCGCAGCATCACCCTCCCCCAGAGGGGGGACCCCCATCGCGGTGGAGACCGCGGGCACCTTCGACCTGGACGCCGAGCTGAAGATCTGGCTCTCGGGGTCGGCGACGCCGATCGAGAAGACGTTCACCAAGGGCGTGGACATCTACGAGGTGCAGGCGATCCTCACGCAGTTCGTGGCGAAGTGAGGACGTAAGGACACGGCGGCATGTCGGCGGGACGCCGGTCCGCGGGAGGCGGCGATAATCGGGGCCACCATGCTGCCCCCGCCCCGCCACCTCCTGTCCGACGTCCTCGCCGTCGGTGCCCGCTACCCGCTCGTCCTGGCCGGCGACTGCGCGGTCCTGGCCCACGGTCTGCCCCCGGAGGTCACGCGGGAGGCGCTGGTGACGGGCCCGCTGGAACTGGCGACCGAGAACCCCGAGCCCATGGACCAGATCGCGGCCATGGTCCGGCACGGTCTGACGGAACGCGGCTGGCGGGTACGCCCCGTGGAGACCGACCCGCTCTCCGCCCGCCTGCTCGTCACGGACCCCGACACGGATGCGGAACGCGCCGTCGACCTGCTGAAGGAGACCTTCTGGCGGCCCCCGGTGACGACCGGCCTCGGCCCGGCCCTCGCCCTGGAGGACCTCATCGGCACCAAGGTCCGCGCCGTCACCGACCGCGGCACCGCACGCGACGTCGCCGACGTCTACCTGGCCGCGGCCCACTGGAGCTACCCCGACCTCGAGGAACTCGGCCGCCGCCACGCCTGGGACGAACTGGACCTGGCGGACCTCCAGTCCCGCCTGGAGGCCACGGAACTCCTCCACGACCGCGAGTTCCTGACAGGCGGCCTCGACGCGGACTCGGTACCGGCCCTGCGCCGCTGGATCCGGACGTGGGCGGACGACATCGCGGAACGACTGCTGGAGGAGGAGGCACTCAGGCCGCCGGCGGACGGGGAGGCGTGAGGAGGCCTTGCGGTAGGCCGTCGACGGCATCAACTCCGAAGCCATGGCCCACGATTCGCTTTACAATCGCCGCGTGATGTCGGCGCACGGGTGATGCGCCTGGGGTGGAGGGGACTCACATGGGCAGATGGGGCACGTCCGCGTTCATGGTCGTCGGTCTGATCGCCGGGTCACTGCTGCCGGCCGTGCCGGCCGCCGCCGTGCACGGGGCTGTCCCCGGTGACTTCAACGGCGACGGTTACCGCGACGCCGTTCTGCCCGCGCCCGGCGCGAACGTGGCCGGCAAGGAGGCGGCGGGTGCCGTCGTCGTGCTGTACGGCTCGGCCTCCGGGCTGTCGGCGACGCGCCGCAGGACCATCACGCAGAACACCTCGGGGATTCCGGGCACGAGTGAGGCGTACGACCGCTTCGGCGGCGCCACCGCCACGGCGGACCTGAACCGGGACGGGTATGCCGACCTGGTCGTCTCCACGCCGTACGAGGACACGGCCGATGGCGGGAACGCGGGGTTGGTGACCGTGCTGTGGGGCGGCAGGGGCGGTCTGACGAGCGGGACGAACCTGCCGACGCCGAGTGACGCCCCGACGTACTACGGCCTGGACGTGGCCGCGTTCAGCACCGGCGCGGGCGCCAAGACCCAGGTCGTGGTCGGCGGATACGACGGATCGGTCCTGTTCCGGGGGCCGTTCAGCCGCACGGGCACCTACGGCTCGGCCACGTTCAACCAGGACACCCCCGCCGTGGAGACCGTCGCGCTCGGCGACTTCGACGGGAACACCACGCCGGACCGGGTCGTCGTCACCACCCGCCTGCACGGACTCTCCGGCGGCGAGGTCCACATCGATCCCGTGTTTCCACCGTCTCCCCTGAAGGCCGGCAACGGTCTCATCGCCGCCACCGGTGACATCAACGGCGACGGCCACACCGATCTCGCGGTCGGCGACCCGGACGAACCCGAAGTCGCGGGTGCCGACGGCGCGTCGGGCGGGCGGGTGCTGGTCTGGTACGGCTCGGTGACGGGCATCGCGGCCGACGCGCGGCCCGTGCAGATCACGCAGAACACGTCCTATGTGCCCGGCGGGAGCGAGAAGGGCGACGCCTTCGGCGGCTCCCTGGCCGTGGCCGACCTCAACCGGGACGGACTGGCCGACCTTGTCGTCGGCGCGCCTCACGAGGCTCTGGGCACAAAGCGCGGGGCGGGGATGGTGACCGTGATCCCGGGCCGCGCCTCGGGGGCGCTCGGCAGTGGCTCGTACGCCTTCACCCAGGACACCTCCGGCGTGCCCGGCGGTTCGGAGACCGACGATGCCTTCGGTACGACGGTCTCCGCCGGAGATGTGAACAAGGACGGCAGGCCCGAGTTGTTCGTCAGCTCGGCGCAGGAGAACAACTTCACCGGCGCCGTCTGGGTGTTCCCCGGCGGCTCCTCGCGCCCGACGGCGACCAACAGCCGCCTGTTCACGGCGAACACCGTCGGCCTCACCCAGCAGCACGGCACGCTCCTCGGCGGGAACGGCCTGCTCTGGGTGATCTGACCGCGTTCACGCCCGGGTCGGCGCCGTCTCCGGTGCCGGCGCGGCGGCCGTCCGCGGCAGTTTGATGAATGCCACGCCGCACACGGCGAGGACGGACGCCGCCGACAGGGTGTACAGGCCCCCGTTCGTGCTGCCCGTGGTGTCCTTGAGGTAGCCGAAGAGGGTGGGGGAGACGAAGCCGCCCAGGTTTCCGATGGAGTTGACGACGGCCAGGCCCGGCGCGGCGATCTTCAGGTCGAGGCCGGACTGGGCCATCGGCCAGTACAGCGTGGCCGCGCACTTGCCGCCGACCGCGGCCAGTGTGATGGCGGCGAGGCCGAACCAGGGGGAGCCGAGGGTGGCCAGGAAGGTGCCGATGGCCGACAGGACGAGGGCGACGGCGAGATAGGGGCGGCGGTCGGGGGTGCCGTCGGTGAAGTGGCTGACCGTGTACATCGCGATCACGGCGCAGATCCACGGGATCGCGGAGAGCAGGCCGACCTCGAAGGAGGAGAGTCCGCCGATCTCCTCCACCAGGCTCGGCAGCCAGAAGGTGATGGCGTAGCCGGTGAGGGCCATCGCGAAGAAGACGGCGGTCAGCAGGGCGACCTGCCGGTGGAGGAGGAGCCTGAGCCGCGACACCTTCGGGGCCCGGCTGCGCGCCTCCTCGTCGCGGGCGACCGCCGCGCCCAGCGCGTCCTTCTCCTGGCGCGTCAGCCACTTGGCGTCCTCGATGCGGGAGACGAGGAAGAAGCCCGCGACGAAGCCGACGACGATCGACAGCAGCCCTTCGAGCGCGAACATCCAGCGCCAGCCGGCGAATCCGCCGACGCCGTGCAGTTCGAGGAGGGCGCCCGTGATCGGGCCGGTCACGATGTACGCCGTCGCCGAGCCGCCCAGGAAGATCGCGCTCGCCCGGCCCCGGCTGGAGTCGGGCAGCCACTGGGTGAAGTACAGCAGCACGCCCGGGAAGAAGCCGGCCTCCGCGACGCCGAGCAGGAAGCGCAGGGCGTAGAACATCCACACGTTGTGGATGAAGCACATCGCCACGATCACCGCACCCCAGGTGATCATGATCCTGGTCAGCCAGACCCGGGCGCCGAACCGCTCCAGCAGCATGTTGCTGGGCACCTCGAACAGGGCGTAGCCGATGAAGAACAGCCCCGCACCGAGGCCGTAGGCGGTGGCGCTCACCCCGACGTCGGCCCTGAGCTCGTCCTGCACGAACCCGACGTTCGTCCGGTCCATCTGGTTGACCAGCAGCATCAGAACGAGGATCGGCAGCATCCGGCGCAGGAACTTGCCGACCGCGCGGCGTTCGGCGTCGGGTACCACGACTTCCGACATCGTTGTCTCCCCTCGGAGGCAGATCGTGCACATCGTGCACATACGTGAATCACAATCACGTACACGGGCCGGAGGAACGTTACGGAGGCCAGACTTCCGGGTCAACGGCTTGAGCGGATGTCCATACATGTGAATGCGGGGCGGATGTCTCGCCACACATCCGCCCCGCATCCCGTACGTCCGCGTCCGCAGCGCCGGCTGAGAGCGCTGTACACGAAAGTGGCCCGGAACCGACGCCGGTTCCGGGCCACCCTCCCTGCTACGTCCTACTTCGGCTGCGGCTTGCGCACCGACAGGTGCAGCTCCCTCAGCCGCGTCTCCTCCAGCTCCGTCGGCGCGCCCATCATCAGGTCCTGGGCGTTGCCGTTGAGCGGGAAGGCGATGGTCTCGCGGATGTTGGGCTCGTCGGCGAGGAGCATCACGATGCGGTCGACGCCGGGGGCGATGCCGCCGTGCGGCGGGGCGCCGAAGCGGAAGGCGCGGAGCATGCCGGCGAACTTCTCCTCGACGGTCTCGCGGTCGTAGCCCGCGATCTCGAAGGCCTTGAGCATGATCTCCGGCTCGTGGTTCCGGATCGCGCCGGAGGACAGCTCGACGCCGTTGCAGACGATGTCGTACTGCCAGCCCAGGATGTCCAGCGGGTCCTGGGTCTCCAGGGCCTCAAGGCCGCCCTGCGGCATGGAGAACGGGTTGTGCGAGAAGTCGATGGCGCCGGTGTCCTCGTCCTTCTCGTACATCGGGAAGTCGACGATCCAGCAGAACCGGAAGACGCCCTCCTCGAAGTGCCCGGCCCGCTTGGCGGCCTCGACCCGCACCGCGCCCATGATCTTCGAGACCTCGTCGAACTCGCCCGCGCCGAAGAACACGGCGTGACCGGCGGCGAGCTGGAGCCGCTTGGTCAGCTCGGCGACGTTGTCCTCGGTGAGGAACTTGGCGATCGGACCGGACAGCGAGCCGTCCTCGGCCACCCGCACCCAGGCCAGGCCCTTGGCGCCCTGCGAGACCGCGAAGTCACCGAGCTGGTCGAAGAACTTCCGGGGCTGCGCGGAGACGTCCGGCACCGGCAGCGCGCGCACGTGCTTGCCGGCGAACGCCTTGAACTCCGAGCCCTCGAAGATGTCGGTGATGTCGACGAGCTCCAGCTGGGCGCGCAGGTCCGGCTTGTCGGAGCCGTACTTCAGCATCGCCTCGCGGAACGGGATCCGCGGGAACGGGGACGTGACATGGCGGCCGTTGCCGAACTCCTCGAACAGCTCGGTCATCAGCTTCTCGACGGGCTGGAAGACGTCCTCCTGCTCGACGAAGCTCATCTCGATGTCGAGCTGGTAGAACTCGCCCGGCGAGCGGTCCGCGCGCGCGTCCTCGTCGCGGAAGCAGGGCGCGATCTGGAAGTAGCGGTCGAAGCCGGAGATCATCAGCAGCTGCTTGAACTGCTGCGGCGCCTGCGGAAGGGCGTAGAACTTGCCCGGGTTGAGGCGGGAGGGGACGACGAAGTCACGGGCGCCCTCGGGGGAGGTCGCGGACAGGATCGGCGTCGCCATCTCGTTGAAGCCCAGCGCCGTCATCTTGTGGCGGATCGCCGAGATGACCGACGTACGCAGCAGGATGTTCTTGTGCATGCGCTCGCGGCGCAGGTCCAGGAAGCGGTACTCCAGGCGCCGCTCCTCGTTGACCCCGTCCTCGGTGTTGATCGTGAACGGCAGCGGGGCGGCCGCGCCGAGCAGCTCGACCTCGCCGACCTCGACCTCGACCTCACCGGTGGGCAGCTCGGGGTTGATGTTCTCGGCGCCGCGGGAGACGACCTTGCCGTCGACGCGGACCGTCGACTCCTTGGTCAGCTTGTCCAGGGCCTCGTACGCGGGCGTGCCGGGACGGGCGACGAGCTGCGTGATGCCGTAGTGGTCGCGCAGATCGATGAAGAGGATGCCGCCCAGGTCGCGCCGATTGTGCAGCCAGCCACTCAGCCGGACGTCGGTGCCGACGTCAGAGGAGCGGAGCTCGCCGCAGGTGTGGGACCTGTACCGATGCATCGTCGTTCATCCAGTCTTCGCGGATCGGGGTCTGCGTCTCACGGCCGGTGTTTCACGTGAAACTGCCCCAAGCCTACCGGGCACCCCAAGATCGCCTCCCCACCATTAATGACCAGGTGCCCTGTACAGCTTCGGTGGCAGGGTCCGATCACCTCTTCCTAGAGTGGGCGCATGCGCACTGGTGAGCCCCTGCCCGCCGTGGGGGAGGTTCTCGCCGCCCTCGCTACCGGACTGTGGCACTGGAACACCGCCACGGGACTGGTCACGGTCGACGCGGAGGCGGCACGGCTGCTCGGGCTGCCCGCGGAGCAGGCCACGCTCAGCCAGGCCCAGGTGCGCGCCCGTCTGCACCCGGTCGACTGGAACGAGATCAGCGGGGTGATCCAGCTCGCCGTCGCCGAGGGCACGCTGGGCGAGGTGCGGGTGCGGATCATGGACGAGCGGGGCCGGGTCATCCGGGTCGGCCGCAGCCGCTTCCACGCCTCCTTCGACCGGGAGAAACGGTCGTACGAGGTGACCGGCTCCCTCCAGGAGGTCACGGAACCGACGCCGGGGACCCCTGCCGGGCGTACGGCGGTCACCGGTGACTGGCGGCGCTCGCGGGAGGCGTTCCTGCTGGACGCGGGCCGGGCGCTGGCCGAGGCACGGTCGACGGAGGAGGTCCTGCGGGTCGCGGCCGGGCTGTCGATGCCGGGCTTCTCACCGGACGGGCTCGCGGTGTTCGGCGTCACGGGCGACCGCCTGACGATCATCGGCCACCACGGCCAGCAGCCCGGCGACGAGGGTCCCTTCTCGCACATGGCCCTGGCCACCGACTATCCGGCCGCCGAGGTGGTCCGCACCGGTCGTGCCGTGTATCTGTCCACGCCCGAGCAGTACAAGGGCCGCTATCCGGTCACCTGGCCGCTGGCCGCGCACTTCAACCGGCAGTCGTGGGCGTTTCTGCCGCTGACCGTGGCCGGCCGCACGATGGGCGCCTGGATGGCGGCGTTCACCTATCCGGTGGCGTTCACGCCCGACGAACGGTCGGTGCTGACCACGGTCGCCCGGATGCTCGCCCAGGCCCTGTCGCGCGCCGAGGCCGCCGAGTCCGCGCGGGAGCTCACGGACGGCCTCCAGCGCTCGATGCTGCCACAGCTCGGCCCCGAGATACCCGGCATGAGCGTGGCCGCCCGCTATGTGCCGACCGGGGGCGGGCTCCAGGTCGGCGGTGACTGGTACGACATGATCCCGCTGCCCAACGGCCGGTTCGCCCTGGTCATCGGTGACGTCCAGGGCCATGACGTGCGGGCGGCGGGCCTGATGGGCCAGTTGCGCATCGCCCTGCGCGCCTACGCCTCCGAGGGCCACCGGCCCGACGCCGTCCTCTCCCGTGCCTCGCGCTTTCTGCACGGCATGACGTTCGGCTCCCTCGACGAGGACCCGTCCGAGCTGCGCTTCGCGACCTGCCTGTATGTCGAGGTCGACCCCGTGACCGGGCTGCTGGACATCGCCCGCGCCGGTCACCCTGATCCGGCGATCCGGATGAGCGACGGCACGGTGCTGGCCCGTCCGACGGCCGGCGGCCTCCCGCTCGGCATCGACCCGGACGCCGACTACCCGACGACCCGGATCACCCTGGAACCCGGCGAGACCATGCTGATCTGCACGGACGGCCTGATCGAGACCGGCGGCCACGACCTGGAGACCGGCTGGAAGCGCATCCGCGCCATCCTGGAGGACCACGACGGCGACCTGGAGGCCCTCGCCGACGCCCTCGTCCAGGCCGTCCACGGCCCCTCCTCCCACCACACCACCGGCCCGCTCGCCGACCGGCGCGAGGACGACATAGCGGTGCTGCTGCTGTGCCGGGAGGGGGAGGGCTGCGGCTGCGGCGCCCCGGTCACCGTGCGGCCCACGATCCGGCGCACCATGCTCACGGTCGCCCAGGCCGAGCCGGAGCGGGTCGCGGTGGCCCGTCAGCAACTGCGGGAGCTGCTGCACGACTGGACCTCCGAGGACCAGGTGGACTCGGCGGTGCTGCTCCTGTCCGAGATGCTCACCAACGTCCTCGTCCACACCGACGCCGACGCCCTGCTCCTCGCCGAGGTACGGGGCGCTTCGGGCGACCGCCGGATCCGTGTCGAGGTCACGGACACCAGCGACGACCTCCCCCACAAACGCCGCCCCGGCGAACTGGCCTCCTCCGGCCGGGGCCTGATCCTCATCGAGATGCTGGCCCAGGCGTGGGGCGTGGACCCGCGCGGCGAGGGCAAGAGCATCTGGTTCGAGCTCTACGAGGCGGACGGCGCCGGGGGGCTCGGGGGTGCGAAGGGCGCGGAGGTCGAGGAGAGGGCGGACAGCTCGGGGGTCTCACGGGCCTGAGAGGCGCCTGCGTGCGGTTCCAGTGCTACGAGGCCGAGGGAGGGGGGGTGAGCCGTCGGCGACGCATCCTCCCCGGTACCCGCCCGGCATCCCGGCGAGAGCGAGA
>NZ_JAKEIP010000298.1 GCF_021474425.1 Streptomyces muensis | reverse complement strand
CGCGACCCCGCACGGCCGGCGGCCGAGCGCCGCCCCGCCCCCCGCCCGGGCCCCGCGCGGCGGGCGCCCCCCGGCGGCGGCGGCCCCGCGCGCGGCCCGGCCTCGCGGGCCCGGGGCCCGCGGCGCCGCCCGGGGGGGGGGCCGAGGTCCTCGCGCCGGGGTGACCGGTGGGCGGCGTGGGGGTGGGGGTGGGTGCGGCGACGGCACGGGTGGCCAGCAGGACTGTGCCTGCCTGGACGGCGGCGAAGGCCGCAGTGACCCTGAGGAAGCGGCGGTTAGCGCGCATACGTGAACCCTCCGTACTCCTCGATGGCCTTGCTGATCTCGTCGGAGGCGGCGGCTCTGTCGTCGCCGGGGACCGGGGCGGGGCCGTCCTTCTGGGAGTCCGTGACGATCTTCCAGTCGCCACCTGCCCACCGCAGGTCGAACGTCCAGGTCTTCCATGTCGAGGAGACGGGGTCGGTCGAGTTCTCCCCCGACATGCCGATGAGGCCCATGTACCAGACCGCGACCTTGGCGCTGTCGCCGTCGTACTGCTGGGCGGTCGTGCCCACCGGGACCACGCGTGAGACGAACGTGCTGCCCTTCGGCGGGTTGCCGTTGGCGTCGAGTCCGAGCTTGCTGAGGAAGTCGGTCGAATAGGCCTGGTCCATCGGGCCCTTCAGTTTGGCCGCGGCGTCGGAGGTGTAGAGGGTGTCGACGATGGCGTGCCGGGTCTCCGTCTGGAACATGCCGGTCGAGCCGAGGGCCACCGAGTAGTTCGCCGCCGCCGACTGTGCGCCTTGCTCGTCATGAGCGAACTTCGCGGGGATCCCCGCCGCCTTCCCGTCCACCGGTCGTGTCCCGCTGGCCGCCGTGGCGGAGGATTTCGGCTGGTTTTCGTCCCCCGTCGCAGAACCGGAGTCTTCGCCTCCACGGTTCGCGAAGGCGATGGCGGCGATGAGGAGGACGACCACGCCGACGACGGTGACCAGGCTCCGGGACGACGAACGGCCACCCCGCCGCGCGCCCCCGTACACGTCACCGCCGCTTTCGGGCAGCCGCGTGCGGGTCTGGCCCGTGCCTCCGTAACCGCCGGAGGACTCCCGCTCGTCTCCGAGACTCATTCCGCGTACGCCCCCTCGACGTCGGACGGACACACGTAGGAGTACGACGGTAGCCGTGCTGGTTCCCGCATGGGCGCGGTGTGGTGACTCGACATCAGGGAAACGCAACCTCAGCCGGTGGGCACGACGGGACGGGTGGGGGACGGGGGTGACCGGGAGTGCCCGCGGCGGACGGGCGGGACGGAGCCGCCTAGACGGCCATGCCGTACACGATGGTGAACAGCGTGCCCAGTGAGCCGATGATGAAGACGCCCGTCAGACCGGCGATGATCAGCCCCTTGCCCTGCTCGGCGCTGAAGGTGTCGCGCAGGGCGGTCGCGCCGATGCGCTGTTTGGCCGCGCCCCAGATGGCGATGCCGAGGCAGAGCAGGATGGCGACAGCCATGACGACCTGGATCATCGTCTTCGCTTCGTTCCCCAGTGCGCCGAAGGGACCCCAGTCCGGAGCGATCCCGCCGATGATGGTGTTGATGTCGCCCTTATCGGCCGCAAAGAGCATGTAAGTCACCGCCCCTGTTGGGTAGTTCCGCAGTCCCCCTGCGCTGCGCAGAGGTCAGGCCTCATTCTCGCCGACAATGGCGCTGTCGTATGTCGACTTGGCGTCATTGATGGGCGGGATTCGTACGAATAGCTCGTATGGTCACTCTGTGTATCACGGCAGGTCACGCCGGGCAATGAGGCCTGAGCGGAACCTGTCGTGTGGTTGCGTCGTTGGACCTCTTCACGCCGGGTGCCGTTTCTGACGGCCGGTCGGGTGAGTCCGTGGGGTGAACGGTCGTGCCGGTGTTCTGCGGGTGAAGGGTATCCCGGCGTGCGGACGGAGCGTGGCCGGCACCTGGTCTGTGAGGCGCAACCCGCCAGCGGGGTTCCGTGACTTGCTGGGATGCTGTGAGTGGTGACGGAGAGTCAGGGTTGCTCTGTGGGGGAGATCGGCAGGGGGTCGGCCACGAAGGTCCCCAGTCCGACTTCGCCCCGCGTCCAGCCCTGCTCCCGGACATGGCGCATGGCCTTGGCTGCCGTCGCGTTCACCACGCCGAACTCCTGCGCCACTTCCAGAGTGGACGGCACGCGGCTTCCTGGTGGATATGTGCCTTCCTTGATGCGCCGGATGATCTCCGCTGCGATCTGTCGCCATAGCGGGCGCGTGCGATCAAGCTCCATGATGTTCAGCGTGGGTGACCATGGCATTCCATGCATCCGTGGTTATCCGCAGTTATCTACGGGTAATGTGGCCTCCGAAGACAGAACGGCCCCGACGGGAAGCGGCTACTTCCTCACCGGGGCCTGAGCCGACTGAACAGGAGTCGACCTATGCGCAGCCTACTGGCCGCGATCCTGAGCCTCTTCCTGCCCGGGCGCGGAGCCCACCGCGCCCATCCTGCGCCCGCCGCGGCGCCCTTTCCGCCCCCTCCCCCGTACCATCCCGCGCCCGCTCCCGCGCGTCGGTCGCGGCTGTACCTCGCCGACGTCATCGCCGCCGACGGGCAGCCCTTGGTCCGGCCGTACGTCGTCGTATGGGAACGCGAGCGTGATGATCGTGAGCGGTGGCGGCTTCAGCGGCAGCGGCGCCGGGCGGCCGCCCTCGGCGCCCGGGGGCAGGACCGCTTCCCGTGGGAGGTCGCCGTATGAGCGGCACGTGGCGTCCCCGCAGCCTCGGTGTCGACCCAGCCACTGGCAAGGAGGCGTTCGTCGTCGCGCGCTCGGGCAGCACGCTTGAGGCGCTGGCCGACAAGCACGCCTTGGAGACCGCGGCCGTCCTGGTGGCGGTCGTCGGGGCCGTGCTGGAGGCGGGAGAGGTTTCGGAGGTCGAACTCGCCGCCTTCGTAGCGCCGTTGCACGCGGCGCTTGAGGAATGCGTCGGGATGATGGTCGGGGGCGCGGTGCCGTACGGAGGTGTGGCCGGCGGGGAGTGAGGGCCGAGCGGCGTCCGCCGGGGGGCGGGGCGGTAGCTGGACTGGGCGGCAAGACCCTCTGGGGTTCGGACCGGTCCTCTCCGCACCGTCCCTCGGCGGCCGATCCGCGTCAGCGCCAGCCGACTGACGGGCCAGCCCAGGCAGCCCTGCCCGGAGCGTGCTCTTCGCGCTCCGAGGCCGGTTTGCCCGATGCAGCCACTGATTACACGATTCACGCGAATCACTCGCACGTTACTGCCGACCTATAGAGTCGGCACATACCGAAGCCAAAGGAGCACCCGGTGATCTCGGCAGCGGATGACGCGGCACTGCCGCCCGATGAACCCCAGCCGATCCAGGCCCACGTCACGGTGTCGGGCGCGATGGCCGGCATCCTGCGTGATCTCGCGGCCCTCGACGGGCGGTCCCCCGAAGCCTTGGCGATCGAATGGGCTGCGGGAAAGCTCGTCATCCCCGAGGGGACTGTGGGCGACGCGGTAGACGACTGGGGTCTCTTCGATGGGCCGCCGGACCTCGCGAGCCGTGTGCATGAATACCTGCGAGGCGGGAGCGCTGCGTGACCGCCCCCGTCCATCTTGCGGTGGCCGACACCAGTATCCTGCTCGCCGCCTTCAATCGCCGTGACCAGCGGCACCAGGACGGGATCGACGCCTTCGGGACGGCCAGGATCCTCGTCCTGTCGCCTCTCGTTCTCGCTGAGCTGGACTACCTCCTTCATCAGCAGGCCTCGGAGAAGGAAGCCGTAGAGGCCGTATGCCGCCTGCGGGCACTCGTCTCCGCCGGATACGCACGCGTACCAGCCGTGGACGCGAAACTTCTCGGTGAAGCGGAGAAGATCCAACGTGACTACATGGGGCAGGCGATCGGCCTGACCGACGCTGTCAACGCGTGCCTGGCCTGGCGGCTTCAGCTGCCGACGGTTCTGTCCTTCGACAACCACTACCGGGTCATCGCTCCACGACGCTCGGGCGAGCGGCCGCTGGATGTCCGGCCTTGATCGAATACGGACCTCGGCCGCGCCGGGCACGGCGCCAAAGCTGATCGTCAGCAGGGTTCAGCGGGGCTTCAGCCCGTGCAGCAGATGGTGCACCAGGCCCTCCACGCCCGCCAGTGCGGCCTCCGGCGTCAGCCAGCCGGCGGAGATGAAGGCGGCGACGCCGTGCAGGGCGGCGCCGGTGACGAGGTTGAGTTCCTCCGGGTCGCCGTCGATGATCTCGCCCCGCCGCTGGGCGTCCGCCAGGACCCGTACGAGGCTTCCCACCGTCGCCTCGACCGCCGCGGCCATCTGCTCGGACGCGTCCGGCTCGTGCTTGCGGGCGTACATCAGCTCCAGCAGCGCGGCGTTGTCGATGGCGAAACCGAGGTAGGCCCGGGCGAGGGCGGTGAGGCGCGGCTCCAGGGGGAGCGCGGGGTCCTCGGCGGCGTCCAGGGTCTGCGCCAGCCGCTCGTACCCGGCCAGGGCCAGGGCGTTGAGCAGGGCCTGCTTGTCCTTGAAGTGCCGGCCGGGGGCGGCGTGGCTGACGCCGACCTCGCGGGCCAGTTCGCGCAGTGAGAGGGCGGCCGCGCCCTTGTCACGCAGGGTGCGTTCCGCTGCGGCGAGCAGGGCGGCGCGCAGGTCTCCGTGGTGGTAGGGGCGGGTCTCGGGCATGGGCTCATCGTAGCCTGATGTTGGCGGTGCCATCTTTGTTGGCGCCGCCATCATTGTTGTCATTGACAGCATTGTTGGCGACGCCTACATTCGAGGCATGGCCGCGGTGCGGATCAGGCCGCAGGGTCGAATGAGGAGATGACGAGATGGCCAAACAGACATGGGACGCCACGAGCCTCCCCGACCTCGCCGGCCGTACCGCCATTGTCACCGGCGCCAACAGCGGGATCGGCCTCCGGGCGGCTGACGCGCTGGCCCGCGCGGGTGCGCACGTCGTGTTCGCCGTACGGGATCCGGAGCGCGGGCGGGCGGCGGCCGCGACGGTGAACGGCAGTACGGAGGTGCGGCGCCTGGATCTGGCGGATCTGTCGTCCGTGCGGGAGTTCGCGGACGGGTGGCAGGGGCGGCCGCTGGAGCTGCTGATCAACAACGCCGGCGTGATGATGGTGCCCGAGCGGCGGACGGCGGACGGGTTCGAGATGCAGTTCGGCACGAACCACCTGGGCCACTTCGCGCTGACGAACCTGCTCCGGCCGTATGTCACCGACCGGGTCGTGACGCTGTCGTCCGGTGCGCACCGGTGGTTCGGCGCGCGGATCCGGTTCGAGGACCTGAACTGGGCGTCCGGCTACGACCCGAACCGCGCGTACGCCCAGTCCAAGCTGGCGAACCTGTTGTTCACGCTGGAACTCCAGCGCCGTCTGACGGCGTCCGGCTCCCCGGTCCGCGCGCTGGCCGCGCACCCCGGCTATGCCGCCACCAACCTGCAGAGCCATGCGGGGAGCGCGGTGATGCGCGGGTTCATGAAGATCGGCAACCGGTTCTTCGCCCAGGACGACCGGGCGGGTGCGCTGCCGACGCTGTACGCCGCGACACAGGACCTGCCCGGCGCGAGCTACGTCGGACCCGACGGGCTGGGCGAGATGCGGGGTGCGCCGACGCTGGTGGGGCGGTCCGTGGCGGCGAGTGACGTGGGGGTGGCGCGGCGGTTGTGGACGGTGTCTGAGGAACTGACGGGGGTGAGCTGGCCGTTGGGGGATGCTGAGGTCGAGAGCGTGGTGGCGGCCGAGCGTTAGGGCGGTTGGCCGCCATTTGCACGCGATGCGAGCCGGATCGTAGGGCCTACGATCCGGAGTTGACGCATGACGCTGGGAAGTTGAACGTGAAGCCGCTTGCGGTGATTCTATATCACCTATCTGTGAACGGGCTGGGGCGCGGAACGTGATCCGCGCCCCTGGTGGCCGGCTAGCTAGCAGCCAAACGTAGCCGTATCGGAGAGAGCCATTTTGCCCTTATACCTTATCCAGCCGTACGCTGAAACGCACAGAGGTCCGCTCTTCACGGACGCCGGCCCGGCGTGGTATTTATAGCTCCCCGAGTCGCGATCGTGTTCTATTGAACTACAGAAATTACCCGGTTCCCGCTCGCGGCAGACGTGCATCTCTGCTGTCATTTGCTTGGCTACTCCGTAGCCGCCTGCTGCATTAGCTACCACAGCACTGCAGTGCTTGCCAGTCGCAGAGTCGTAATATACGTGCATTGTTCCGTATCGGGTACCGCCGTTAATGTCGACGCTAAATGAATTTATCCGTATTCCGCTGCATCCGTATGCTCCGGCGTGAGCCGTCGGCGCGAGGATGAATCCACAGGCGAGAACGGAAATGGTCACTAGCGAGCGTCCGAAGTTCCGCCAGATTTTTGCCATTTTATTCCTTATCGAGAGTTTCCGTAAGCAGGGGTTACTGCCGACTCGTCGGGAATGCCTCAATATCGTGCTGTGGGCATGTGATTCAAGGCATCGCTTAAATTTGATGCAGTGGCGGGTTGTTTGTGATGCGGTTTCCAAGCCGCAATGATCTTACTGCACTGCACGCCTATTCTGAGCCCATCCCTTGCTGTTCTGGCTGGAATTGAGTGCACATTCGGAGCGGTGTGCGGCCGCCGATGCAACCCTCGGAGCTATTGATCCGAAACTCAAAGGGTTCTATTTAAGGATGTAGCGGACGAGCGGGCGGCTGAAGTAGCCGCGGACGATGTGTGGCTGAGGTCGACACCGGTGGAAGAACCTGCAGGTCTCGGCGGCGAGTTGGGCCTGGTCGCGGGCCCGGCTGTGCATCGGAAGGCTCTGTTTACACTCGTGACACATCGATCAGCCGCGGGCTTGGGCCGTACAGAACCACGCATCGAGGCCCCGGGTTCAACGGGCACAATCGAGACCCTTGCATCGTAGTCGGGAAGATCGTTGTGGTGCTCGACGGACATGAGGGACCGTGCCACGGCCGACATGTCACACAGCGCCGTGTTCGGGGCAGAGGCGGCGGAGTGGCATCAGGAAGCAGGAAGGGGTTCCCCGGTGAACTGGTCTCTGTGGCAAGGTCAGTTCGGTGGACGCACTGAAGGATCGGGATCCGGCGCACATAGGCGCCTACACGCTGCTCGCTCGGCTCGGGGCGGGCGGCATGGGGCAGGTCTATCTCGCTCGGTCGCCGGGTGGGCGGCTGGTCGCGATCAAGGTGATCCGGGACGAGATCACCGACCATCCGGAGGCGCTGGCACGGTTCCGGCGCGAGGTCGAGACGGTGCGGGCGGTGCGGAGTGCGTATACGGCCAACCTGATCGACGCGTCGCTGGATTCTGCGCCGTACTGGCTGGCTACCGAGTATGTGTCGGGGCCGACTTTGAGTCGGGCGGTGGGGGAGCGGGGGGCGTTGCCCGCCGAGACGTGCCGTGGGCTGTTCGCGGCCCTCGCCGAAGGCCTCGCGGCGGTGCATGCGCATGGTGTCACGCACCGGGACCTCAAGCCGCAGAACGTGATCCTCGCGGCGCAGGGACCGCAGCTCATCGACTTCGGGATCGCACGCGGCGCAGGTCAGACGGCGCTCACGGAGGCCGGGTTCGCGCCGGGTACGCCTGGGTTCACCGCGCCCGAGGTGCTGTTGCGCAACGAGGTCGGGCCTGCGGCGGACGTGTTCGCCCTGGGCGCGACGCTGGCCTACGCGGCGACCGGCCGACCGCCTTTCGGCAGGGGGGAGCCGGCCGGGGTCAGCTACCGGGCCGTGCACGAGTCCGTCGATCTCGCGGGCGTGGACGCGGAGTTGGCGAGCCTCATCGAGGCGTGCGTGGCCAAGGACCCGGCGGCCCGGCCGGGACTCGGTGACGTCATCGCGCGGTGCGGGGTTCGGGCGGCGCTCGTCGAGGATGCGGTGTACGCCGGGCTCGCGCCCATGGCGGAGGCTGTGCCGTCCACTCCGCCGGTCCGGCAGCCCGGATCTGTGCTGCCGGCGCCTCCGGCGCACCCGCCCGTGAGCCCGCACGAGCTGCCCACCGCCGGGGCACCGCATGGTCACGGCTACACGCCCACGCAGGTGAGCCAATCGGCCTCTGGCGGCCGCCGTCGACGGACCGCGCCCTGGATGGCCGCTGTGGCGGTGGGGGTCGCGGCCGGCGTGGGCGGCGTGTTCGTGCTCATGGCGCCGGACGACGACAAGACCGGAGGCGATCCAGCGGGCGGACGCAGCAAGTCGCCCAGCTCGTCGGCCTCGACGGCGTCGAAGGGTGTCCCCGCCTACGCGGGCGACAAGATCGACCGTGCGCTGTGGTACTCGGACACCGGCAAGTGCCAGCTACCCCCCGAGGAGCGGGCAGGCAACGGGTTCATGGGGTCCATTTCCGACCCCGACCACCCCGACGCCAGCTCGGAGACGCTCACCTTCGACGGCAGGGTGCAGGTCGGGTTCCGGAACAAGTTCGAGGCCGATTCCGGGAAGCCGTACTACATCACCGTCA
The DNA here is from genome assembly GCF_021474425.1 of Streptomyces muensis. Classification (GTDB taxonomy): domain Bacteria; phylum Actinomycetota; class Actinomycetes; order Streptomycetales; family Streptomycetaceae; genus Streptomyces; species Streptomyces muensis. The sequence continues at coordinate 1,009 of NZ_JAKEIP010000298.1, read as the reverse complement.
GCGTGAAGCCGCCGCACGACATCGACCCGAGCACTGGAAAGCCCGTCGGCGGGAAGCTGATCGACAACGCCAACGTCGGCTATACGAGCAAGCCGATCGATCTGTACGGCGACGATCCACTGGCGTGGAAGTACCTCACCTACCCGGACGACTTCCACTCCTGGGTCGAGGGCAAGCCGCAGCCCGCCATCCCGCTGACCAACGACCCCGGCGACTGGACCGTGCAGTTCCACCACATCCGCACACCCGACGACTACACGAGCATCATGTGCGACGGCTTCACGGTGAAATAGCGCCACTCTCCTCGGAAATGGCCTTGAACAGCACAGATATGGGGGAGGGTTGAGCCGTGCGAAAAGTATGGGTGGCCGGAGGTGTCGCGGTCGCGCTCGGTCTGAGCTTTGTGATGCTGCTCGTCGTCGGGGTGTACATCGTTGCCGGGAACCTCGTGAACGGGGTCGGCAAGGGCAGTGTCGGGCTGGCCAAGGGGGCCGTGCCCGGCGCGTACAAGACGCTCGTGCAGAGGTGGGGCAACCTGTGCCCGGCCATCAACCCCGCCCTGCTCGCCGCACAGCTGTACCAGGAGAGCGGCTGGGATCCGGATGTCGTCAGCCACGCCGACGCCCGCGGCATCGCCCAGTTCATCCCGAGCACCTGGGCCACGCACGGAGTCGACGGCGACGGCGACGGTGACCGAGACATCTGGGACCCGAACGACGCGATTCCGTCGGCCGCGTCGTACGACTGCGAACTCGCCAAGTACGTCAAGGACGTCCCGGGCGACACCACGAACAACATGCTCGCCGCCTACAACGCGGGCGCGTACCGCGTCATAAAGGCGGGCGGTGTCCCGGCCATCACCGAGACCCGGAACTACGTCACGAGGATCCGAAGCCTGGAGAAGAGCTTCGCGGCGCCCACGACCCGCGTCGCCCCCTCCGAGCAAGCCGCCGGCGCCATCTACTACGCCCAGAAGAAGCTGGGTACGCCCTACCTCTGGGGTGGGGAG
>NZ_JAKEIP010000297.1 GCF_021474425.1 Streptomyces muensis | reverse complement strand
GGTCCAGGGAGGGGCGGACGGGGCCGTGGCCGGGGGAGAGGTGCAGTCCGCGGGACGTGAGGGCCAGGCGGGTGGTGGCCACGTCGCCGTCCAGGGCGTACGGCGCCGCCCACGCCAGCGTCGCCATGGCCTCGCCCGACGCCAGCGCGGGCAGGAGGCGCTTGGCCGGGCCGGGGTCCGGCAGATCGGTGAGCAGTACCGCCGCCGTGACCGTCTCCACCAGCGGTCCCGGCACCGCGTGACGCCCCAACTCGACGAAACCGACCACGAGTTCGACGGGCCGGCAGCCCAGCCCCTCGTACGTCTCCGGAACCGCCAGCCCGAACACGCCCGCCTCGGCGACACGGCCCCACAGCGCCCGGCCCCGCGTGTGCTCGCCCCGGCTCCAGTCCCGCACGACCGAGGGCGTGTCGGCGGCCGCCAGCATGGCGTTCAGCGAGTCGCCGAAGGCACGCTGCTCGGGGTCGAGGAGGAAGCGCATCAGCGGGGTCCTTTCGGTGGCCGCGGTGTTCCTTTCGGCGTCGGTACCCGGACGCGCTCCCCCGAGCGTCGGCGGAGCCCCGCGCATCAGCGTCGCCCTTTCGGCAGGCCCAGCAGGCGCTCGGCGATGATGTCGCGCTGGATCTCGTTCGTCCCGGCGTAGATCGGGCCGGCGAGTGAGAAGACGTACCGCTCCGCCCAGTCCGTGTCGCCCAACTCGCCCTCGGCGCCCAGCAGATCGAGGGCCGTCTCGTGCAGCGCGATGTCGTACTCCGACCAGAAGACCTTGTTCAGACTGGACTCCGGGCCGATCGACTCGCCGTCGAGGAAGCGGGAGGCCGCGGCGAAGGTGAAGAGCTGGTAGGCGCGGGCGCCGATCAGGGCGTCGGCCACACGGTTCCTCGCGCTCCGCGGGCTGCCCCGGTCCTGCCAGAGCTGGTGGAGCCGGTCGGCGCTCGCCAGGAATCGGCCCGGGGAGCGCAGCATCAGACCGCGTTCGTTGCCCGCCGTCGACATCGCGATCCGCCAGCCCTGGCCCGGCTCGCCGATCACGTCCTCGTCCGGCACGAACACCTCGTCGAGGAACAGCTCGGCGAAGGCGGGCCTGCCGTCGAGGCGGGTTATGGGGCGGACCGTGACACCGGGGGCGCGCAGGTCGAACATCAGGTAGGTCAGGCCCTGGTGGGGCTTCGGGGCGTCCGGGTCGGTGCGGAACAGGCCGAACGCGCGATCGGCGAAGGCGGCCCGCGACGACCAGGTCTTCTGGCCGGACAGCAGCCAGCCGCCCGCCACGCGCGTGGCCCTCGACCTCAGCGAGGCCAGGTCGGAACCGGCCTCGGGCTCCGACCACGCCTGCGCCCAGATCACCTCGCCGGTGGCCATGGGCGGCAGCACGCGCGCGCGTTGCTCCTCGGTGCCGTGGTCGAAGAGGGTCGGGGCGAGCAGGCTGACGCCGTTCTGACTCACGCGGCCCGGTGCGCCCGCCGCGTAGTACTCCTCCTCGAACAGCAGCCACCGCACCAGCGTGGCGTCCCGGCCGCCGTACGCCGTGGGCCAGTTCACCACCGACCAGCGACCGGCGGCGAGCTCGGCCTCCCACGCGCGGTGCGCCGCGAAGCCCTCCTCGGTCTCCAGGGACGGGAGCGGATCGGGCGGCACATGCGTGCGCAGCCAGGCGCGTGCCTCGCCGCGGAACGCCTCGTCGGCGGCGGTGTGGGTGAGGTCCACGGTCCTGCTCCCTCCCTACGGGCCCTACCGGTCTTCCCTAACAAGTGTTTGGTAGGTTAGCGTGCTGCTATGACAAACGTCGAGGCGCCGACGTACGTTCCCGGGCACGGACTGCTCCGCGGGCGCACGGCCGTCATCACCGCGGCGGCCGGCGCCGGCATCGGCGGTGCGACCGCGCGCCGCTTCCTCGAAGAGGGCGCGCGCGTGCTGATCAGCGACGCGCACGCACGGCGGCTGAAGGAGTACGAGGCGGAGCTGGCCGGGGAGTTCGGTGCGGCGTCGGTCGCCGCGCTGCCCTGCGACGTGACCGACGAGTCGCAGGTCGGGGCGCTGTTCGAGGCCGCCGTGGCCGAGCACGGACGGCTCGACGTGGTCGTCAACAACGCGGGCCTCGGCGGGACTTCACCCCTCGTGGACATGACCGACGAACAGTGGTCGAAGGTCCTCGACGTGACCTTGAACGGCACCTTCCGGTGCACCCGGGCCGCCCTGCGCCGGATGCGCGACACCGGACGCGGCGTGATCGTCAACAACGCCTCCGTCGTCGGCTGGCGCGCCCAGGCCGGGCAGGCGCACTACGCCGCCGCCAAGGCGGGCGTGATGGCGCTGACCCGGTGCGCGGCGATCGAGGCGGCCGAGTACGGGGTCCGGGTCAACGCGGTCTCCCCGAGTCTCGCCATGCATCCCCACCTCGCGAAGGTGACGACTCCCGAACTGCTGGAGGAACTGACCGCGCGCGAGGCGTTCGGGCGGTACGCCGAGCCCTGGGAGGTGGCCAACGTGATCGTCTTCCTGGCCTCGGACTACTCCTCGTACATGACCGGAGAGATCGTCTCCGTCAGCGGCCAGCACGCCTAGGACGACAATGGACCCGTGCCGACCAAGAAGAAGCCCCAGGTGACCGCCGCAGCCGCCCGGCGGCGCGAACTCCTCGACACCGCCGCCGAGGTCTTCGCCGAGCAGGGCTACAACGCCACCACCGTGCGCAAGATCGCCGACCACGCGGGCATGCTCGCGGGCAGCCTCTACTACCACTTCGACTCCAAGGAGTCGATGCTGGAGGAGATCCTGCGGACCTTCCTCGACGAACTCTGGGGCGGCTACGACGCTGTCCTGGGCGCCGAGCTCGGTCCCCGCGAGACCCTCGAAGCGCTGGTCACCGAGTCGTTCCGGGAGATCGACCGGCACCGCGCCGCCGTCGCGATCTACCAGAAGGAGAACCGGCAGCTGGTGGCGCAGGAGCGGTTCGCGTTCCTCGCCGAGTCGCAGCGCCGGTTCGAGAAGGCGTGGCTGTCCACGCTGGAGCGCGGGGTCGCGGCCGGGGTGTTCCGGTCCGACCTCGACGTCCGGCTCACCTACCGGTTCGTGCGGGACACGGTGTGGGTCGCCGCGTCCTGGTACCGGCCCGGCGGACAGCACAGCCCCGAGGAGATCGCCCGGCAGTACCTGTCGATGGTGCTGGACGGGATCGCCGTACGTACGTAACCCACTGACGAGTCCGGGGAGTTGCCATGGCCGAGGCCTACATCGTCGAAGCGGTCCGTACACCCGTGGGGCGGCGCGGGGGAGGACTGAGCGCCGTCCACCCGGCCGACCTGGGCGCGCATGTGCTGAAGGAGCTGGTCGGGCGGGCCGGCATGGATCCGGCCGCCGTCGAGGACGTCGTCCTCGGCTGCCTGGACGCCGTCGGGCCGCAGGCCGGGGACATCGCGCGGACCTGCTGGCTGGCGGCCGGGCTGCCCGAGGAGGTGCCGGGCGTCACCGTGGACCGGCAGTGCGGGTCCTCCCAGCAGGCCGTGCACTTCGCGGCGCAGGGCGTGCTGTCCGGCACGCAGGACCTCGTGGTCGCGGGCGGCGTGCAGAACATGTCGATGATCCCGATCGCCTTCGCCACCCGGCAGGCCGCCGAACCGCTCGGCCTCACGGCGGGCCCCTTCGCGGGCAGCGAGGGCTGGCGTGCGCGGTACGGGGAGAAGCCGGTCAACCAGTTCGTCGGCGCCGAGATGATCGCCGCGAAGTGGGGGATCAGCAGGCAGGACCAGGAGGAGTTCGCCCTGCGCTCGCACCAGCGGGCGTTGCGGGCGATCGACGAGGGGCGCTTCGAGCGGGAGGTGGTGGCCTACGGCCAGGTCGGCGTCGACGAGGGGCCGCGCCGGGACACCTCGCTGGAGAAGATGGCCGGGCTGAAACCGGTCGTCGACGGTGGCACGATCACGGCCGCCTGCTCCTCCCAGGTCTCCGACGGAGCGGCCGCGATGCTGCTGGCCTCGGAGCGGGCGGTGCGCGAGCACGGGCTCACGCCCCGGGCCCGGGTGCACCACCTCTCGGTGCGCGGCGAGGACCCCATCCGTATGCTCACCGCGCCCATACCCGCCACCGCCCACGCCCTGAAGAAGACCGGCCTGTCCATCGACGACATCGACCTCGTCGAGATCAACGAGGCCTTCGCGCCGGTCGTGCTGGCCTGGCTGAAGGAGACCGGGGCGGATCCCGACAAGGTCAATGTCAACGGCGGGGCGATTGCCCTGGGGCATCCGCTGGGGGCTACGGGGGTCAAGCTGATGACGACCCTGCTGCATGAACTGGAGCGAACCGGGGGGCGGTTCGGGCTGCAGACGATGTGCGAGGGCGGGGGGCAGGCGAACGTGACGATCATCGAGAGGCTGTGAGACGCCGACCGGAGCGCCGCCAGGGGCCGTGGGCGTGTGCGAGTCCGTCGTGGCTGGTCGCGCAGTTCCCCGCGCCCCTATGGGGCGGTGTCGAACCCGGGGCGGCTCAGAGGTCCCCGAGTCGCTCCCGGGCCTCCCCTGCCTCCTTCATGATCCGCTCCACCAGCTCCCCGCACGACGGCAGGTCGTCGATCACCCCGGCGACCTGCCCGGACGCCATCACCCCGAGATCGGTACGGCCGTCCACCATGGACGCCTTCAGCAGCATCGGGGTGTTCGCGGCGAGCAGGACCTGGCTCCAGGTCAGGTCCTTGCCATGTCTGAGCGCGCGACCGTCCTGGACCATGCGGAGCCAACTCGTGCCGGACAGCTTCCGGTAGCGCGCCGCCCTGCGGACCGCCTGGAGAAGCGTCCGCGTACGGCCGGAGCGCTCCAGGGCGTCGACCAGTTCCGTGCGGAGCATCCGGTGCGGGAGGCCGTCGACGGCCCGGGTCACCGTCACGTCCTTGACCGTCGCCGCCAGATACCGGGCCTTCACCGCGTCCGGCACCGTCGAGTCCGAGGTGAGCAGGAACCGCGTGCCCAGGGCGATGCCCGACGCCCCGTAGGCCAGCGCGGCGACCAGGCCCCGGCCGTCGAAGAAGCCGCCCGCCGCCACGACCGGTATGTCCACGGCGTCGACCACCTGCGGCAGCAGCACCGTCGTCGCCACGTCCCCGGTGTGCCCGCCGCCTTCCCCGCCCTGCACGATCACCGCGTCCGCGCCCCAGGCCGCGACCTTCTCGGCATGCCGCCGGGCGCCGACCGAGGGGATGACGATCACACCCGCGTCCTTCAGCTCGGTGATCAGCTCGGCGGAGGGAGCGAGGGCGAAGGACGCGACCCGCACCCCCTCGTCGATCATCACGCGGACCCGGTCACCGGCGTCCGAGGCGTCCGCGCGCAGATTCACGCCGAACGGCGCGTCGGTACGGGACCTGACCTCGCGTATCGCCTCACGCAGCCGGTCGACGGTCATCGTCGCGGAGGCCAGGACGCCCAGGGCACCCGCGTTCGCCGTCGCCGAGACCAGCCGGGGGCCCGCCACCCAGCCCATCCCCGTCTGCACGATCGGGTGGCGCACCCCGACCAGCCGGGTCAGCGGCGTGTCCATCACGCACCGACCTCCCGGGTGCGGGTGTTCGCCGGGTCGATGACCTCGCGGATGAGGCGCAGTTCGGCGGCGGTGGGCTCGCGGGTCGACGGCACCACGTCCGGGACGACCAGGTCGAACGCGGTCGCCTCCCGGACCTGATCCAGCGTGACACCAGGGTGGAGCGACGCCAGACGCATCGCGTGGTCGGGCGTCGCGAAGTCGAAGACGCCCAGGTCGGAGACGACACGTGGGATGCGGTGGAAGCGCGCGCCCGCCGCGTGGTCGTATCCCACCCCGCACACCATGTCGACCTTCTCGACGAACACCCGCCGTGAATGCCGCGGAACCCAGTAACTGGTCGGGTTGTTCAGCGTGTTGACCGGCGCACCGCGCACCCCGAGCAGTTGCCGCTTCGGTCGCTCCCAGTCGCCGATGCACGAGATGTTCTGGTTGCCGTACCGGTCGATCTGGCTCGCGCCCATCATCACGTGCCGCCGGCCGCCGGTGACCAGGGTCAGGTGCTGTCGGTACGGCAGCCAGCCCTCGGTCGTGCCGTCCGGGCGGACGACCATCGCCTCGCCGTCGGTCAGCAGCAGGTCCGGCGCGAAGGTGAGCCGCGCCAGCCGGGCCCCCACGGACGGGATCAGACCCATGGGGCTCGCCAGGACCTCACCCGCGTCGCGCCAGGCCTCGGCGCAGGCGATCACGCAGTACTCGGCCCGGGTGGGCGGGAGCAGGGGCGTGCCGCTGGACTCCGTCATGACCCCTCGCCCTCCCTGACCACCGACTGGTACGCCTGCTCGTCCCCGCCGAGGAACCGCGCCGCGAACTCCGGCCAGGGCGTGGTGGCGTACGTCTTCTGGAAGGCCTCGTCCCGGCCGTAGTCCGGCGCGCAGGACGTGAAGTGCGCGCCGTTCGGGGCCTCGACGACCCCCGTCACCGTGTGCCGTTTGAGCAGGAGCGACTGCGGGGCCGCGTCCTTCGTCAGCTCGGCGGTGTCGACGACCCGTTCGCACGACACGTATGCCGCGTCCGCCGCCTCGCAGAACAGGTCGTCGAAGTACGGGTCGGGGCCCAGATACTGCCCGTTGCCCAGCCGGTCGGCGCGGTTGACGTGCACCAGGGCCGCGTCGAGCCGCAGGGCGGGCATGGCCACGAACGTCTCCCCGTCGTCGTACGGCGAAGTCACCGTCCGCAGACCGGGATTGACCCGCATCACGTCCGAACCGATCCCGGCCCGCACCGGCAGGAACGGCAGCCGGTTGGCGGCGGCGTGCAGTCCCCACATGAACATCGCCTCGTCGACCTCCGTCAGCTCGAAGGCGCCGCGTTCGCGGGCGGCGCGGAAGTTCGGTTCGAGGGGTATCGAGTCGAGCGTGGCGAAGGGGGCGACGAGTGTGCGGATCCGTCCGGCGGCGGCCAGCATCCCGACGTCCGGGCCGCCGTACGAGACGACGGTGAGGTCGGTGATGTCGGTCCGGAGCAGGGCCCTGACCAGGGCCATCGGTTTGCGGCGCGAGCCCCAGCCACCGATGCCGAGGGTCATGCCGCTGTGCAGCCGCGCCACGGCCTCGTCGGCGGTCATCGTCTTGTCGCTCACTACGCCCCCTCTTTCCCACTGCCGAAGGTGTCGCGGACCCGGTCGGCCACCCCGCTCAGGTTGGCCTCGAAGGTGAAGCCCTGCTCGAAGCGGTAGCTGTGGCGCACGTCCACGGGGTCGATGCCGTTGATGGCGGCCTTGGCGAGCCGCAGCAGCTGCCCGTCCTTCGCGGCGATCTCGCCGGCCAGCTCCAGGGCGGCGGCGCGCAGTTCCTCACGCGGGACGACCCGCCACACCGAGCCGTGCGCGTGCAGCTCGGCCGCGGTCGCCGTACGCGAGGTGTAGTACAGCGCGCGCATCAGGTGCTGGGGGACCAGCCGGGCCAGGTGGGTGGCCGCGCCCAGCGCTCCCCGGTCCAGCTCGGGCAGCCCGAAGGTGGCGTCCTCGCTCGCCACGATCGCGTCGGCGTTGCCCACCAACCCGATGCCGCCGCCCAGGCAGAACCCGTGCACGGCCGCCACGACGGGCACCTCGCAGTCGTACACGGCGGCGAAGGCGTCCGCGCAGCCGTGGTTGACACCGATCAGCGCGCCGGCCCCGTCCCGCTGCAACTCCTTGATGTCCACGCCCGCGTTGAACCCGCGCCCCTCCGCCGCCAGCACGACACACCGGATCTCCGGATCGCGGCCCGCCGCCCGCACGGCGTCGGCCAGGGCGAACCAGCCGTCCACCGGCAGCGCGTTGACCGGAGGGAAGTCGACCGTGACGACGGCGACCCCGCCCTGTCTGCCCTGTCCGCCCTGTCCGCTCTGTCCGCTCTGTTCGGTCCCCCTTCTCGGGAACGAGGTGGAGACACCCATGGCCGCATCAGCTACCTTTCCACCAAACGTTTGTTAGGTGATGAAGGGTAGCCGGGAATGGGGCTGGACGGGAAGGTCGTGGTCGTCACAGGCGGTACGCGCGGGGTGGGCGCGGGCATCGCGAAGGCCTTCGCCGAGGCCGGCGCGGACGTCGTCGTCTGTGCCCGCAGAGCACCCGAAGTCCCTTTGCCAGGCGCCGAGTTCAGGGAACTCGACCTCCGTGATCCGGAAGCCGTACGGGCCTTCTTCGCCGCCCTGCCCCGCGTGGACGTCCTCGTCAACAACGCGGGTGGTACGCCGTACCGGAGGTTGACGGACGCGGATGCCGAGCGGCACGCGCGCGTGATCGAGCTGAACCTGGTGGCGCCGCTGACGGCGTCCCTGGCCGCGTACGAGCAGCTGAAGCGGGCGCGGGGGTCGGTGGTGATGATCGGCAGCGTCAGCGGCGGCCGTCCCTCGCCCGGGTCGGCGGCGTACGGGGCGGCCAAGGCCGGGCTGGAGGGCCTGGCGCGCTCGATGGCGGTGGAGTGGGCGCCGGAGGTCCGGGTCAACACGCTGGTCCTCGGCATGGTCCGCACCGAGCTGGCCCACCTCCACTACGGGGGCGAGGACGGCATCGCGAGCGTCTCCCGCACGGTCCCGCTGGGGCGTCTCGCCGAGCCGGCCGACGTCGGGGCGGCCGCGGTCTTCCTCGCCTCCGAGGCCGCCGCCTACATCAGCGGGGCGAGTCTGCTCGTGCACGGCGGGGGTGAGCGGCCCGTGTTCCTGGATGCCGCAACGGTCAACAAGGAGGGATGACATGAGCCGTATGTGTGAGGGGCGGGTTGTGGTCGTCACGGGCGCGGGGCGCGGTCTCGGGCGCGCGCACGCGCTCGCGTTCGCCGCCGAGGGGGCGAAGGTCGTCGTGAACGACCTGGGTGTGGGGCTCGACGGTACGTCGGGCGACGCCGGCAGTCCCGCTCGGCAGGTGGTCGACGAGATTCGCGCGGCGGGAGGTGAGGCGGTCGCGCACGGCGGGGACGTTGCCACCAGCGCCGGGGCTGCCTCCCTGGTGGCGGCCGCGGTGGAGACGTACGGCCGTCTCGACACCCTTGTCAACAACGCCGGGTTCCTGCGTGACCGGATGCTGGTCAACCTCGACGAGGACGACTGGGACGCTGTCCTGCGCGTTCACCTCAAGGGGCACTTCCTTCCCCTGAAGCACGCTGCCGTGCACTGGCGGGCGGAGGCGAAAGCCGGGCGTACGCCGTTTGCCCGGGTCGTCAACACCAGTAGCGGCGCCGGGCTGTTGGGGGCGCTCGGGCAGGGCAACTACAGCGCGGCCAAGGCCGGCATCCTCGGGCTGACCGCCGTCGCGGCGGCTGAGCTCGGGCGCTACGGCGTCCAGGTCAACGCGATTGCTCCCGCGGCGCGGACGCGGATGACGGAACGGGTCTTCGCGGCGACGATGACGGTTCCCGACGCCGGGTTCGACGCCATGGCCCCCGAGAACGTGTCCCCGCTGGTCGTCTGGCTTGGTTCTGCGGGGAGTGAAGGCGTGACGGGGAGGGTCTTCGAGGCGGAGGGCGGCCGGATCACGGTCATGGAGGGGTGGCGG
>NZ_JAKEIP010000296.1 GCF_021474425.1 Streptomyces muensis | reverse complement strand
CGCCACCAACTCCCCCACCACCCGCACCGCCCGCTCGACAACCGTCTCCGCATCCGCCCCCAGGTCCAGCGGAGCCCTCCGTTGCGCCACCACAGCGCCGGTCAGATCGCAGAGCACGGCCGTCAGTTCGTCCCGGTCCAGATGCACGCCGACCGCGTGCCCGGCCTCCGGCACCAGCCGCAGCACCGTGCGCGGCTTGCCGCCCGTGGACGCCCGGTGCCCCGCCTCCGCCGCGAGTCCGTCCTCCCGCAGCCGGGCGGTGATCTTGCTGACGGCCTGCGGGGTGAGGCCGGTGCGCTCGGCGAGTTCGAGCCGGCTGATGCCCTCGGGGCCGGCCGTGCGCAGGAGGTCGAGCACGAGCGCGGTGTTGTGGCTGCGCAGGGCACCCAGCCGCATCGAGTCGCGGCTCCGCCGCCCCGCGTCCCCGCCGCCGTCCTTCGTCCTGTTCACGCCGTCCATTGTCCCCGGCGCTTGCACTTTGGCAACAGCGTTGCGAAAGTGGTTCGTATGAGTGCTACTCCCCTCCGCGTCGGCCTGGTCGGCTACGGCCTGGCCGGTTCCGTCTTCCATGCCCCGCTGATCGCCACCACCGAGGGGCTCGCCCTGGACACGGTGGTCACGTCGAACCCCGAGCGGCACAAGCAGGCCACCGCCGAGCACCCGGCCGTACGCGTCGTCGCCACGCCCGACGAACTGCTCGCCCGCGCCGCCGACCTGGACCTGGTCGTCATCGCGTCCCCCAACAAGACGCACGTCCCGCTCGCGACGGCCGCCCTGAAGGCGGGCCTCCCGGTCGTCGTCGACAAGCCGATCGCCGGCACGGCGGCCGAGGCACGTGACCTCGCGGCACTCGCCCAGGAGCGCGGGCTGCTCCTGTCCGTCTTCCAGAACCGCCGTTGGGACAACGACTTCCTGACCCTGCGTCGGCTCCTGGCCGAGGGCGAACTGGGCGACGTATGGCGCTTCGAGTCCCGTTTCGAACGCTGGCGTCCGCAGACCAAGGGCGGCTGGCGGGAGTCCGGCGACCCGGCAGAGATCGGAGGTCTGCTCTACGACCTCGGGAGCCATGTCGTCGACCAGGCGCTGGTGCTCTTCGGCCCGGTCACCCAGGTGTACGCGGAGGCGGTCGTCCGCCGGGCCGGCGCGGAGACGGACGACGACACCTTCATCGCCCTCACCCACGCGAACGGCGTCCGCTCCCATCTGTACGCCTCCGCCACGACCGCCCAGCTCGGCCCGCGTTTCCGGATGCTGGGCTCTAAGGCGGGCTATGTGAAGTACGGCCTCGATCCGCAGGAGGCGGCGCTGCGGGAGGGGCGGCGGCCCGGCGCGGGTACGGAATGGGGCACGGAACCCGAGTCGATGTGGGGCCGTGTGGGCGCCGGCGACTCCCCCCTGACGGGCGGCGGCCGCGCCGAACCCACCCTCCCCGGCGACTACCCCGCCTACTATGCGGCCGTGGCCGAGGCCCTGCTGGCCGGCGGCCCCAACCCGGTGTCCGCCCTGGAGGCGGCCGCGACCCTGGACGTGCTGGAGGCGGCGCGTCGTTCGGCCCGAGACGGAGTGGCGGTGACCCTGTGACGACGCACAAGACGAGCAAGACGCACAACCCGGAGATCACCCCGAAGTTCCACCCGGAGCTCACCCCGCCCCTGGAGGAACTGGAGGCCCAGGAACGCCGCCTGGTGTTCCGCCGGTTCACCTACGACGACGCCTGGGCCCTGGGCTCCCTGCTGGTCGAGCTGGCCCGCGAACGCCAGGCCCCGGTCGCCATCGACATCCACCGCGCCGGCCAGCAGCTGTTCCACGCGGCCCTGCCCGGCTCCACCCCGGACAACGACGCCTGGATCGCCCGCAAGCGCCGGGTGGTGGAGCGCTACGGCACCTCGTCCTACGTCGTCGGCGCCCGCTTCCGCGCCAAGGGCACGACGTTCGAGGACTCCTCCCGCCTGGACCCCGACGTCTACGCGGCGCACGGGGGCTCGTTCCCGATCAACGTGGAGGGGGTCGGAGTCGTCGGGTCGGTGACGGTGAGCGGGTTGCCGCAGCTGGAGGACCACCGGCTCGTCGTGGAGGCGCTTGAGGAGTTCTTGAAGCGCTGACGGGAAGAACCGGTGGCACCCTCCGGTTGGCACCCCTGTACGGGACACCGACCGGAGGGACAGCGTCGTGAGTGACAGCCTGGTGAACGACAGCCGCGTGACCGACAGCCGTACGGATGACGGCCGTACGCATGACGACCCGGCGAGTGACGCCTTGAAGAGGTCCGTCGGACGCCACGGCATCTGGAGCGTCGGCCTGCGCTCGGAGGACCCGGCCCGGCGCGGCGAACTCGGCGAGGCCGCCGCCGAGTTGGAGCAGCTCGGCTATGGCGCCGTCTGGCTGGGCGGCAGCAGCGCCGCGCGGCACGCCCTGCCGCTCCTGGAGGCCACCTCGACGCTCACGGTCGGCACCAGCATCCAGAGCATCTGGCAGTACGACGCCGCCGAGAGCGCGGCCGGCTTCGCCGAGGCGGAGGCGGCCCATCCCGGCCGGTTCGTCCTCGGTCTCGGCGTCAGCCACGCGAAGTTCGCGGAGCAGTACCGCCGCCCGTACTCCGCTCTGGTCGCCTATCTCGACGAGCTGGACAAGGCCGGCGCCCCCGCGGACCGTCGCGTCCTGGCGGCCCTGGGTCCGAGGACGCTGGAGCTGACCCGCGACCGGGCGGCCGGCACGATCCCGTACCTGGTCACCCCCGAGCACACCGCCCATGCCCGCGAGATCCTGGGCGAAGTCCCGCTCCTGGCCCCGGAGTTGAAGGTGGTCCTGGAAACGGACCCGGGCCGGGCCCGCACCGTTGCCCGCGACTACCTGGCCATGTATCTCACCCTCCCGAACTACACCACCAACTTCCTGCGCCACGGCTTCACCGAGGACGATCTGCTGGACGGCGGCAGCGACCGCCTGGTCGACGCGGTGTTCGCATGGGGCGATGAGGCCGCGATCCGCAAGCGGATCGACGCCTTCGTCGCGGCGGGCGCGGACCATGTGGCCCTGCAGGTGGTGGAAGGCGGTACGCGCGAGGCGCTTCCGCGGGAGGCATGGCGCCGGATCGCCTCGCTGCTGGCGTGACCGCCGCCTCTTGGGGGCCGATGCCCCCAAGAGGCGCGGGGCCGCATCGAGGCCCGGCGCGGTTTCCGGGCTCTCCCAGCGGAGCGCCTACGCGTCCTTGAACTCCTGCCGCTGCCGTCCGAGCCCCTCGATCTCCAGCTCGACGACGTCCCCGGCCCGCAGGAACGGCTTCGGTTCGGGCTGCCCGAGGGCCACCCCGGCCGGCGTACCGGTGTTGATGACGTCACCGGGGTACAGCGTCATGAACTGGCTGACGTACCGCACGACTTCCGCGACCGGGAAGATCTGCTCGGCCGTGGTGCCGTTCTGCTTCAGCTCCCCGTTGACCCACAGCTTCAGCGACAGGTTCTGCGGGTCCGGCACCTCGTCCGCCGTCACCAGCCAGGGCCCCAGCGGGTTGAACGTCTCGCAGTTCTTGCCCTTGTCCCAGGTCCCGCCCCGCTCGATCTGGAACTCCCGCTCGGACACGTCGTGCGCCACCGCGTACCCGGCGACATGCGCGAGCGCCTCCTCGTCCGACTCCAGATAACGGGCCGTACGTCCGATGACGACCGCGAGCTCGACCTCCCAGTCGGTCTTCGTCGACTTACGGGGGACCAGCACGGTGTCGTTCGGGCCCACGACGGTGTCCGCGGCCTTGAAGAAGACGACCGGCTCGGCGGGCGGCTCGGCGCCGGTCTCGCGGGCGTGGTCGTGGTAGTTCAGCCCGATGCACACGACCTTGCCGATCCGCGCGAGCGGCGGCCCGACCCGCAGGCCGGCCGCGTCCAGCGCGGGCAGTTCCCCGGCGTCCGCGGCGGCCCGGATCCGGCCGAGCGCCGCGGCGTCGGCGAGCAGCGGCCCGTCGATGTCCGGCACGACTCCGGAGAGGTCCCGCAGAACCCCCTCGGCGTCGAGCAACGCAGGCGTCTCCACTCCCGCCGTACCGACTCGCAGCAGCTTCATGATCACAATCTCCCTCGATCGCGGGCGCCCTCCGACGGGTGCAGCCATCGGAGGACTGGTCGATCCTCCAAGGTCGACGGCCAGTCCGCAATACCTGGTTCACGTACTGGACCGTAGGCCCGAAGGGCGGGTGCACCGGCTCAGCGATAGAGGGCGGCCCGTTCCACCGCGCTCCAGGTCGTACTGGTCACCACGTACAGCGCGGCCGCCAGCGGCACCACCGCCACGGTGACCAGGGTGAAGAAGGACATGAACGGCATGACCTTGCCGACGGCCCCGAGGCCGGGCAGTTGCTGCCCGTCGGCCACGGGGACCGGGCTGTTGGCCGCCATCATCCGCTTCGTCCGCACATAGTTGAACGTGGCGACGGCGGCGACGATCACGAACAGCCCCAGGTACACGACCCCGGCCCCTCCGAAGACCCCTCCCCCGGCACCGGTCAGCGCGTCGGCCCAGCGGTCCCCGAGGGGCGCGGCGAACAGCTGGTGGGTGAGCAGCTCGTTCGTCTTCCCGCCGATCGTCGTGTTCGAGAAGAGGTGGTAGAGGAGGAAGAACGCGGGCAGCTGGAACAGCCCCGGCAGGCATCCGGCCAGCGGCGACACCTTTTCCTCGGCGTGCAGCTCCAGTACGGCCCGCTGGAGCTTCTCGGGGTTCTTGGCGTGCTTCCTGCGCAGCTCGGCGATCTTCGGCTGCAGTTCGGTCCGGGCCTTCTGCCCGCGGGCGGAGGCCCGGGAGAGCGGATGCACGAGCAGTCGTACGAACGCGGTGAACAGGACGATCGCGGCGGCGGCCGCGGACGCGCCGAACAGCGGCTGGAGCAGATCGGCGAGCCGCTGAACAAGGTCGGCGAAAACGGACATGGGTGAGCCCTCCGAGGGTCTCGTCGTGCCGGACGGAACATGCCGGAAGCGGCATGGCGGAATGCGGCATGACGACCCGCGCGGGTCAGGCTGGTGCGCTGATGGTGCTGCTGATGCGGTGCGTGCCTGCCCTACGCGACGGTCGCCGGGAGGGCGTGTCCGGGCGCCCTGGGCCGGGGCCGGCCGGAGGCGTCGGGGTCGCGTTGCGGCAGGAAGGCCGTACGGCGGGCCCGGTCGCGGATGGCCGTACGCACCCGGGTCGGCGCCACGGCGGGCGCGGCGCGCGAGGCGAGGAGCGAGCAGACGGAGAACGCGGAACTCGCGGCCGCGGTCGCCGCGAGCGCGACGGTGGCGGAGAGGCTGCCGGTGTCGAGCAGCGCGATGTCGAGGAAGAGGAGCACCAGCACGGCGGCGGGACGCGGATTGGCCCAACTGCGCATCATCGGCTGCCCCTCCCTTCCGTACCGCCCTGCGTTCCGCGCTCTGTGCCCTGCGTTCCGCACTCTGTGCTCTGTGCTCTGTCGCGGCGATCGTCCTGATGTTCGTTATACAGGATCAGCGCGGCCGCATGGAGACCAGCTTGCCCCACACCACGAGCCGGTACTTCGACGTGTACTCGGGCGTGCAGGTGGTGAGCGTGAGGTAGTAGCCGGGGGTGCGGTAGCCGTGGCCCGGCCGGACGGTGGAGCGCGGGACGGCCCGGATGACGCTCCCGTCGCGCGCGGTGGTCTGCGGCAGGACCTTGTCGACGGCGTACGTGTACGTCGCGCTCCGCGTCTCGACCCGCACGGTGTCCCTGGGCGCCAGCCGGTCGAGGTACCGGAAGGGCTCACCGTGGGTGTTGCGGTGCCCGGCGAGGGCGAAGTTGCCGGCCTGGCCCGGCTGTTGGGTTCCGGGGTAGTGGCCGACGTAGCCCTTGTTGAGGACACCGTTCCTGCTGACGCCCTCGGCGACGGGGACGCGGAGGTGGAGGCGGGGGATGGTGAGGATGGCGTAGGCCTGGGACCAGTCGGGCGCGGGTGCGGCGGCGCCGGAGGAGCGGTCGGGCGTGCGGGTCGACGAGGTGGCGGGCGTGGATGTGGTCGTGGGCGAGGAAGCGGTCGGTGCCTCGGCGGCCGTACGGGCGTCACCGCCCCCGTCCCAGGCCCGCTCCAGCGCCCGGACCTCCCGCTCGGCCCCCTCCCTTGCCTCCCGGTTGGTCCACCACATCTGATGGACGACCAGCAGCAGAAGCACCACCCCGACGGTGACGAGCGCCTCCCCGCCACCCCACAGCACCCGGCGCCCCAGCGCACGCCGCCGAAGCCCGCTGTGCCGCACGACGCGAACCCGCACCATCCGTGAGCCTCCTCCACCGGGGCCGCCCGCACGATAAGGGCTGGGGCGAGAGGTCTCCAGACCCGTGCGCGGCCGGTCCGCACAAGGCCGCTGTCCGGTACCCCGAACACTTCCTCCACAGGTTTGAGAAAGGGCTGTTGGAACCCTCGACAACCTCACCCGCCACACCCGATGCTTCCTGTCGGCATCAGCGGGACCAGCCATGGAGCCGGTTCGACGACGACACCGCCGACACCGGCCGTTGAACGAAGCGGAGAAGTCATGATCAGACGCAGAACTCTGCTGGCGGCGACAGGCGGCGCCCTCGTGGGCAGTGCCCTGGCGACGGGCACCGCGCACGCGGACGCGACCATCGCCGTCAATCCCGGCACGTCGTACGGCACCTGGGAGGGCTGGGGCACCTCCCTGGCCTGGTGGGCCAACGTCTTCGGCAACCGGAACGACTTCGCCGACCTCTTCTTCACCACCAACTCGGTGACCTACAACGGCACGTCCCTCCCCGGCCTCGGCCTCAACATCGCCCGCTACAACCTCGGCGCGTGCAGCTGGAACGCCGTGAACGGCGAGTCGATGGTCGCCTCGCCCAACATCCCCGGCTTCAAGCAGATCGAGGGCTTCTGGCAGGACTGGAACAACGAGGACCCCACGTCCTCGGCCTGGGACTGGACCGCGGACGCCAACCAGCGCGCGATGCTCCAGAAGGCGACGTCGCGCGGCGCGACCACGGAGCTCTTCGCCAACTCCCCCATGTGGTGGATGTGCTCCAACCACAACCCTTCCGGCGCGGCGGGCGGCGGCAACAACCTCCAGACCTGGAACTACCGCCAGCACGCCTCGCACCTGGCGGCGACGGCGCTGTACGCCAGGAACAACTGGGGCGTGAACTTCGCGACGGTAGACCCCTTCAACGAGCCGGCCTCCACCTGGTGGACCGCCACTGGCACCCAGGAGGGCTGCCACATGGACCCGGCGGTCCAGGCGGCCGTACTCCCGTACATGCGCAGCGAGTTGGACAAGCGGGGCCTGACGGGCGTGCGTATCTCGGCGTCGGACGAGACGAACTACGACACGGCCCGCTCGACGTGGTCGTCCTTCGGCTCCTCCACCAAGGCCCTGGTCAACCAGGTCAACGTGCACGGCTACCAGGGCTCGGGCGGCCGCCGCGACCTCCTCTACACGGACGTCGTCACGACCTCCGGCAAGAAGCTCTGGAACTCGGAGACGGGCGACAGCGACGGCACGGGCCTGACCCTGGCCTCGAACCTCTGCTACGACTTCCGCTGGCTGCACCCGACGGCCTGGTGCTACTGGCAGGTCATGGACCCGTCGACGGGCTGGGCGATGATCGCGTACGACGCGAACACCCTCCAGCCGACGACGATCCAGACCAAGTACTACGTGATGGCCCAGTTCAGCCGCCATATCCGCCCCGGCATGAGGATCCTCGACACGGGCGTGAGCTACGCGGCCGCGGCCTACGACGCGGCGGCGCGCCGCTTGGTGATCGTCGCGGT
Organism: Streptomyces muensis; assembly: GCF_021474425.1. Taxonomy (GTDB): domain Bacteria; phylum Actinomycetota; class Actinomycetes; order Streptomycetales; family Streptomycetaceae; genus Streptomyces; species Streptomyces muensis. Next base: position 1,745 of record NZ_JAKEIP010000296.1, on the reverse strand, counting down.
GAACACGTCGACGTCGGCCCAGACCCTGACCTTCGACCTGTCCAGATTCACGACGGTTTCGGGCGGTTCAGGCGGGCTGGTCCCCCGTTGGAACACGGTGACGACGGGCGGCGACCGGTACCGGTCTTACTCGAACACGTTCCTGAGCGGAAAGTCGGTGGCGGTGCCGTTCGCGGCGAAGGCGGTGCAGACATTGCAGATCGACGGGGTGGTGATCTGATCCGGCGGGGCGTGACGCAACCGTCGGAACCTCGCGTGACGTCCTGTGCCAAGTGACGACGAAGGCAGCCGCGGAAGCGAAGACCGAGAACGAGGCGAAGACGGAGAACGAGCGCGGGCGCCGCCCAGGCCTGCTGGCGCCCGCGCTGGCGAACCTGGCCCTGGGCATGCCCGCGCTCATCCCGCTCTATCTGACGTACTGGCTGCTGACCGACTACCTGCCCTCGAGCTGCGAGGCCTTCGCGACCAGGCCGGACATGTCGAACTGCGACTACCACACGCTCGATCACGCGCCGGTGATGATGTTCCTGCTGGCGATCACGGGAGCGCTCCTGCTGCTCGCCGTGCTGACGGTGGACATCCTGGGCCCCCGCCGCCGAGCCGACGCCCGCCCGGGGAGATGGATAGCGATGGCGACTCTGGTCCCGGTGCCGTTCCTGGTGCTGCTGTGTCTGGCGAAGACGTGACGGAGGCCGGATCCCTCCTCGACCAGGCAATATCCGCACCCTGTTCCTCCCTCTGTTCTCCGCACCGCCATCCCCAGCCAGTACGGTGTCTGCCATGCGCCCCGACACGCCTGCCGAAAACGTCGACCACACCGCCGAGGCGGCACGCCTGGAGCGAACCGCCGGCCTCTACCCCGAGGACGCCGAGGCCCTGCTCCTCCAGGCCGCGGCCCACCTGGAACTCTCCGGCGACCGCCCCGCCGCGACCGCGCTCTACGACCGCCTGCTGTCGTCGTCGACGCCCCTGGACAACCCTCACCTGGTCCGAGCCCTGAAGGCCTCGAACCTCTGGGAGTACGGCCACGAGGCCGAGGCCAGGGCCATCATCGACGGCGTCCGGGCAGCCGCCCCGCCGGACCCGGCCCCATGGGTGATCGTCGCGGAGGCCCTGGAGTCCCACGACGAGCTGGAACAGGCGCAGGAGACCTTCACGGAGGGCGCCCGCCTCCTCCTGACCGACGTCGCGGAGCCCTCGTACGCGACGCACCCCCTGCTGTTCGGCCGCCACCGCGTCCGCCGCATGCTGGGCGTGGCCCACGACGAGTGGGACCTCCTGGCGGACACCCTCCACTCCATGCCGGTCTCCTTGGACGAACTCCACGACCCGAAGCGCGTGTGGTCCCTGGGCTCGGACAACCCGGCGGAACTGGAGGCCGAGATCTCCCGCCTCCGCGCGGAACTGGGCGCCTACCGAGAGGCCCTCTCCCGACCGTTCCCGGTGGCGGTCCTGCACTGGACGGCGGCCGAACTGACGGAGCTGGTCGCCGCGTATCCGTCGCTGGCGGTGGAGTATCCCTCGCATGAGGAGCACCTGACGACGATAGAGACCTCACTGCGGGAGCTTTCTTCGTCCGGCACCCCGAATTTGGGCATCGTCACGGGGACGGTGCCGTCGTACGAGGCCTTCGCTGCCTCGGAGGGCGCCTCACCGGGGGACGCGACGCTGCTGCCGCAGTACGCGACGACGTTGGCGGCACGGGGGCGGGCGGTGGCTTGGCCGCCTCAGCGGGGGGCTGGGTG
>NZ_JAKEIP010000295.1 GCF_021474425.1 Streptomyces muensis | reverse complement strand
GGGTGCGGCGCTGGTGGTGGCGAAGGTCGTGGGGGCGGCCGGGGTCGTGTGGCTGCTGGTCGACACGTACTTCGTCGTGAGCGAGCCGGGCACCTGGATCCGGGGGATCGCGCTGCCGTTGACGCAGGGTGCGGTGATCCACGGGCAGGGCGTGGTCGGCGTCTCGCTGTACTTCACCGACGGCAGCGACCGGCTCGACTGGTACTCCCGCGCGAGCATGCTGCTGGCCGCGGGGCTGCTGGCGGTGTTCGTGCTGTTCGTACGGCGGCTGGGGCCGGCGGCGACCGTGCTGCCGTGGTGTGCGTTCTTTCTGGCGACGCGGTCCCAGGACGGCTACTACCTGATGATGACGCCGCTGTGGCTGGCGACGGCGGTCACGGCGCCGGCGTCGGAGTTCGCCACCGCGTGGCAGCCACGTCCACGGTTTCTGTCCCGGCGCCCGGCACGCGTCGCGGCGGCCGTGCTGCTGCTCACGCCGGCTCTGGCGAGCGCGGCCTGGGCGGCGACGGGGACGCCTCCGCTGGGTCTGCGGGTGACGTCGGTGCGCCGGGCGACGCCGACCGTCGTGTCCCGCCTCGACGTCGAGGTCGGCAACACGGGCCCGGTCGCCCTGGCGCCCCACTTCACGCTGACCACGGGCCAGGGCATGAACCCGTACTGGACGGTCGTACGAGGTCCGGCCGAGGTGCCCGCCCACGCGACGGCCCGCTATGAACTCCGGCCGCCCGCAGGGAGGTTCGTCCTGCCCCGGCCGGGCGTGCGGATCCGGCTGCGGGCCTTCACGGCCGTACCGCAGACGCTGTCGAGCGCCGATGTCAGGCTGCGGCCCTCCGGGTGAAGCGGAGCGTGCCGGCGACCGTGGTGAGGCCGCGGATCATGCCGAGCTGGTTCCAGCCCATGCCGAACTGGTCGCGGTCCACGGTGAACTCGGCGTCGAGGGTGAGGGAGTCGGAGTCCGCGCCGACGAGGCGGGCGGTGAAGGTCTTGGGGCGGCTGATGCCACGGACGGTGAGCTGACCGACGACGTGCACGGTGTCGCCGTCGCGCAGTTCGGCGGCGCGGACCGAGAAGGTGATCTCGGGGTGGTTGGCGGCGTCGAAGAAGTCGGCGGAGCGCAGGTGCTCGTCGCGCTTGGCGTTGCCGGTGTCCAGGGAGGCGACGTCCAGGGTGATGGTGCCCACGGCGGAGCCGTCGGGCCGGACCTCGCCGTCGCCGGTGACGGCGGCGAAGGTGCCCTTGACGGTCACCAGGCCCCAGAACGTCTTGTGCCGGACGGCGACGGTGGAGGCGGCGGGGTCGAGCTGCCAGGTTCCGGTTTCGACGGCGACGGTCATGATCTCTCACTCCTGATCAACGGGGAAGGGGACGACATTGGTAGTCCAAATTTGGATGACCACACGCTAGCCGATACTCCAAATTTGAACAACAGCTACACTCGAATTCATGGCCGACCTCCCCGCATGCCCCTCCGCCTCAGGCGACGGACTCCTGCCCGCAGAGCTGCACGCCTGGATGCTGATGCTGGCCGCGACAGGGGCCGTGGAGCAGGAGCTGCGCAGCGTCGTCAAGGAACGGCTGGACGTCTCGCACGACGAGTTCCTGATCCTGTGCCTGCTCGCCGCCGACCCCGGCCAGGCCCTGCGCATGACCCGGATCGCGGAGCTCCTCGGCCGCCCCAAGACCCGGCTCACCTACCAGATCGCCTGCCTCCAGCACGCCGGCCTGGTCACCCGGACATCGGTCTGCGGCGACAAGCGGGGCGTCGAGGTGGCCCTCACCGAGAAGGCGCGGGGGCTGCTCAAGGAGGCGTCCGCGGTCCTCGCCGAGACGGTCAAGGCGGCGCTGGCCCGGTTCATGGGCCCGGCCCAGCGCGAGGCGATGTGCGCGCTGATGCCGGACTTCGCCGCGGAGGCGACGCCGGAGTAGTCGGCGGTGCGGTTGCGGGTACCCGGGCGGGGCCCGCACCGACACCGAGGAGGGGTTCATGGGCATCTCGGACCTGCCCGCTCCCGTCGTACGGCGCGAGACGGCGCCCGCGCCCGACCCGGACGCCCTGGAGAGCGCGCTGCGGCGGCGCGTCGACGGGGAGGTCCGTTTCGACGCCGGGAGCCGGGCCGCGTACTCCACCGACGCCTCGAACTTCCGTCAGACGCCGATCGGCGTGGTCGTGCCGCACACTCCCGAGGCGGCGGCGGAAGCGGTGGCCGTGGCCCGGGAGCACGACGCGCCCGTGCTGTCGCGGGGCGGCGGGACGTCGCTGGCCGGGCAGTGCACCAACACGGCCGTCGTCATCGACTGGTCGAAGTACTGCACGGAACTGGAGTCGGTCGACGTCGACGCCCGCAGGTGTGTGGTCCAGCCGGGGATCGTCCTCGACGAGCTCAACCGCCGGCTCGCCCCGACCGGGCTGCGCTTCGGCCCCGAACCGGCCACCCACGCCAACTGCACGATCGGCGGCATGATCGGCAACAACTCGTGCGGCGCCACCGCGCAGGCGAACGGCAAGGTCGTCGACAACATCGCCCGGCTGGAGGTGCTGCTCTACGACGGCACCCGCTTCTGGTGCGGGGAGACGAGCGACGAGGAGTACGCCGAGATCGAGCGGCACGGTGATCTGCGGGCCGCCGTCCACCGGCGGTTGCGTGCCTTGCGCGACAACTACGCCGACGAGATCCGCCGCCGCTTCCCGCGGATCCCGCGCCGGGTCTCCGGCTACAACCTCGACTCGCTCCTGCCCGAGCACGGCTTCGACATCGCCGGGCTGCTGGTCGGCAGTGAGTCGACGCTGGTCACCGTCCTGCGGGCGGAGCTGAAGCTGGTGCCGGTGGTCAAGGAACGCGCGCTGGTGGTGCTGGGGTTCCCCGACATCGCGCTCGCCGGGGACGCCGTACCGGAGATCCTGCCGTACGAGCCGATCGCGCTGGAGGGTGTCGACCGTCATCTGGTCCACGACGAGCGCCTCAAGCACCTCAATGAGCAGGCCCTCGACCAGATGCCGGAGGGGAACGCCTTTCTGATGGTGCAGTTCGGCGGCGACACCGTCGAGGAGGCCGACGAGCACGCGCACCGGATGCTGGACGCGCTGCACGAGTCCGAGCACGACGCGGAGGTCGCCTTCCTGGACGACCCCGGCCACGAGGAACAGCTCTGGCAGGTCCGCGAGGCAGGTCTCGGCGCGACCGCGCACATCCCCGACCGGCCGGACACCTGGGAGGGCTGGGAGGACTCGGCGGTGCCGCCGGAGCGGCTCGGCGACTATCTGCGGCGGCTGCGCGGCCTGTTCGAGGAGTTCGGATACCAGAGCGACGCCGGACCCAGCCTGTACGGCCACTTCGGGCAGGGGTGTGTGCACACGCGGATCCCCTTCGACCTGTACAGCGCGGACGGGGTGGCGGCCTACCGGCGCTTCATGGAGCGGGCGGCCGATCTGGTGGTCGAGTTCGGCGGGTCGCTCTCCGGGGAGCACGGGGACGGGCAGAGCCGGGCCGAGCTGCTGCCGCGGATGTTCGGCGAGGAGCTGGTGGAGGCGTTCGGGCGGCTCAAGGGCATCTTCGACCCGGCCGACCGGATGAACCCCGGGAAGGTCGTGGCGCCGTACCGGCTCGACGAGAACCTGCGGCTCGGCGGTGACTGGGCCCCGTACGACCCCCGCGACCTGCACTTCCGCTTCCCGCACGACGGCGGGTCCTTCGCCGAGGCCGCCAACCGGTGCGTGGGCGTGGGCAAGTGCCGTCGTCTCGACACCGAGGGCGGCGCGGTGATGTGCCCGTCGTACCAGGTCACGTTGGAGGAGGAGCACTCCACGCGGGGCCGGGCCCGGCTGCTGTTCGAGATGCTCGACGGGCACGGCGACAGCGCGATCCGCGACGGCTGGCGTTCGCGGGCGGTCAAGGACGCGCTCGATCTGTGCCTGGCCTGCAAGGGCTGCAAGAGCGACTGTCCGGCCGATGTCGACATGGCGACCTACAAGGCGGAGTTCCTGTCCCACCACTACGCGGGGCGACCGTGGGCGCGGCCCCGCTCCGATCTGTCGATGGGCTGGCTGCCGGTCCTCGCCCAGGCCGTGGGGCGCGGCGGGCTCGGCCCCGTGGTCAACGCGCTCACCCACACCCCGCCGCTGTCCCGGGCGGCGGTCGCGGCGGCTGGGGTCGCGGACCGGGAGGTGCCGCTGTTCGCACGGCAGTCGTTGCAGAGCTGGTTCGCCCACCGCGCGTCGCGTGCCCCCGCCGGCTCCGGCGAGCGCGGCACGGTGCTGCTCTGGCCGGACACGTTCACCAACTTCTTCCATCCGCACGTCGGCCAGGCCGCGGTGGAGCTGCTGGAGCACGCGGGCTGGCGCGTGACGATGCCCTCGGAGCCGCTGTGCTGCGGGCTGACGTGGATCTCCACCGGCCAACTGGGCGTAGCCGAGCGCGTCCTGAGCCGCACGGTCCGCCACCTCGCCGGTCATCTGCGCGACGGCGGCCTGGTGGTCGGCCTGGAGCCGAGCTGTACGGCCGTGTTCCGCTCGGACGCGGGCGAGCTGTTCCCCGGCGACCGGGACGTACGGCGACTGGCCGACCGGACGGTGACGCTCGCGGAGCTGCTCACCGAGCACAGCCCCGGATACGAGCCCCCGCGGGTACCCGACCGCACGGCCCGCGCACTGGCCCAGGTCCACTGCCACCAGCACGCCGTACTGGGCTGGGAGGCCGACGAGCAGCTGCTGCGCCGGGCCGGGGTGGACGCCGAACGGCTGGACTCCGGCTGCTGCGGGCTGGCCGGCAACTTCGGCTTCGAGCAGGGCCACCTGGACGTCAGCCGCGCCTGCGCGGAACGCGTCCTGCTGCCACGGCTGCGGGAGGAGGACGCCGGCACGGTCGTCCTCGCGGACGGCTTCAGCTGCCGCACCCAGATCCACGAGTTCGACAGCACCGGCCACGAGGCCGTGCACCTGGCCGAACTCCTGGCCTCGGCGCTGCCCGTGTCCGAGGTGGCGGGCAGCGCGTACGGACTCGCCCCGGGCGCCCGGCCGACGCCTCCGGGGCGCCGGGAGCAGGCTCTGGCGTCGGCCTGGGCGGGGGTGGTGGCGGGCGGGGCGGTCGCGGGCGCGGTCCGTATGGCGGTCCGGACGGTTCGTCGCCGTCCTCCGCCTCGGTGAGGTGCCGCCGGTCAGGCGGCGGGTGTCCCGTCGATGACCTCGACGCGGCCGGTGTCGAGGGAGTAGTAGGCGCTGACCACGGCCAGGGAGCCCTTCTTCACGAGCGGGGCGAGCGCCGGGTTGGCGCGCAGGTCGGCGGCCGTCTGCTGGGCGTGGACGCGGATCATGGCGTCGACCGGGTCGGCGTGCTTCGCCTTGGAGACGGCGTCGTACGCCGGGCGGACGGCCTCGGCGATCGACTGGAGGTTGCCCGGCAGCGGCTTGCGCTCCTTCAGGGCCTTGTACGACGCCTTGACCGCACCGCAGCTCTGGTGCCCGAGCACGACGATCAGCGGGGTGCCCGAGGTCAGGGGGCCGTACTCGATGGAACCGGTGACGACCGGGGCGACCACCTGGCCGCCGGTGCGTATCGCGAACAGGTCGCCGATCCCGGTGTCGAAGGACAGCTCCGGGTCCACCCGGGAGTCGATGCAGGAGACGATGACGCTGTACGGGTCCTGCTCGGCGGCGACTGCCTTACGCCGGTCGACACTCTGGTTGGGGCGCTGCAGCGTCCCGTTCACCCAGCGCTCGTTGCCCTCCAGCAGCCGCGCGAGGGCCGCGGAAGGCGTCTCGGGGGGCGCGCCTGCGGACGACGAGGCGGATGCCGCCGCCACGGGCGAGGCATTCGGCGCCGAGCCGTTGTCGGTCTTCGTCGAACAGCCCGTGATCACGGCCGCGGTCGCCACGAGCCCTCCGGTGAGGACGGCTCGGCGCTGCGGTTGCGAAACACTGCCCATGGCACGCTTCCCTTCTGCTGTTTCCCCTGGTGGGGCGGGTGGTGCCACTGTTTCGAAACGCCGGTTAGCGTCCGTACAGCGCTGATGCAGCACACGAGAAGGGCACGTCCAAATCACGCAGTGTGGCCGGGCACCGCTCCGGCGGTCAGACCAGTTCGGGTTGCGGCTCCGGCCGGGGGGCGAGTGGGGGCTTGGGCTCCCAGAGCCGGACGGTGCGTACGAAACCGAGGATCACCGAGGCCATCGCGAGGATGAGAAGCGGCCCGAACAGCCAGGGTCGTTCGGCCATCTCCATCGGCAGGTAGCGGTACACGACGAGAAGCGTCACGAACACCGTGGTCCCGTAAGCGACGAGTTGGACTCCCGACCGGTCCCAGCCGCGTGCCTGTGCGCGCAGAGCCGCCTCGATCGTGAGCGCGAACACCACGCCGGCCACGAGGTCGACGCCGTAGTGGTAGCCGAATCCCAGCGTCGCGCCGAGCGTGGCGACCAGCCAGAACGTGCCGGCGTAGCGCAGGAGGCGTGGCCCCGTGCGGGAGTGGACGAAGAGCGTGACAGCCCACGCCGTGTGCAGGCTGGGCATGCAGTTGCGTGGGGTGATCGCGTCGTACGGCATCGGCTGCGGGGCGCTGAGCGGCGGCACCGTCTCCGGCCACAGGTTGGCCACCGCCCAGTGCCCGCCGCCGGTGCCGAACGCGCCGGTGCCGTAGGCGAAGACCGGTCCCACCACGGGGAAGATCATGTAGATGCCCGGCCCGAGGAGGCCTATCACCAGAAAGGTGCGCACCAGGTGGTGGGCGGGGAAGCGGCGCTCAGCCGCCACGTGCCGCAGCTGGTACAGCGCGACGACGACCGCGGCCACCGCGAGCTGGACGTAGACGAAGTCGAGGACGTGGGGGCCGATCGGTCCTGTGGCCCTGACGATCCGGCCCACCAACCACGACGGGTCGCCCAAGGCGCGATCGGCGGTCACCAGGTACTGGTCGAGCACCGTCGGCCTGGTCTTCGAAGTGATCAGCAGCCAGACGTCGCCCGTCTTGCGTCCGGCCACCAGCAGCAGGCCGAGGCCGACGCCCTTGAGCAGCAGGGTCCGTTCCCGGCCGGTGCGGCGGGTGACGGCAATCCCCGCGCACCCCAGCATCACCAACAGCGCGCCATTTCCGAAGGGGTGGCCCTCGGTGACCTTGATGTCGAGTATCCATCGCGCCAGCACGATGACGAGGTCGATCCCGATCGCGGTGCCCAGCGCGACCATGCGCTGCCGCCAGGTGAGCACCACCATCATCAACGCCATGCTGGCGTACAGCAGGAATCCCGATTTCGGCGGAAATATCACCTCTCGCGCCTGCATGGCGACCGGCCCCGGCAGGCCGTAGTGACGCGCCGCGATCTCCAGTGCGATGAGGAACCCGAGGGTCACGACAGTCGCCGCGACCCAGAGGATGGCCTTTGTGCGCGAGGATTTCCCCGTTTTTATGGTTATCAATTATCTAGTCGATTTGCTAAGTATGGGCCGAATATGGACTTTTCCAGGCGATCATTAGTTCGATCATGCTATCGGAGCAGTCAAGACGGCCTGCGTCGGCATCAGTCCGACGTCTGCACCGGCCCCGCCGTCACCTTCCGCAGCAGCGGCCTGCTGCCGGCCACGGCGGCGAACATGGCCAGCGCGCCGACAGCCACGCAGAGCACCAGCTGCAGGGCACCGGAGGTGTTGACGGTGGTGCCGGCCGCCTTGTTGAGCTGTACGGCGCCGAAGACACCCATCGCGGTGGTGCCGCCGGCCAGGACGGCCAGCGGGATCACGGTCTCGCGGATCCGGGCCCGGTCCAGGACGTCGAGCGGGGTGCCGGACAGCCGCAGCAGGCCGTACACCCGACGCCGGTCGAGGACGTTCGCGGCGGCCGTGAGGCCCGCGGAGGCGGCGGCGACGAGGAAGCTCAGCGCCAGGGTGGCGGCGCTGACGGTGGCGACGCGGGCCGTGACCGTGTCGTCCGACGCGGACACGTACTCCTGCGTGATCGGGTACCTGCCCGACCCGAGCGGCGTCAGTGCGGTGACGGCGGCGTCGACGCCCTCCTGACCGCCGGAGACCTGGGCGGTCACGCCGTCGACCCCACCAAGCAGGCTGTCGAAGTCGTCCTCGCTCGTGACGACGACGGTCGCGGTGACGCCCGCCTCGTGCAGCGCCGTACGGGCTTCGGCGGCGGTGTGCCGGGCGTCGGCGGCGCTCGCGGTGATCACCGCGACCTGGCCGTGGTGGCTCGGGCCTTCGGAGCCCAGCGTGCTGACGGAGAAGAACCCGGCCACGAAGCCCGCCAGCACCAGGCCGCTGACGGTGCGCCAGGCGCCGCGCGGATCGTCGCTGAGCCGGCGCGCGGCCAGCAGCGTGGCCGGGCGCTTGGCGCGACGGCCGACGATCCGGCCCAGCCGGTCCACGACCCACGGGCCGAACAGCCAGAACGCGCCGTAGAACAGCGCCAGCAGGGCGAGCAGTTGACGGGTCTTCAGCTGGCCGTCGCCCGTGCTCATCCAGATGTAGCCCAGGACCGCGACGAACAGCACCAGACGGATGGCGCGGGTGCGGCGCGGGTCGGCCTGCTGGGCGACGCCCAGCGGCGAGGTGGCCACCTGGCGCAGCATCGTCACCGCGCTGACGGTGATCAGGGCGGTGACGGCCGGCACCACCGCCGCGAGCCACGGCAGCCCCACCCAGAGCTGACCGGTGTACCAGGCGCCGACTCCGTACGGGAGTGCGGCGAGCGCGGGCAGCAGGGCCACGTAGGCGAGCGCGCCCGTCAGCGCGCCGGCCGCGCCGACTCCGGCCGCCTCGACGGCGGTCATGGCGAGGATCTGCCGTGGGGTCGCCCCGGCCAGCCGCAGTGCGGCGAGCCGCTGTTCACGCCGGGCCGCGCCGAGCCGTCCGGCGGCCGCTGCCAGCACGACGACCGGCATGACGAGGAGCACCACGCCGAGCAGTACGGTCCCCTGGTCGGTGCCGGTGAACAGGCTCGCCCTGGTGCCGGCGAACCCGGAGATCGAGGCGCGCTCGGTCAGCCCTTCGTCGTAGTAGTTCTGCTCGCCGGCGGCCTTCGACACCGCGGGGTCGCCCGGCGCCCGTCCGACCACCGCGACCAGCTCGTCCGGCGAGGCGAGACCGACGGCGGCGATCGTGCCGTAGGACTTCACCGCCGGGAAGCGGTCGGCGAGTTGTCGGGCGGGGAGCTTGTGCAGCAGCTCGGCCAGGGCCGGGGAGACGTACACCTCGCCCCGCTTCGGGAAGCCGCTCAGGCCGGGCGGCGCCGGGGTCTGCTCGCGGCCGGGCAGCTGGGCGAGGTTCACGACGGTGACGGGTTCGTCGCGGACGTACGTCGTGGTCGTGGCCTGGACGGCCGTCGCCTGCTTCGCGGGTACGGCGTCGGGCGTGCGCCAGGTGGTGTGGTCGGCGCGGGTGCCTGCGCCGAGGGAGGCGGCGATCATCACCAGCAGCAGGAACGAGCCGACGGCGGCGGCCCCGGCCGCGAGCAGCTGGGACTGCAGACCGCGGCGGCCGGAGGACCGGGCGAGGTGCCAGGTCAGGGGCAGGACGGGGGAACGCATGGGGGC
>NZ_JAKEIP010000294.1 GCF_021474425.1 Streptomyces muensis | reverse complement strand
GTCCGGGATCGTCACGCGCGTGTGACCGGCGGCCACTAGGGTCTGCCCATGCTCCTGTGGATCAACGGCCCCTTCGGGGGCGGCAAGACACAGACCGCACACGAGATCCGGCGGCGCCTGCCCGGCAGCGTCATCTGCGACCCCGAGCACGCCGGCTTCGGCCTGCGGCGCATGCTCCCCGCGGAGCTGCGCGGGGACTTCCAGGACCTGACGTCCTGGCGCGAGGGCGTCGTCGAGGTCCTCGACCTCGCCCTCACCAAGCACGACGGCGTCGTGATCGCGCCCATGACGGTCACGAACTCCGACTACTTCGCCGAGACGGTCGGCCGGTTGCGCGAACTCGGCCATGACGTACGGCACTTCACGCTCCTCGCCGAGCGGGAGACCGTCCTGAAACGGCTGCGCGAGCGCGGCTTCGGACACCTCGCGCAGTTCGTCGCCGGGAAGAACTCCGGGCTGCGCCGGGAGAGTTGGGCCGTACAGCAGCTCGACCACTGTCTGGAGCGGTTGAGCGAGCCGGAGTTCGCCGAGCATCTGTGGACCGACCACTCGACCGTGCCGAAGACGGCCGACCGGATCGCCGTCCTGGCCGGGCTGAAGCTCCGGCCCAACAACGAGGGCGCGCTGCGGACACGGCTGCGGCAGGCGGGCGTCGGGATCAGGCACATCCGGTTCGACTGACGGTCACCTCAGGAGCGCTTCGAGGAAGTCACTGCCGAGCCGCGCCACCGCGGTGACGTCCAGCTGGTACAGGACGTACCGCCCGCGGCGGCGGGTGGTGATCAGGCCCGCCTTCTTGAGGACGCTCAGGTGCCGGGATATCTCCGGGGCGGTCATGCCGTGGATCTGTACGAGCTCGCTCGTGGTGTAGGTGCTGCGGGCGAGGTTGCGGCACAGCTGCATCCGCACCGGGTGGGACAGGGCGGCCATGCGCAGGGTCAGCTGCTCGACCGAGGGCGGTGACGCCAGCTCGGGGGTACTGACGGGGTAGTGCAGCACGGGCTGCCAGCCGTGGCGGTGCAGCACCATCAGATGCGGCCAGCCCAGGCTGGTGGGCACGAGCAGCAGGCTCCGGTCCTTGATGACGGTGTGGCCTTGGCGCAGCTTGTCGATGGTGATCCGGCCGGCGGCCTCGTCGAGCACCACCGCCGCGGAGATCGAGGTCAGCGCCTCGGCCAGCCCCTTGTGCCGCAGCAGGTCGGTCCTGTGGCGGGCGTCAGCGGCGAGCTGGTGGCGCAGCCGGGACCAGGTGTCGGCGAAGAACGCCTCGTCGCAGTCCTCCAGGAACTGCCGCAGCCAGGCCCGGATCCGCGGTGGGTCGTCGAGCAGCCGCTGGCTGAACCGCAACTGCTGCGGCCCGCGCGCGGCGGCCAGTTCCAGGGCGCGGCGGCGCAGCTCCGCGTCGGCCAGCACATCCTGGCTGGGCGTGGCGTAGGGCAGGGCGCAGGTGAACTCCAGGGCCGCGTCCACGAACTGCTCGTCCGTCAGCTTGTCCAGCAGGTCCAGCTCCTCGGCGAGCGTCGCGCCGGGCAGGGCTCCGCCCGGGACGCCCGCACAGGGCAGGAACAGATCCGAGAACGTCGTCCGCCACAGGAAGTCGGCCTCGCACATCCGGTCGGCCAGGTGCGGGTCGAGCCGGGCGGTGACGGTCGTCGCCCAGCCCCGCAGCCCCGGATGATGCCCCGACTCCGACAGGGCGTGCAGCGCCGTGCCGAGCTCGGCCAGGGGTGAGGGGACCACGGCGACCCTCTCCGGCCGCAGCCCCGCGATGTCGATGCTCACGCTCATGCCCTCATGGTGCACCCCGCCACTGACAACGCGGCCGTCGATTGACGGCGGCCGTCAATCCACGCGACGCCACCGCGACCCCGGACGCAGCCTGGGACCACCGGGGCAGCCGCGGAGCCCGATCCCTACGTCATGTCTCCAACGTCCCGAGAGGCGAACCACCATGAGCAGCACGCAGTACCACCTCCTCCACCTCTACCGCGCCCGGCAGCTCGGCGAGCCCGCACCTCCGGCGCCGGGCACCCATGACTGGCAGGTCGTGCGCGAGTGGCGCGACCACCGCCAGTTCAGGGCGGCCGTCGCCGCCGGGCGCCCGGCCCGGGTGCGGTGGCTTCGGGGGTGGTGGCGTTCTACTGGCTGAGCTGGTGGGGGAGTCGGGCCACGAACTCGGTGACCGCCGTTTTCACGTCGTCGGCCGTCCATTCCAGGCCGGGAGCCCGCACATGGATCTCGGTGAAGGACAGGCCCGGGCCTTTCTGGTCCCAGGCGTGGGCGAAGAGCATGGTGTCCGTCTCCTCGGCGGCCCGGACCGCCGCCTCCGCGGCGACATCGGTGTCGTACGGCAGCCAGACCTGGAAGTCGTGGGTGTGCGGCACCTCGGGGTACACGCGCGCCCACGGCACTCCGGCCGCCGCGAAGCCCTCGCGCAGCGCGGCGGCCACCACGCGCGCGTGCGCCACGTACTCCGGCAGCCGAGGAAGCTGCCTCTCCAGGCCGACCAGCGCCGACAGCACGGTGGGGAACTGCTGGAAGACCTGGCCGCCGTACCTGTGCCGCCAGACCCTGGCTTCCTCGACCAGGGCCTTCGGGCCGGCCAGGGCCGCGCCCCCGAACGCGTCGAGTGACTTGTAGAACGACACGTACACGCTGTCGGCCAGGCCCGCGATCTCCTCCAGCGGACGACCGAGGTGGACGGTGGACTCCCACAGGCGTGCCCCGTCGAAGTGCACCACGGCGTCCCTCTCGCGCGCCGCGTCCACGACCTCGGTGAGCTCGTCCCATGTGGGCAGCACGAAACCGGCTTCCCGCAAGGGGAGTTCGAGCATCAGCGTTCCGAAGGGCTCCTCGAAGTCGCGCACCTCGGCGGCGGTCGGCAGCCTGGGCTCGCTCGTCACCCGCACCGGGCGCAGACCGCTCACCTGACTGAACGCGTTGCGCTCGTGCACCTCGGGGTGGCTCAGCGCATGCAGGGCGACCGTCGGGTTGCCGGTCCGGCCCGCCCAGCAGCGCAGGGCCACCTGCTGGGCCATCGTGCCCGTCGGAAAGAAGGCGGCGGCCTCCAGGCCGAGCAGTGCGGCGACCTTCTCCTCCAGCACTTCGACGACGCCGTTGCCGTAGATGTCCGACGGCTCGTCCAGGTCGTACAGGTCCGTTGCCGCGTCCAAGAGGGCAAGGCGCTCGCGGAGGGTCTTCTGGAAACCGTGGCGTGCGAATACGCGCCGCGTACTGCGTTGGGCGGTGATGCGCCGCTCGCGGAGCTCTCCGCGCCGTTTCTCGTCACTCATCCCGGGATGATGCCTCGGGTCGGTGCGCGCCATCACCCGTATTTCCCGTACCGCACCCGCCCCGCCGCAGCGTTACGTAACCCACAGCCTGTGGACAACCGGACCCCTTCCGAACCAATCGCGTTAACATGACGAGAAATCGTCCGGTACCCAGAGCGGACTGGAACGGGAAGGCCGCCGTCGAGTGAGTACAAGCCAACAGCCAGATCCCAGGGACCGCCCCGCGCGCCTCACCGTCGGCGTCGTCGGCGCCGGCCGCGTGGGCCCCGCGCTCGCCGCGTCCCTCCAGCTCGCCGGGCACCGCCCGGTGGCCGTCTCCGGGGTCTCCGACACCTCCCGGCGCCGGGCCGCGCAGATGCTCCCCGACGTGCCGCTCGTGCCGCCCGCAGAGGTGCTCGCGCGCGCGGAACTGGTGCTGCTGACCGTCCCCGACGACGCCCTGCCCGAGCTGGTCGAGGGCCTCGCCGAGACCGGAGCCGTCCGGCCCGGGCAACTGCTCGTGCACACCTCCGGCCGCTACGGCGCCAAGGTGCTCGACCCAGCCCTGCGCGCGGGCGCGCTGCCGCTGGCCCTGCACCCGGCGATGACCTTCACCGGCACGCCCGTGGACGTCCAGCGCCTGGCCGGCTGCTCCTTCGGGGTCACCGCGCCCGAGGAGCTGCGGCTGGCCGCCGAGGCCCTCGTCATCGAGATGGGCGGCGAACCGGAATGGATCGCCGAGGACATGCGCCCGCTCTACCACGCGGCGCTCGCGCTGGGCGCCAACCACCTGGTCACGCTCGTCGCCCAGTCCATGGAGCTGCTGCGCGAGGCGGGCGTCACGGCCCCCGACCGGATGCTCGGCCCGCTGCTCGGCGCCGCCCTCGACAACGCCCTGCGCTCCGGTGACGCCGCCCTGACCGGCCCTGTCGCGCGCGGTGACGCCGGCACCGTCGCCGCGCACGTGACCGAGCTGCGCCGGCACGCCCCACAGACCGTCGCCGGCTATCTCGCGATGGCCCGCGCGACCGCCGACCGGGCGCTCGCGCACGGACTCCTGAAGCCGGAGCTCGCCGAGGACCTCCTCGGGGTACTCGCCCACGGAACCGACGGCGCCGAGGGAGGGGCCCGATGACGACCACCCTGCTGCGCACCGCCGCCGAACTGCACGCACGCACGCGTACCGGCCGCCGCGCCGTCGTGATGACCATGGGCGCCCTGCACGAGGGCCACGCCACCCTGATCCGCACCGCGCGCACCATCGCCGGACCGGAGGGCGAGGTCGTCGTCACCGTCTTCGTGAACCCCTTGCAGTTCGGCAAGGGCGAGGACCTCGACCGCTACCCGCGCACCCTGGAGGCCGACCTCAAGATCGCCGAACAGGCGGGCGCGGACGCCGTGTTCGCCCCCTCGGTCGACGAGGTGTACCCGGGCGGCGAGCCCCAGGTGCGCATCAGCGCCGGCCCCATGGGCGAGCGCCTCGAAGGCGGCTCCCGGCCCGGCCACTTCGACGGCATGCTCACCGTCGTCGCCAAACTGCTCCACCTCACCCGCCCCGACGTCGCCCTGTACGGCCAGAAGGACGCCCAGCAGCTCGCCCTGATCCGCCGCATGGTGCGCGACCTGAACTTCGGCGTCGAGATCGTCGGCGTCCCCACCGTGCGCGAGGAGGACGGCCTCGCGCTGTCCAGCCGCAACCGCTACCTCGCTCCCAAGGAGCGGCGCACGGCACTCGCCCTGTCCCAGTCGCTGTTCGCCGGCCGCGACCGGCACGCGGCGCAGGAGGCGCTGCGCGCGCGGGCCCGCGAAGTGCCCGCCACGCGCGCGCGTGCCGAGGCGCTCAGCGCCATAGGGGAGTCCCGCGCGGCCGCCGACGCACACGCCGTCGCCAAGGCCGTGCCCGGCTCCCCGGCGGCCGTCCGCGCCGCCGCCCGTCTGGTCCTCGACGAGGCCGCCCGCCTCGACCCGCCGCTCGAACTGGACTACCTCGCGCTCGTCGACCCGTCCGACTTCACCGAGATCGCGGACGACTTCACCGGCGAGGCCGTCCTCGCCGTCGCCGCCCGGGTCGGTAAGACCCGGCTGATCGACAACCTCCCCCTCACCTTCGGAGCCGCCTCGTGACCAGCACAGGCATACGACTGCACGCCCCGGCGCCCGGGTGGTCCATCTCCGCCGACGTCGTGGTCGTCGGTTCCGGCGTCGCGGGGCTCACCGCGGCCCTGCGCTGCGAGGCCGCGGGCCTGACGACGGTCGTCGTCACCAAGGCCCGCCTCGACGACGGCTCCACCCGCTGGGCCCAGGGCGGCATCGCCGCGGCCCTCGGGGACGGCGACACCCCCGAACAGCACCTCGACGACACCCTGGTGGCGGGCGCCGGCCTGTGCGACGAGGAAGCGGTCCGCATCCTCGTCACCGAGGGCCCCGACGCCGTACGCCGCCTCATCGAGACCGGCGCCCACTTCGACGAGTCCGAGGAAGGCGGCCTGGAGCTCACCCGCGAGGGCGGCCACCACCGCCGCCGTATCGCCCACGCCGGCGGCGACGCGACCGGCGCCGAGATCTCCCGCGCCCTTGTCGAGGCGGTACGCGCGCGTGGCTTGCGCACGATCGAGAACGCGCTCGTCCTCGACCTGCTGACGGACGCCGAGGGCCGTACGGCGGGCGTCACCCTGCACGTCATGGGTGAGGGCCAGCACGACGGCGTGGGAGCGGTCCACGCGCCCGCGGTGGTCCTCGCCACCGGCGGCATGGGCCAGGTCTTCTCGGCGACGACGAACCCGTCCGTGTCCACGGGCGACGGAGTGGCCCTCGCGCTGCGCGCGGGTGCCGAGGTCAGCGATCTCGAATTCGTCCAGTTCCACCCCACGGTCCTGTTCCTCGGCACGGACGCGGAGGGCCAGCAGCCCCTGGTCTCCGAGGCGGTACGCGGCGAAGGCGCCCACCTGGTCGACGCCGGCGGCGTCCGCTTCATGCTCGGCCGGCACGAACTGGCCGAGCTCGCCCCCCGGGACATCGTCGCCAAGGGCATCATGCGCCGCATGCAGGAGCAGGACGCCGAGCACATGTTCCTCGACGCCCGCCACTTCGGCGCCGACATGTGGGAGCACCGCTTCCCGACGATCCTGGCCGCCTGCCGCGCCAACGGCATCGACCCGGTCACGGCCCCCATCCCGATCGCCCCGGCCGCCCACTACGCCTCCGGCGGCGTCCGCACCGACTCCCACGGCCGTACGACCGTCCCCGGCCTGTACGCGTGCGGCGAGGTCGCCTGCACGGGCGTGCACGGCGCCAACCGCCTGGCCTCCAACTCACTCCTCGAAGGCCTGGTCTACGCCGAGCGCATCGTGGCCGACATCGCGGCCGCCCGCGCGGCGAACGGCCTCCACGCGCGCGTGCCGCACCCGGTGCCGTACCCCGAGACCCCCGAGCACCCCCTGCTCGCCCCCGAGGCCCGTTTCGCGATCCAGCGGATCATGACGAACGGCGCCGGAGTCCTGCGCTCCGCGGCCTCCCTCGCCCAGGCCGCCGACCAGCTCCAGCAGCTGCACAGCGAGGCCCGGGACGCGCTCACCGAGAACGGCAAGACGGCCGAGCCCGGCGTCGACACCTGGGAGGCCACCAACCTCCTGTGCGTGGCCCGGGTCCTGGTGACCGCGGCACAGCTGCGCGAGGAGACGCGGGGCTGCCACTGGCGCGAGGACGGGCCCGACCGCGACGACGCGACCTGGCGGCGCCACATTGTCGTACGCCTGAACCCCGACCGCACACTGGCCGTGCACACCACCGAAACCGCAGACTTCCCCCCGACCCGGCAGCCACAGCAGGAGCAGTGACAGAAGTGACCACCCCCGACCTTCCCCTCGCCTCGAGCGGCGGCTGCGGCGACGACTGCGCCTGCGGTGCGGACACCGACGGCGAGGCGTACCTGGAGTGCGGGCTCGACCCCGCGCTCGCACAGCTCCTCGCCGACGCGGGCCTCGACCCCGTCGAGGTCGAGGACATCGCCAACGTGGCCATCCAGGAGGACCTCGCCCACGGCGTGGACGTGACGACGGTCGCCACGATCCCCGAGGAGTCGACCGCCACCGCCGACTTCGTCGCACGCGAGGCGGGCGTCGTCGCGGGCCTCAGAGTCGCCGAAGCCGTGGTCTCGATCGTCTGCGAGGACGAGTTCGAGGTGGAACGGCACGTGGAGGACGGCGACCGCGTGTCGGAGGGCCAGAAGCTCCTCTCCGTCACCACCCGCACCCGCGACCTCCTGACCGCCGAACGCAGCGCCCTGAACATCCTCTGCCGCCTCTCCGGCATCGCGACGGCCACGCGCGCGTGGGAGGACGTACTGGAGGGCACGAAGGCGAGGGTCCGCGACACCCGCAAGACGACGCCGGGCCTGCGCTCCCTGGAGAAGTACGCGGTGCGCTGCGGCGGCGGGGTGAACCACCGCATGTCGTTGTCCGACGCGGCCCTGGTGAAGGACAACCACGTGGTGGCCGCGGGCGGCGTCGCACAGGCCTTCAAGGCGGTCCGCGAAGCCTTCCCCGACCTGCCCATCGAGGTCGAGGTGGACACCCTCCACCAGCTCCGCGAGGTCGTGGACGCGGGCGCCGACCTGATCCTCCTGGACAACTTCACGCCGGGGGAGTGCGAGGAGGCCGTGGCGATCGTCGACGGCCGCGCGGCACTGGAGGCGTCGGGCCGGCTGACCCTGACGAACGCCAAGGCGTACGCCGACACAGGCGTCGACTACCTCGCCGTCGGGGCGCTCACCCACTCCTCGCCGATCCTGGACATCGGCATGGACCTGCGAGCGGCGGAGTAGGGACGGGCATGCTCCTCACGATCGACGTAGGCAACACGCACACCGTCCTCGGCCTGTTCGACGGCGAGGACATCGTCGAACACTGGCGCATCTCCACGGACGCCCGTCGCACCGCCGACGAACTCGCGGTCCTGCTCCAGGGCCTGATGGGCATGCACCCGCTCCTCGGCGACGAGCTCGGCGACGGCATCGACGGCATCGCCATCTGCGCGACGGTCCCCTCGGTCCTGCACGAGCTGCGCGAGGTGACCCGCCGCTACTACGGCGACGTCCCCGCGGTCTTGGTCGAGCCGGGCGTGAAGACGGGCGTACCGATCCTCACCGACAACCCCAAGGAGGTCGGCGCCGACCGCATCATCAACGCGGTGGCGGCGGTCGACCTCTACGGTGGTCCGGCGATCGTCGTGGACTTCGGTACGGCGACGACGTTCGACGCGGTGAGTGCGCGGGGCGAGTACATCGGCGGTGTCATCGCGCCCGGCATCGAGATCTCGGTCGAGGCCCTGGGCGTCCGCGGCGCGCAGCTCCGCAAGATCGAGGTGGCCCGTCCGCGCAGCGTCATCGGCAAGAACACCGTCGAGGCCATGCAGTCCGGCATCATCTACGGCTTCGCGGGCCAGGTCGACGGCGTCGTCAACCGTATGGCCCGCGAACTGGCGGACGACCCCGACGAGGTCACGGTCATCGCGACGGGTGGCCTGGCTCCCATGGTCCTCGGCGAGTCCTCCGTCATCGACGAACACGAGCCCTGGCTGACCCTGATCGGCCTCCGCCTCGTCTACGAACGCAACGTCTCCCGCATGTAACCCCCGTTTCCTCGCCCCCGCCGCCCCTACCCGTCCCATCCTTCGAAGGGGCTCCGCCCCTTCAACCCCGCCATCGGCCTACGGCCTCGTCCTCAAACGCCGGACGGGCTGAAGATGCCCGGACCGGCATCGAAGGGGAACCGGCCCGTGGGCGTGGCCGGGGTGTTCCTCAAGCGCCGGGCGGGCTGAAGGGTGCGGAGCTGCATCGCCCCCAAGGGGCGCGGGGAACTGCGCGACCAGCCCCCACCGGGCCGCGGTCGCCCACGGCGCGAAGGGGCCGTGTCGGGGGGTGTCCGCCCGCAGCGGCCGGCGTCAAGAAGCAGCCCTTCCTGGCCGACCGAGCCGCCGGACCGAGGACGGACACCCCCCGGCGCGGCCCCGACCCACAACGCACGCCAAGCGCTACGCGAACCCGCAGGCATCCACCCTCGAACCTGGAACCGAACAGATTCCTCCGGCGTATTCATGGGCAGGGGGCTCCTGCACACCGTGGGTGCTTTGCGGGTCGATCAGCGATACTTGCGGCGACGGATGACCATGGGGGAGGTCAACAGTGACACAGACGCCGAAAACCAGCGTACCCACCATGCCATCCGTACCACCCCAACCCCAGCCTCAGCTCCACCCCCAACACGC
>NZ_JAKEIP010000293.1 GCF_021474425.1 Streptomyces muensis | reverse complement strand
GCCGTAGCCGCCACCGGGCGGGGGCGGCGGTGGAGGGGGCGGAGGAACGGCACCGGCCATGCGGTGACCGCAGACCTCGCACCAGTCGTCGGAACCCGACTGGTGTCCGTTCGGGCAGGTCGGCATGTCGGCGCTTCCCCCTCTCCTTTCCGGCCGCTTCGACCGGATTTCTCCAACCCCGAGGGGTCAGGCTCGTTGCTTTTCAGGGTCCTGCTGGGGCACTGCTGAGGCACTACCAGGGCACTACTCGGTCAGTTCTTTACACGAACAGTCTTTGTCGACCGTGTCTCGAGAGTCATCTCGTCGGCCTCCGCGACCTTCGCCTTCAGTCGCACAGTACCGGTCGCGGCATCGACCACGTCCACCACCTTCGCAAGGAGTTTCGCCGTATCCGCGTTTCCGGAGGCGCTGGCGAGCTGAACAGCGCGGCCCAGTTTGGCCGTTGCTCCATCGATATCGCCGGATTTGCGAAGATCGAGGCCTTGTTGGATGGCTTGTGCCAGTTCGGCCTGGCCGGTGTAGTGGGCGACCTGTGGGTTGATCGAGGTCGAGGCGACCATGTCGTCGGTCCATACGGCCCGTACGAGGCCCTGGGCGCCGAGGTTCTGGGCGGTGCCGTCGGGCTGCGGGACGATCAGGGAGATGCGGGCGGCGAGCATCTCCTGGCCGAGGTTCGCGGCCGGAACCTCGACGCAGACGTGGTAGTCACGGGACTCGTCCCCCCAGGACCCGGTGGGGTAGTCCCCGGCGCGCGGGCCGGCCTCGGTGCGGCGGTCGGTCAACTCCTCGACCGTGGGCGCCACTTGTTTGACGAACTTGATCGTCGTGCCGACCGGTGTCCACACCCGCAGAGCGACGTCCGCGACCTCCTTGCCCATCGCCGTCTCCATCATCTGCGTGAAGTCGGCGGCGAGACCGGCCGGGTCGGCGACGATGTCGGCGCTGCCGAGCAGAGCCGAGGCGATTGCTGTGACTTCTTTCACTTCCCAGTCGGTACCCACGCCGCGTGCGTCACATGTGAACCGTCCGGCACAGGCGTCGAGCGCGGCCCTGAGGTCTTCCGGCGACTCGTGCTCGTTGCGGCCGTCGGTGAGCAGGATGCCGTGCCGGATCGCCACGTCGTCCGAGGACAGCAGACGGTCGGCGAGGCGCAGCCAGGTGCCGATGGCCGTACCGCCGCCCGCGCTGAGCCGGCGCAGCGCCTGCTTGGCCTGTTCGCGGGTGGTGGCGTCGGCCACGGCCAGGCGGCCGCCGCCCGGATAGACCTCCTTGGCCACATGCGTCCCGCCGACCACCGCGAAGCGCACGCCGTCGCGCAGGGTGTCGATCGCGGCGGCGGTCGCGTCGCGGGCGTTGCGCATCTTGGTCGGCGGGTAGTCCATCGAGCCCGAGCAGTCGACCATGATCGCCACGGCCGCGGACGGGCCCCGGCCCGGCGAGTACAGGTGGGGCGCCGCGACCGCGCTGCCGATCGTGCCGCCGCCGGTCGCGGTCACCGTGACGATCGCGTTGACCTCGCGACCGCCCTCCGGCAGGTACTCGTTCTGGTACACGTCCACCGAGAACTGCGGCACGCTTGGTTTCGAGAAATTGGCCATGCGTTCTCAAATCCCCCTAAAAGACCCCGTGGTGGGGCCATGGCTGTCGACGGACCGGTCCCCTCCGGCCCGCTGAGACCGTCCCCGCGACGCGGCCTCAGGCCGATCCTGCCCCCATCGGCGGTGCCGGGAACGGCAGGACGGCCACTGTTACGTTGTCGTGGCCCCCGCCGTCGAGCGCGTGGCCGACGAGGACCTGCGCGCCGTGCAGGGGGCGCACGGCGGCGTCGAGGGGCATGACGTCGGCCATGTCCTCGGCCGCCTCCGCGTAGTTCCACAGGCCGTCCGTGCACACCACGACGACGCCCGGGCGGTCTGGCTTGAAGGACGCGGTGTGCGGCTCCAGTTCGTAGGCGTCCGCGCCGAGCCAGCCCGTGATGGCGTGGGCGCGCTCGTCGGCGTAGGCCTCGGCCTCGTTCATCAGGCCCGCTGCGACCATCTGCGCCGCCCAGGAGTCGTCCTCGGTGAGCCGGGCCGGGGGAGTGCTGCGGTCCACCGGCACCCAGTAGGCGCGGCTGTCGCCGACCCAGCCGACGACCAGCAGGCCCGCGGTGACCACGGCGCCGACGAAGGTGCAGGCCGGGGCGTTCTGGTGGGGGCCCTGCTCGCGGACCGTGGCCGGTTCGCCCGCCAGGGCGTTGACCGCGTTCGAGGCGGCGATGATCGCGTCGTGCATGGCCTGCTGCGGGTGCGCGCCGCGCGGCAGGGCGGCCAGCAGCGACTCGCTCGCGGCCCGGGAGGCGGCCATCGAGGCGTCGTCGGGGCGGGTCGCCGAGGACACGCCGTCGCAGACGATCGCCAGGACCGCGGGCCGGCCGTCCGGCAGCGTGGTGCTGCCGACGGCGAACGCGTCCTCGTTGCGGTGGTGGCGCAGCCCGCGGTCGCTCACCGCGGCGACGGGGCCGGCGTCCTGCTCCATGTGGTCGCGCTCGCGCGGCTGGGCGTGCCCGCAGTTCTCGCAGTACCCGTCGTGGTCGACACGGCCCGCACGGCACGCCACGCACACCTTGGTGCCCTCGGGCGGGGTCGGCGGGGCGGCGGGGGCCACGCGCGGGTCGGGCGCCTGAAGGGTGAACTCGTCGGGCAGGGCGTGCTCGTCGGGCCGCGGTGGACGGTCGAAGCGGACGCCGGTGGCCGGGGAGACCGGGGAGCCGGTCGGGTCGGCAGGTGTCCGGGGTCCGGGCGGTCCGTCCGGGGCGCTCGCCGTCGGAGGCATCGGCGTCGCGGGCGGCGGTGACTGCGGGGGCGGCGGTGTGCCCGGGGGCAGGTCGTGGCCGCCGGCGGCGTCCGGCGCGGGGGCGGCGGGCCAGCCGGTGCCGGGCACACCGGAGGGCGCCGACGAGCCGTTCATGGCGATGGTCGGGTTGTCGTCCGGCCGTACGGGCACGGCGGACAGGTCGTATCCGCACGCACCGCAGAAACGGTCACCCGACTCGAGCGGCCATTCGCAGCTCGGGCAGGCGGACAACTGGGGCATCTGCGACATCAACTACACCCACGTCCGGGGGCGGTAACGGTTGGCACGTTCCACCAGGTCGATCCTCTCCTCGCCGCCCCGAGCGAGCCGGGCCAGCGTGCGGTACGAGCGCTCCAGGCCGAAACGCAGTCCCCGCTCGTCCAGGCCGCTGCCGAGCAGCGTCCGTCCTCCGGCGGCTGGGGGAGGGGCGGAACCCTGGCCACCGGAGAGTACCCAGTCCAGCGCGCAGCCGAGGACTTCCGCCGACAACTGCTCCCGGCGCGCCGGGTCCAGACCATACGCGTCCAGCGCCTCGACCTGGCCCGCGGCGGCGGTCAGGTCGTCCAGGAACGGTACGTCGGCGGCGGTCGCCGTGCGCCCACGCAGCCGGGCGCGGACGGCAGCGACCCGGGCGGCCGTGTAGTGGATGGAGCTCTCGGGGACGGACTCCAGGGTCCGTACGGCGCCGCCGCGGTCGCCCGTCGCGAGCTGGACGCGGGCGAGCCCGAACGCGGTGCTCACATAGCTGGGGTCGGTGGACCACACGAGACGGTAGTACTCGGCGGCGTTGTCCAACTGGCCCAGCACCTCGGCGCACAGGCCGAGGGCCACCTTGGGCGCGGGCTCACCCGGGAAGGCGTCGTAGATCGCGTCGAAGGCGAGCGCGGCGCCCTCGTGGTCGCCGGTGACGAGCGCGGCCACACCGCGGTACCAGACGACCCGCCAGTCGTCGGACCGCTCGTCCTCCAGCTTCAGCAGCGCCTCGTGCGCGGTGCCGCTGTCGCCGTTCTCCAGCCAGGCCCGCACCTGCCGCAGCCGGGTCTCGGTCGACGGCGCCGGCGCGGCGGCGAGAGCACCGAGCAGCTCGGCCGGCGCGGTGGTCATCAGACCCGCGAGGAAACCGGCGTTGGGGTCGGAGGGGTCGACGCGCGGAACGGGGAGCGCGAGGGCGGCGGCGGGCGCGTGGGCGACCTTGACGATGCCCGCGGGGGTTGCCGGGGCGGTCGGGACGGACGCGGCGGCACCGGGCGCGGGGCCCGGGAGGGGGCCGGCGGTGACGGCGGGCGCGGTGGCCGAGGCGAGGGCGGTGGTCGACGCCAGGGTGGCGGGCTTCCTTCCGGTGCCCACGACCCGCGCGCCG
Source organism: Streptomyces muensis (assembly GCF_021474425.1). Lineage (GTDB taxonomy): Bacteria > Actinomycetota > Actinomycetes > Streptomycetales > Streptomycetaceae > Streptomyces > Streptomyces muensis. The sequence goes on along the minus strand of NZ_JAKEIP010000293.1, from coordinate 5,400 downwards.
AGCCGCGACACCTCCCCGTCCAGCTTCGGGAACAACTCCGTGTCCGTGACCCGCACCTCGGGTCCGAACAGCGTCGACAGCGACGGCCGCGCGCGCCCCGTCTGCAGGGACACGACCTCGCGCAGTACGCCCGTCAGCTGCTCCGTCATCTCCTGGGCGGAGGCGAAGCGGCGGGCCGGGTCGGGGTCGGTGGCGCGGACCAGCAGGCGGTAGAAGGACTCGTACTGCCGGAAGACCTCGATGTTGTCGGGGTCGGGCAGGGAGTCGACGTATACGTTCGTGTAGCCCTGGAAGTCGAAGGACAGGACGGCGAGCGTGCGGGCGACCGTGTAGAGGTCGGACGCCACCGAGGGGCCGACGTCGGCGACTTCCGGCGCCTGGTAGCCCACCGTGCCGTAGATGGCCGACTCCTCGTCGTCCATCCTGCGCACCGCGCCCATGTCGATCAGCTTGAGCTGGTCCTCGGTCTGGATGGCGTTGTCGACCTTGAAGTCGCAGTACAGCAGGTTGCGGCTGTGCAGATGGCCGAGCGCCTCCAGCGCCTCGATGCCGTACGCGCACGCCTGCTCCACGGGGAGCGGGTCGCGCTTCCCGGTGGGCGTACGGCGGCCGTTGGCGATCTCCTTCAGCGACTTGCCGCCGACGTACTCCATGACGATGTAGCCGTCGAGCGAACCGGTGCGCTGGTCGAGGTGCTCGACGAAGTTGTAGATCCGCACGATGTTGGCGTGCTCGATCTCCGCGAGGAAGCGCCGCTCGGAGATCGCCGCCGCCATCGCGTCCTGGTCACCGGTGTCCAGCAGGCCCTTGAGCACCACCCAGCGGTCGGAGACCGCGCGGTCCACGGCGAGATAGACCCAGCCGAGCCCGCCGTGCGCCAGACAGCCCACGACCTCGTACTGGCCGTGCACCACGTCCCCGGCCTTCAGCTTCGGCACGAAGGAGTACGGGTGCCCGCACTTGGTGCAGAAACCCTCCGTACGGCCCGGACGCTCACCGCGCGCCCGGCCGACGGGTGCCCCGCAGTCCGAGCGCGAGCAGAACCGCTTGCGCTCGGGCACCTCCGGGTTCTCCAGCACCATCGCGCGCGGGTCGGGACGCGGCACGTCCGGGACCTGGACCAGGCCGACACCGAGCCGGCCGCGGCCGCTGGATCCGGCCGTCGAGCCGGAGCTGCGCACGGACACCGAGCGGCCCGTGGAACGGCCCGACAGCGCGCGCGAGAGCCGTCCCGACACCGAGCGCCGGGACTTCGACGACTGCGACGACGTACGCGAACTGCCGCGGCCGGTGGAGCGGGAGCTGCCGCTGCCCGCCGAGCCGCCGGAGCCCTTGCCGCCGCCCGTCACGCCGGTGGGCGGCGAGCCGACCATGCCGGTCGCCGAGACGACCGGGGCCAGACCGCAGGTGTCGCAGTACAGCTCGCCGCCGCCCACGTCCTCGTACGACCCGCCGCAGTCCGGCCGCTGACAGCTCTGCTCCGCCTGACTCATGACGACGACTCCCCCCTGCCCCTCATGTCCCTGGCCCCCCGCGATCCTCGGGCGCGCGCGGCCCCGGTACGCGCGGCCCGCCGAGCAGTTCGGCGGCGGCCTGCTGGTAGCGCAGGACCGCCTGTTCGGCGACGCGCAGATCGCAGGGCGCGCTCCACAGCATCCGCCGGGCCGCGTCGTACCGCTCGATGAGGAACGGGTCCTCGGCGAGCCCGTGCCGGGCCACCTTCGCCTTGTACGCGTCGAGGCGGCCGCGCAGCTCGGCGCGGACCGCGAGCGGCGCGGTGACCGCGGTCAACGACTCGCGGGCGCGCAGCAGTTCGTCCTCCGCCTTCTGCTCCAGGGACTCCAGGAGCGGCGACAGGCGGTGCCACTGGGCGTGTCTGCGGTACTCGGCGGCCGTCGCCAGCTGCTCCTGCAGCACGGTCGGCGGACCGCTGACGACCGGCACCTCCGTGGCGGCGATCTTCGCCAGCACCTCGCCGCGCGCGGTGCGGGCCTCGGCGAGCGTACGGTCCGCGCGGGACAGCACGTCACGCAGCTTGACCAGGCGCTGCTCGGCGTCCTGACGGACCGTCAACACCGCGTCGATCTCCCGGCGCACGTCCTCCAGGGCGCGTGCCTCGCGGTCGTAGACCGTGGTGTCGGGCCGGCCGCCGCCCGGCGCGGAACTCCCCTGTGTGGGAACCCAGTACGCGAGCGGGTCGGACACCACCTCGGCGCGCAGGCTGGTCAGCGTGCGCGTGATGCGCTCCAGGTCGTCGCCCGCCGGGTGCTCGCCGGGGCGTACGCCGACGGAGTGCGCGAGACGGCGGGTGCGCTGGAGTTCGGCGGCGAGTAAGTCGATACGGGCGGGCAGCGCGGACCAGACCGCGTCGGCGGCGACCACCATGTCCAGCGACGTCGCGTACAGCTCGTTCATCCGGTCGACCAGGGTGACCAGCGTGAACTGTTCGCTGAGCTTGCCCGAACCGCCGTGTAGCGTCGGGGCGTTCGCCGTCGCGGTCGCCGAACCCGCGACCGTCACCGACTCGCCGCGCAGCAGCTCCGTCAGCTCCACCAGGTCGTCACGGCTGGACCAGCGGCGACGCGAGCGGATCTCGCGGGCCGAGCGCAACGCGTCCGTGTACGCGTCGAAGTACGCCCACAGCAGCGTGATCGACGCCTCCGCCGTCGTCCAGCGCTCCTTGGTGACGCCCGTGAGCTCGGCGCCTTCGAGGAGTCTGCGGCCCGCGTGGTCCTGGAGGGCGAGGAGCGAGGTCTCGATCGCCTCGTGCTCCTGGCCGAGCCGCGCCAGCGCACGGTCCACCTCGTCCCGGTCCATCACCGGCCCGGCGGGGTCCGTGACGCCCATCGATCACCTCTCGCTCAGTAGTGTTCTGCCAGTTGACGGTCGGTCACTTGTAGCGGGCCTCGGGTGGGGTGGCCGACGCCGACTTCTTGTCGCCCTGGTCCATCGTCGGGTGCAGCCACTTCTCGTACGACGCCTTCCAACCGCCGTCCTCGATGTAGTTCTCCAGGGTCCGGTTGACCTGGCGTACCAGATCGTCGGAGCCCCGCTTCATCGCCACGCCGTAGTACTCGTCCGTGAACAGACCGCCCTTCAGTTCCACCGCCGGGTCCTGCGCGGCCTGGCTGGCGGCCAGGGCGCCGTCCGTCACGACCGCGTCGACCTCGCCGAGCTGCAACTTCACCAGGCAGTCGAGCTGGTTGGGGACGGTGGTCCTGATGTCGGTGGAGTCCGGGAGGTCGCCGTTCTTCCTGCCCTCTTCCAGGTTGTCGTACGCCGTGGAGCCCTGCGCCGAGCAGACCTTCTTGTCGGCCAGGGACTTGTCGTAGCCGGTGATCGTCGAGGTCTTGGGGGCCAGGATCTGCTGGCCGGTGACGAAGTACGGGGCGGAGAAGGCGACTTCCTTGATCCGGCTGCAGTTGATCGTCATGGTGCGGACCACCATGTCGACCTCGCCCTTCTGGATCGCCTCGATACGGCGGCTGGTCGGGATCGCCTTGAACTGCACCGCGTCGCGGTCGCCGAGTATGTCCTCGGCGATGCGGTGGACCAGGTCGATGTCGAAGCCCTCCAGCTCACCGGAGGGGTTGTTCGGGTCGAGGTAGCCCCAGCGGTAGCTGTTGGTGTCGACGCCGACGATCAGGCGGCGGTCCTTGCGGGCCTTTATGGCGTCGACCGTCGGGGTGCCGTCGCCGCCGGACGGGGCGAGGCTCTGGTCCTGGGGGTTCTCGCAGTCCTCCGCCTTGGCGTGGGCGACACTGGTCACGCCCTGGCCCGCGGTGTCGGCGTCGATGTCCTGGCTCTTCGGCTGGGTGAGGGGGAGGAGCAGGGCGAGGGTCAGCGCCAGGGCGCACACGGTCGCCATGGCGACCACGCCGCCCCAGCCGCGAGTGCTCGTGCGCAGGCGGTGCCAGACGCCCCGCGTGGGGGTGGGCGCGGTCTGGTACGAGTTCGTGGTCTCGCGTGCGTTCATCGTCTCGCCCCCTCTCACCGGTACTCCGACAGTCTGCGGCCGATGCCGAGGACCGCGCCGGCCGCGCCCAGGACCGCGAGGACCGCGGCGCCGGTCGGGAGGCCGGTCAGCGAGCCGCGGCCGTCGTTCGCGGCCTGCTCGAACTCGTTGCGCTCGTGCGTCAGCGCGGTCGCCAGTGCCTTGTCGACATTGTCGAAGCACACGCTCGTCGGCTCCTTCGCGGCCCCGATCACACGGTCCCGGGCCGCCTGGTAGTTGCCGGAGTTGTTGTCGTCGCGCGCGATGCCGTGGCGGTCCTTCCAGATCTCCATGAAGCCGTTCGCGTCCTGAACGGGCTTCTTGCCCGCCGAGTCGTCCGCGAGGTTCTCGGCTCGGTCCAGGGCCTTGCCCAGCTGGTCGATCTGCTGGTCGTAGCCCCACTCGTACGCGTCCACGACCCTGTCGTCGGCGAGCGTCTTCGTGTCCGCGCCGCGGCGGACCAGGGTCAGGTTCTCGTCGCTGCGGGCGGTGAGCGAGGCGATGCGGGCCTGGTGCAGTACGTCCAGGGAGCGGACGCCGTGGTCGTAGGAGTCGTTCAGGCCCGCGCGTGCGACGGTGTGGGAGACGGTGAGCCAGAGGAGGATCACGACGGAGGTCGCCGTGGCGGTGACCAGGCCGTGGTTCAGGACCCTGTTCGTCCGCTGGTAGTTGCGGTGCTGGGCCCAGGCGAGGGCGGCCAGGGCGACGATGCCGAGGCCTGCGGCTGCCCAGGGGAAGGACTTCGCGTCCGCGTAGTCGTCGCGCAGGCGCTGGTTCTCCGTCTGGTAGAGCTTCTCGGCCTTGGGCAGCATGTTCTGCTGCATCATCTCGTTGGCCGCGCGGAGGTAGGCGCCGCCGACGGGGTAGCCCTGGCGGTTGTTGGCCCTGGCCGTCTCGACCAGGCCCTTGTACTCCGGGAGCAGTCTGCTCAGGTCGGCGATCGTGTTCGCCGAGGTGGAGCCGGGTTCGGAGTTGGCGGCGGCCTTGACGAGTTTGGCGGCGGCGGTGCGGATGTCCTTCTCGTAGCCCTCGCGCATCGCCGGCTTCTCCTGGAGACCGGCCAGGTAGCCGCTGGCGGCGGCGGTGTTGGCGTCGGCGAGGGAGCGGTAGATGTCGGCCGCGTCGGAGCTGAGGGGCTGGCTGCGGTTGACGACGTCGTCCGCGGCGGAGGACCTGTCGGTCATCTGCCAGGCCGTTACGGCGCCGAACGCGACGACGAGGGCGGCGAGGAGGGCGCCGATGATGCGGAGGCGGCCGGGTTCGGTGGTGGCGGCTGCGCGGAGTTGGTCGAAGCCCTCGGCGAAGGCGGTGCGGCGGGGTGGGGTGGGGGGGCCCCCCCCTTTGGGCCCGGACGAGGCTTTTGGGGCGCAGGTCGGTCCACTCGCGTTCGATGTACTCCAGGCAGG
>NZ_JAKEIP010000292.1 GCF_021474425.1 Streptomyces muensis | reverse complement strand
CGGCAGGGGTGACGGGGGTGCGGGAGCGGCGGGCGTGACCGGGATGCGGGAGCGGCGGGCGTGACCGGGATGCGGAAGCGGCGGGGGCGCCGGGCCTCGGACCTGCGGCGACGACGCTGATCTGCGTGTTCTCGCGGGCTCCGGCACTCTGGTCAGATGGGAGTGTGGGACCTCGTGCTGGTCGGCCTGGTCCTCCTGCTCGGCCTCTGCGGAGTGCTGGTGCCCGGTGTGCCGGGGTCGTGGCTGGTGTGGGCCGCGGTCATGTGGTGGGCCTTGCAGGACCCCCAGCCGATCGCCTGGTGGGTGCTGGTCGGGGCCACGGTCGCGCTGTTCCTCTCCCAGGTCGTGCGCTGGGCACTGCCGCCGCGCCGACTGCGCCCGAGCTGGGCGGGCCGGCGCGTGGTGGTGTACGCCGGAACGGGATCGTTCCTGGGCTTCTTCCTGATCCCCGTGCTCGGCTCGATCCCCGGTTTCATGGCCGGCATCTACCTCGCGGAACGGCTCCGGCTCGGCCGCCACGGTGAGGCGAGGGCCGCGTTGCGGACGGCGATGCGGTCGGGTGGGTCGAGCGTGCTGGCGGAGCTGTTCACGTGCCAGTTGATCGCGGGGGCGTGGGTGGGGGCGGTGATCTGGGGTTGATGATCCCCGATTGACGCATCTCGAGCGGCCGCCCCGGGTCGATCGATACATCGGGTCTCTCTCACCGTATTGACGGCATCCCACCCCTTCTCTACGTTGCGTCACGGGATAGCTCCGATGAATCAGCGTTCAGATGGAGGCGTGATGCCCAGCCCGTCCAGACGTACCGTGCTCGCCACCGGATCCGCTCTCGGCGGGACGCTCCTCGCAGGCGGGCTGCCCGCCCGGGCGAGCGCGGCCGAGGGTGCGACCCCCTTCGACCCTTGGCGCACCGTCCTCGACGACGCCGACCTCGTCTGGCGGCGGATGCCGAGGACCTGGTACGAGGGCCCCTTCCTCGGCAACGGCTTCCTGGGCTCCGGCATCTACGCGGAGCCCGGCGCCGAGACGCGCGCCGTGCGCTTCAACGTCCAGCACTCCGAGGTGCAGGACCACCGCCCCGAGTTCGGCTCCCTCTTCGGGCTGGCCCGCCTCCCGATCGGCCACTTCACGCTGGAGCCGGTGGGCACGATCACCGGCCTGGACTGGCGGCTCGGCCTGCGCGACGCCGAGCTGACCGGCACGCTCAGCACGGACAGGGGCACGCTCACGCTCCGGGCGCTGGTGCACAACGACCGTTCGCTGCTCGCCGTGGAGGTCACCCCGAGCGCGGGTGAGCGCGCCTTCCGGTGGGTGTTCCACCCGGCGGACGCGATCAGCCCCCGCGCGGCCTTCAAGCCGCTCCCCGACGGCTACCGGGGCAATCCGCCCGCCGAGGTCACCGAGCACGACCTCGTCCTCGCGGCCGTACAGCCCCTGCTGTCCGGCGGACAGCACGTGACGGCATGGCGGGAGCGCACCAGGGGCGCGGCGCGGACGCTGTACGTCCATGTCGCGCACTCCTACCCGGGGACGACGGCGCTGGCCCGCGCGCTCCGGGAGGTCCGCAGGGCGAGCCCGCTCCCCTACCCCGCGCTGGCGGCGACGCACCGGGCCTGGTGGCACGCCTACTACCGCAAGAGCTTCCTGTCCCTCCCCGACGCCCGGATGCAGCGCTTCTACTGGATCCAGCTCTACAAGACCGCCTCCGCCGCCCGCCGCGACGCCCCGGTGATGGCGACGAGCGGCCCCTGGCTGGAGCCCACCCCGTGGCCCAACACCTGGTGGAACCTCAACGCCCAGCTGGAGTACTGGCTGATCCACGGCTCCAACCACCTCGAACTCGACGCCGTCACCCGCTCGCTCGGCGAGTTCCGCGACAACCTGGCCAAGGAGACGGCACCCCCGTACCGCGCCGACTCCCTCGGCATCCCGCGCACCACGGACCCGCATCTGATCAACGGCGCCGCCGGCACGCTCACCGGCTACGGCGTGGGCATCCCCGGCCAGGACCCGCCGACGCCCGAGGTCGGCAACCTCACCTGGGCCCTGCACAACGTCTGGCTCAGCTACCGCCACACGATGGACGAGTCGATCCTGCGGGACGTCCTCTTCCCGCTGCTGCGCAAGGCGGTCAACTACTACCTGCACTTCCTGGAGCCGGGCCCGGACGGCAGGCTCCACCTGCCCGCCACCTTCTCCCCTGAGTACGGCGGCAACTCACGGGACTGCAACTACGACCTGATGCTGCTGACCTGGGGCTGCCGCACCTTGCTCGACTCGGCCGAACTCCTGGGGATCGACGACGAGTCGGCGCCGCGCTGGCGCGAGGTGCTGGCACGGAGGGCGGCCTACCCCACCGACGCGAACGGCTTCATGATCGGCGCGGACATCCCCTTCGCGAAGTCCCACCGTCACTACTCGCATCTGCTCGCGGTGTACCCACTGTACGAGTTGACCGGCCGCACGGCCGACGAACGGGCCCTGATCGAGCGGTCGTTGGCCCACTGGGTGGGCTTCGAGGGCGCCCTCCAGGGCTACACCTTCACCGGCGCGGCGTCGATGTCCGCGCTGCTCGGCAAGGGCGAGGACGCGCTGAGGTACCTGGGCGAGCTGATGTCCCGTTTCGTGCAGCCCAACACCATGTACAAGGAGTCGGGCCCGGTCATCGAGACACCGCTGTCGGCGGCGCAGTCCCTGCACGACATGGTCTGTCAGTCCTGGGGCGGGGTGATCCGCGTCTTCCCGGCGCTCCCGGCCGCCTGGGCGGACCTGACGGTGCACGACTTCCGCACCCAGGGCGCGTTCCTGCTGTCGGCGGTCCGCGAGGCCGGCGCCACCCGCTGGGTGCGGCTGACCAGCGAGGCGGGCGCGCCCTGCGTCGTACGGCACGACATCGCGGGGCCGGTCGAGGTGCGGGACGGGCGGGGCCGCCCGCTGCGGTACTCCCCCGCCGGTGACGGGGCGATCCGCATCGCCCTGCCGAAGGGGCACTCGGCGCTGATCACGGCGCGGGGCGACCGGCCGGACCTGACGATCAGGCCGGTGCGGCCCAATGAGGATGCGCCGCGCTGGGGGCTCCCGGCGGACTAGAGGAGGGGCGAGGACGAGGCCCCTTGGAGCCGGCCCTCCAGCGTGAGCAGCCGCACCTTGCGTTCGAGGCCGCCCGCGTAGCCGGTCAGGGAGCCGTCGGCTCCGATCACCCGGTGGCAGGGACGGACGATCAGCAGCGGGTTGGCGCCGATCGCGCCGCCGACGGCCCGTACGGCGGCTCGGGAGGCGCCGATCCGCGCGGCGATCTCGCCGTACGTCGTGGTCGCCCCGTACGGAACGGTGTCGAGGGCGGCCCAGACCCGCTCCCGGAACTCACTGCCGTCCGTGTTCAACTCCAGCTGGAACTCCTTGAGTTCACCCGCGAAGTAGGCGGCGAGCTGTTCCTCGGCGGCCCGGAAGAGCGCGGGGTCGTGCCGCCAGCCCTCCTGGACGGTACGGCCGCCCTTCTGGCCCGGCACGGAGAGGGAGGTCAGGGCGCCGGTGCCGGGGTCGGCGGTGAGGAGGAGCGGGCCGACGGGGCTGTCGAGCTCGGTCCAGTGCGTGGTCGGGACAGTCATGGTTACTCCAACTCCCCTGCTGCACGCAGGTGTTGCAGGGCATAAGAGCGCCAGGGGCGCCAGCTGTCGGGGACGTCGACGCCGGGCGGTGCGACGTCCGGGTCGCCGAGGGCACGGGTCCGGATGACGGCGACGGTACGGGCGTCGAGACCGGGCAGGGCGAGCAGCGCCTGCTCCGCCTCGTCCCGGTCGGCACCCGGGTCCAGCCGTACGGCACCGTCGGCGAGGGCGGCGGTGAGCGCGCCCAGCGCGCCGTGCGGTTCGGCCTCGGCGAGGACGGCCGCCTCGGGGAACAGATGGGTCAGGCTGCCGCAGGGCGCGTCGAGCACCTTCCCGTACCGCCGCACGAGCACTTCGGCCCGCTCGGCCCCCACGAGTGTCCGTACGGCCAGTTCCTCCGCATCCGCCGCCCCGGGCGACCGCAGCCCCGGGCGCGCGGCGACCAGCGGAGCGAGCCTCGGGTCGGCGCCGAGCCGCTCGTCGACGGCGTACGGGTCGGCGTCCAGGTCGAACAGCCGCCGCAGCCGGTGGACGGCGGTGGTCAGGTCGCGGGGGTCGGTGAGACGCAGACGGGCGTCGAGCCAGCCGCCGGGGTGAGCCGCACTCGTGTGCCGTGCCGCACCGCCCGGCTGCTCCTCCACCGCGACGACGCCGGTGCCGTGGGGCAGCCGGAGGGTGCGGCGGTAGCGGCGGCGGCCGGGCGGCCCGGAGACGTCCTCGATGCCGGGGACGGCCTCGCGGGCCAGCAGGTCGAAGACGGCGCCGGCCTGGTAGGGACCCCGATGGGCGAGCCGGAGGGGGATCCCGGCCGAGGGGGTGGCCGCACGCCGACCGGGGCGACCGCCGGCAGGCGCGGCGGCGCGCAGCTCGCTCGGGGTCGAGGCGTAGACGGCCCGGACCGTGTCGTTGTACTGCCTCACGGACGCGAACCCGGCCGCGAACGCGATCTCCGTGATCGGCAGCTCGGTGGTCTGGAGCAGCACCCGCGCGGTGTGCGCCCGCTGGGCCCGGGCGAGGGCCACCGGCCCGGCGCCGAGCTCGGCGGTCAGCTGCCGCTGTACCTGCCGGGGGCTGTAGCCGAGCCGCGCGGCGAGCCCGGCGACGCCTTCCCTGTCGACGATCCCGTCGCCGATCAGCCGCATGGCACGGCCGACCGCGTCGGCCCGTACGTCCCACTCGGCGGACCCCGGCACAGCGTCCGGCCGGCACCGCCGGCAGGCCCGGAACCCCGAGCCCTGCGCGGCGGCGGCCGTCGCGAAGAACCGCACGTTCGCCCGCTTCGGCGTCACCGCCGGACAGCTGGGACGGCAGTAGATGCCGGTCGTCTCGACGGCGAAGAAGAACTCGCCGTCGAAACGGGCGTCCCGGCTGCGGACCGCCTCGTACCTGGTGTCTTCGTCCATCACAAGGTCCAGTGTGGGCGAGGGACGAGGACACCGCTGGCGGTAATCGGACACGGCACTGCCGCGCCCCAAGGGGCGCGGGGAACTGCGCGACGAGCCACAACAAACCTGCAGCCGCCGCCACCGGACGAGGCACCCCAATAGGCGCTACCCCCACCGCCCCCGCTTGGCCTCCATCGCAGCCCTCCCTTCAGCGCCCTTCCGCTTCCAGTCCCGCTTGAGCTCCGCACGGACCCGCGCATCGGTCTTGGCCACGATCCGCTGGTTCTCCCGGATCAGCTTCCGGTAGCTCTCCAGCCGTCGCTCGGACAGCTCCCCGGAGTCGATCGCGGCGAGCACCGCGCACCCCGGCTCGCTCTCGTGCGCGCAGTCGTGGAACCGGCACCGCTCGGCCAGCCCCTCGATCTCGGAGAAGACCTGTCCGACACCGGTCTCGGCGTCCCACAGCCCCACGCCCCTCAGGCCCGGCGTGTCGATCAGCACGCCGCCGCCCGGCAGGGCGAGGAGGTTGCGGGTGGTGGTCGTGTGGCGGCCCTTGCCGTCCACGTCACGGGTGGCGTGCACCGCCATGACGTCATCGCCCACGAGCGCGTTCGCGAGCGTCGACTTGCCCGCCCCGGACTGCCCGAGCAGCACGGACGTACCACCGGAGACGGCCGCGACGAGGACATCGAGACCTTCCCCGTCCAGCGCGCTGACGGTCAGCACCGGCACACCCGGCGCCGTCGTCTCCACGTCCTGCACGAGGTGTGCGAGCGTCACCGCGTCCGGCACGAGATCGGCCTTGGTGAGCACGACGACGGGCTGCGCGCCGGATTCCCAGGCCAGGGCCAGGAACCGTTCGATACGGCCGAGGTCGAGATCGACGGCCAGGGACACGGCGACGACGGCGTGGTCGACGTTGGCGGCGAGGATCTGCCCCTCGGACCGCTTGGAGGAGGTGGAGCGTACGAAGGCGGTACGGCGCGGCAGATACGCGCGTACGTACTGCGGGTTCCCTGCCGGTTCGACGGCGACCCAGTCGCCCGTGCACACGACCCGCAGCGGATCGTGCGGGGTGACGAACGCCGTGTCGGCCCGTACGACACCGTCGGCGGTGACGACGTCGCACTGCCCGCGATCGACCCGTACGACCCGCCCGGGCAGCAGCCCTTCGGCGTCGTACGGGGTGAACGCGTCGGCCCAGGCGGAGTCCCAGCCGTAGGGAGCCAACGCGGAGAAAACAGAGGTGGAAGTCAACGGGTGACCCTTCACAAGGGTGGCCCCGGCGGCCGCGTGCACAGGACGCGGAGAGGATGAGGTGTGATCAGCCGAGGGCCACGGAGGTGGACTTGATGAACTGGATGCGGGCAGCGCTCGTCGCAATGACAGCCATCGGTCGACACCTCCTCACTCACGTCCGCTCGTCGGCGGCGGCCACCGGCCACCGCCCTGATCTCCCGTCACTCTAGCCCGGCCCCGGGACGGCCCGTCAAACGGTTTTTCCGCGCAGTCGTGCTTACGCGTATTCGTGCTTACGCGCAGTCGTGGCCGTTCAGAGTGAAGTCGTACGCCGGGGAGTTCTTGCCCTCCCGGGAGGCGAGGAACCCGAAGGCGAGCTCGCCGCCGGCGGCGACGGTCTTGTTGTAGTCCGCGGCGGTGGCGGTGACCCGGTCGCCGTTCTGGGCGAAGCTCGCGTCCCACATCTGGCCGACCTGCTGGCCGTCGCGGAAGGACCAGGCGACGCGCCAGTCGTCGAGGGCGCGTTCGCTGGTGACGGTGATGGTGGCCTGGAAACCGTCGGGCCACTCGTTGACCAGGTCGTAGTCGACCCGGCACGTCACCGGTTCACTCGCGGACGGCTCCGGGTCGTCGTCCGCACCGGATGTGGCGGACGTGGACGACGTGGTGCCCTGCGGTCCGGGCCCCGGCTTCTTCGGGTCGGGTGAGTCCTCGGCGTCGGTGGCGTCGTCCGACGGGCCCGGGGAGTCCTCGGGGGACTGGGTGGCGGTGACCGGCAGGGTGAAGCCGGGGTCGGCGACCGGCTGCCGGTCGGAGGGGTCGCCGCCCGCCGTGCCGCCGTCGCCGGTGGACCCGGCGGGCATGATCGACACCGCGAGCGCGAGCACGGAGACGAGGACAGCGGCGACGAGGAGGCCGTTGCGTACGACGCGCGCCTTGTGCGCGCCCGGGTTCGGCGGGCCGGCGTCCACCGGGTCGGGGCGTCCGGCGCCGAGGCGCACCTCGGCGGCCCTGCGACGGCGCTCCAGATAGGCGAGGCCGCCCCAGCCGAGCACACCGCCCGCGAGGGCGGCCGGCAGCCCGGAGCCGTTCAGCCGCAGACAGGCGGCGGCCTCGGCGCACTGGACGCAGGTGGCGAGGTGGCGGGAGAGGTCGCCGGGGGCGTCGGCGCCGGTCGAGCGGGTGACGGCGTCGAGCAGGCGGGCGTAGCTGCGGCAGCGCGCGTCCATCGGGGTGTCGAGGTGGTTGCGCTGGCAGCGGTCCCGGAACAGGCCGCGGACCTGGGTGAGTTCGTCGGACACGGTGGCCGGGTCGAGGCCGAGCCGGCGGGCCACCACCTGCAGCGGCAGCGCCTCCACCTCGGCCAGCCACAGCAGGGCCGCGTCCGGTTCCTGCATGTCACGCAGTCCGCGCAGCGCGAGCGGGCGCTGGAGCGGGGGGCCGCTGTAGCGGGCGGCCTTGTCGGAGTTGAGCCACAGCCGCAGGTCGGGGTCGAGCTTGTGGCCCTGTCCGCTCTCCTCCCAGGCGGCCGCCGTGGTGCGTACGGCGGTGAGCAGCAGGGGGATGCGGGGCAGGCGGGGCGGGCGGCGGCCGGCGCTGCGCAGGGTCCCGGGGTCGGTGTCGCGGGCCTCGCGTATGCCGGTCGAAAACGCCTCCGTGGCGAGCTGTCTGGCCGCGGCGGAGCCGGCCGTGCACAGGTCGGAGTACGACAGCACGGCGTCCCAGCACTCGGAGAACAGCGCTGCCTCGGTGGCGTCCTGGGGGGTCGGCAGGTCGGGCATGAGTCTCCTGCATCCACATGCGAGGTCAACTCGCCATATTGGCGGTGGAGTTGGGGGAACCTCGCGGCAGGACAAGAGCTTTTCACGTTTCCAACACAACTGACAAGCGCCGTGTTCAGATGTCATGACAGACCGCGCGTCCGTACAACTCCAGCCACTTGTACGGACGCGGGCCCCGTCTGTCTCACCTACACCGCGGTGGATTCCTCCGCCGTCTCGGACTCACGCGCCGGGAGGCTGTCCATGAAGGAGCTCACCGAGAAGACCGCGCGGCCGGGGCCGGGCGGGCCGTAGCCGGGGGGCGAGGAGAGACCGAAGTCGTCCATGGTCTGGCGATAGGCCTGGAGCAGACGGATGTGGTACTCCAGCGGTGCGCCCTGCGGGTTGGCCTTGCCGAGCGGGGTGGTGGGCTCGGGGCACCAGGTGGTGAAGCGGGGCGTGATGCCGTGCGACATGAAGAAGCGCAGGCCCTCGGTGGTGGACGCGATGGCCTCGTCGACCGTCTTGAACCCGAAGGGCTCCGCCATCTCGACGCCCGCGACGAAGTTGGGGATCACGTTGCGCGCCCCGAAGACCTCCGCCGAGTCGAGGATGCGCTTGTGCCACACGTCTCGGCCGACGTACCGCTCCTTGCCCGGGCAGTACATCTTGAAGAGGTACTCGTCCCACACCTCGTAGTTGGGGTGGTAGATCTGCACGCCGTAGTCCTTGAAGCGCTGCACGTCGTCGCGCGGCAGCGCCTGCGCGACCACCTTGCCGATCCACCGCCCCGGGAAGCGCTCCTCGATGGCCTTGGCGTAGTGGCCGTAGAAGTCGGCCTCGTCCCGCCCTGAGACGGTCTTGGTGATCGCGCCGCCGGTGAGGGTGTAGGCGGTGGACGCCTTGGCGGTGTCGTACCGGTCGATGATCTCGAGCGCCTCAAGGACCTCCTCGACGTCCTTGACTCCCGTGTACGGCCGACCCGCCGCCTTGTGCTGGCGCCAGTTGTGGTTGATGTCGCAGTACTGGCACTCCTCCTTGGCGCCGAAGTACTGGCACACCCGGAAGACGGTCAGATAGATCAGGTAGCCCCACTGGATGGTCGGGGCGACCTCCATGACGGACTTCCCGTTGGCGAGCTTGTGCCGGTAGTACTCCGGCATCGGGGGCACCCCGACGTCGGCGATGCGCTTGCCGTCGAGGTAGAGGCCGAGCATGCCGTGGTCGTCCGCCGCGACGCGGTACGGCGACGACGGGTTCACGCGCACGGAGACGACGGTGCGGCGCAGGTCGTACGGGCCGCCGGTGAGGATGATCTCCTCCGGCGGACGCCGCAGCGCGGCCTCGCCGAGCTCGGGCAGGGTGCCGTGGTCGAAGGAGAAGATGAAGTACGACTTCGGCTTGACCTCACCGCCCTCGTTGTCACTGAGGGCGGACGGGTCGAAGGCCACGCCGCCCCGGAGCAGGTCCTCTTTGAAGACGGCTTCCCGCGGAACGTGCGGGAATCGCTCCATCAGATCCTCGACCAGTGCGGTGCGGCTGCCCATCCGTAATCTCCTCCCGGCTCAGGCGTACGACTCCTCACGGTATGCCCCCGCCCGGATCTGCGCGGCGCCGGGTCCCCTCGGAACGGCATTCCCCGC
>NZ_JAKEIP010000291.1 GCF_021474425.1 Streptomyces muensis | reverse complement strand
CACCGACCCCGCCGAGCCCGCCCGCCGCGCCCCAAGACGCCGGCGCATCCGCCGACGTGCCAGGACCGCCCCGGCTGTCCTCCCGCGCGCCCCGCAGACCTCCGTCGGCCCACTGGGCATCCCACGTGCCCCACCCCCGGCCCGGCGCCTCCGCCGCCCGCGTGCCGTCCGGCATCCGGCGGTCGCCGCCCGCCCCCGGGCCTCGTCCCGCCATCGTCGAACCTCCCCGCCGTGCGCCCACACGCCCATACGCCTACGCCCTGTTTTTTCGACGGTAGGCGGGATGTGATCAGCGGGACAGATCGCTCGGCGAACGCGCCCCCTTCCGCTCCCTCGGTTCACTCCGAGCGCCTGCACAGACGGGTGAACAGGCGGGCGTCGTTGGATACACCCTAGGGGTGGGGGAACCGAGGGGGACCGTGGAGCGGCGGGTACGACCCCGTGGCCGCCGCTCCACGGGCAGGCACCGGACAGCGGTGCCCGGTGCCTCAGCCGAAGACGGCCAGGCTCTTCGCCTTGCCCTTGTGTTCCTCCACGAGCGCGAGGAGGCGGCCCTCGGGACCGAAGACGGCGACGGAACCGGCGCCCGCGTACTCGTCGGGCATGTCGAGCCGGACCCCGTTGGTCAGCAGCCGGGCGCGTCTGGCGTCCACTTCCCAGCGCGGGAACGCGGCCGCGGCGGCCTCGGCGATCGGCATCACCGTCAGCTCCTGCTGGTGCTGCTCCAGGGTCCGCGCCGAGTCCAGCTTGTACGGGCCGACCCGGGTGCGGCGCAGCGCCGTGAGGTGGCCGCCGACGCCCAGGTCGGCGCCGAGGTCACGGGCGAGGGCACGGATGTACGTACCGGAGGAGCAGACCACCGACACGACCAGGTCGAGCACGGCGGTGCCGTCGTCGGCGACGGCGTCCCGGACGTCGTACACGGAGAAGGACGAGACGGTGACCGGCCGGGCGGGGATGTCGAAGTCCTCGCCGTCCCGCGCCCGCTTGTAGGAGCGCACCCCGTCGATCTTGATGGCGCTGACCTTGGACGGCACCTGCATGATGTCGCCGGTCAGCTTGGCGATCCCGGCGTCGACGGCGTCGCGGGTGACCTTCGAGGCGTCGACCGACCCCGTGATCTCGCCCTCGGCGTCGTCGGTGACGGTGGTCTGGCCCAGGCGGATCGTGCCCAGGTACTCCTTCTCGGTCAGGGCCAGATGACCGAGGAGCTTGGTCGCCTTCTCGACGCCGAGGACGAGGACGCCCGTCGCCATGGGGTCGAGGGTGCCGGCGTGCCCGACGCGCCGCGTGCGCGCGATACCGCGCATCTTGGCGACCACGTCGTGCGAAGTGAAGCCCGACGGCTTGTCGACGATGACAAGGCCGTCGGGCGTGGTGTGCTTCTGCGTCATTCCGCGGTGTCGCCGTCCGTCTCGTCCTCGGCGCCCGGCTTGCGGTACGGGTCCGCCTCACCGGCGTACTTGGCGCCCGCGGACACCTCGCGCACCTTCTCGTCGGACTGGCGCGCCTTGTCGAGGAGGTCCTCGATGGTCCGGGCGGTGTCCGGCAGGGCGTCGGCGACGAAGGTCAGCGTCGGCGTGAACTTCACGCCCGCCGCGGCACCGACGGCCGAGCGGAGCACGCCCTTGGCGCTCTCCAGTCCGGCCGCGGCGGCCGCCCGCTCCTCGTCGTCCCCGTACACCGTGTAGAAGACGGTCGCCTCCCGCAGGTCACCCGTGACCCGGGTGTCCGTGATGGTGACGTGCGAGCCGAGCCGCGGGTCCTTGATCCCACGCTGCAGCTTCTGGGCCACCACCTCCCGGATGAGGTCCGCCAGCCTTTTCGCCCGCGCGTTGTCGGCCACTGGTCCGTCTCCTTAGTAACTTCTCTTGCTGCTTGCTTCAGTCTTCGTCGCTGTGGAGTCTGCGTCGAACCGAGAGCAGTTCCACCTCGGGCCGCCCGGCGACCAGCCGCTCACAGCGGTCCAGTACGTCGGTGAGGTGTCCCGTGTCCCCGGAGACCACCGCGAGCCCGATCTCGGCCCTGCGGTGGAGGTTCTGGTTCCCCGTCTCCGCCACACTCACCGCGTACTTGCGCTGGAGTTCGGCCACGATCGGACGGACGAGAGAGCGCTTCTCCTTCAGTGAACGCACGTCACCGAGGAGCAGGTCGAAGGACAGAGTCCCCACATACATGTATGCAACCGGTTCACCCGCCGGCCCGGGATCGATGGCCCCGCCTGCTGATCGGGCGGGGACATCAGAACGGTACATCGAAGGGGGTGAGCCGATCGACGGATATTACGCACCGCTGACCCAGGGCCAAACGGCGCGCCGGCCGACGGAACCGAAGTCCCGCCGGCCGGCACCAACCGTGGCTGTTACGCCCGCGGCTTCTCGCGCATCTCGTACGTCGCGATGACGTCGTCGACCTTGATGTCGTTGAAGTTGCCGAGGTTGATACCGCCCTCGAACCCTTCGCGGATCTCGGTGACGTCGTCCTTGAAGCGACGCAGACCCTCGATGTTGAGGTTCTCCGCGACCACCTTGCCGTCGCGGATGAGGCGCGCCTTGGTGTTGCGCTTGACCTCGCCGGAGCGGATGAGAACACCCGCGATGTTGCCCAGCTTGGACGACTTGAAGACCTCGCGGATCTCCGCCGTACCGAGCTCGACCTCTTCGTACTCCGGCTTGAGCATGCCCTTGAGGGCCGCCTCGATCTCCTCGATCGCCTGGTAGATGACCGAGTAGTACCGGACGTCCACGCCCTCGCGCTCCGCCATCTGCTGCGCACGGCCGGCTGCCCGGACGTTGAAGCCGATGACGATGGCGTCGGAGCCCATGGCCAGGTCGATGTCGGACTCCGTGACCGCACCGACGCCGCGGTGCAGGACGCGGATGTCGACCTCTTCGCCGACGTCCAGCTGCAGCAGGGACGACTCCAGAGCCTCGACCGATCCGGACGCGTCGCCCTTGATGATCAGGTTCAGCTGCTGGACCTCGCCGGCCTTCAGCACCTTGTCCAGGTCCTCCAGCGACACGCGGCGCGTGCGCTTGGCGAAGGCCGCGTTGCGCTCGCGAGCGGCGCGCTTCTCCGCGATCTGGCGGGCCGTACGGTCCTCCTCGACCACGAGGAAGTTGTCGCCGGCGCCCGGGACGTTGGTGAGACCCAACACCTGGACCGGAGTCGACGGACCGGCCTCGGCGACGTTGTTGCCGTTGTCGTCGAGCATGGCGCGCACACGACCGTAGGCGTCGCCCACGACCATCGTGTCGCCGACCCGCAGCGTGCCTCGCTGGACGAGGACCGTCGCCACGGCACCGCGGCCGCGGTCGAGACGGGACTCGATCGAGATGCCCTGCGCGTCCTGGTTCGGGTTGGCCCGCAGGTCGAGCGAGGCGTCGGCCGTCAGGATCACGGCCTCCAGCAGGGAGTCGATGTGCAGACCCTGCTTGGCGGAGATGTCGACGAACATCGTGTCGCCGCCGTACTCCTCGGCCACCAGCCCGTACTCGGTGAGCTGACCGCGCACCTTGGTCGGGTCGGCGCCCTCGACGTCGATCTTGTTGACCGCGACGACGATCGGGACGTCGGCCGCCTTGGCGTGGTTGAGCGCCTCGACCGTCTGCGGCATGACGCCGTCGTTGGCCGCGACGACCAGGATCGCGATGTCCGTCGACCGGGCACCACGGGCACGCATGGCGGTGAACGCCTCGTGACCCGGGGTGTCGATGAAGGTGATCGCGCGGTCCTCTTCGTTGACCTGGGTCGAGACCTGGTAGGCACCGATGTGCTGGGTGATGCCGCCGGCCTCGCCCGCGATGACGTTCGTCTTGCGGATGGCGTCGAGCAGTCGGGTCTTACCGTGGTCGACGTGACCCATGACGGTGACGACCGGCGGGCGGACCACCAGGTCCTCCTCGTCGCCCTCGTCCTCGCCGAACTCGATGTCGAAGGACTCGAGCAGCTCGCGGTCCTCCTCCTCCGGGCTGACGATCTGAACCGTGTAGTTCATCTCGTCGGCGAGGAGCTGGAGCGTCTCGTCGGAGACGGACTGGGTCGCGGTGACCATCTCGCCGAGGTTCATCATGACCGCGACGAGCGACGCCGGGTTGGCGTTGATCTTCTCCGCGAAGTCGGTGAGCGACGCACCGCGCGACAGGCGAATGGACTCGCCGTTGCCGCGAGGCAGCATCACGCCGCCGACCGACGGGGCCTGCATGGCCTCGTACTCCTGGCGCCTCTGCCGCTTCGACTTGCGACCACGACGCGCGGGACCACCGGGACGACCGAAGGCGCCCTGCGTGCCACCACGACCGCCCGGACCACCGGGACGACCGCCGAAGCCGGGACGGCCACCGCCGCCACCGCCGGGACCACCCGGACGGCCGGCGAAACCGCCGCCACCGCCACCGGGGCCACCGGGACGACCGGCGAAACCGCCACCGCCGCCACCGGGACGACCGGCGAAACCGCCGCCCGGACGACCGCCGCCGCCACCGGGACGACCGCCGCCACCGGGGCCACGGCCACCGGGGCCACCGCCGCCGGGACGCGGGCCGGCAGCAGGACGCTGCGGCATCATGCCGGGGTTCGGACGCGGACCACCGGGGCCGCCGCCGGGACGCGGGCCGCCGCCCTGCGGACGGGGCATGCCGCCCGGCGTGGGACGCGCGCCACCCGGAGCCTGCGGACGGGGACCGCCCGCCGCGCCCTGGGGACGGGGACCGCCCTGGCCCTGCGGACGCGGGGCGCCGCCGGGACCACCGGGGCCGCCCTGGCCGCCGGGACGCGGGGCACCGCCCGGACGGGGCGCCTGCGGGCGCGCCATGCCGGTGGAGCCACCAGAGGTGAACGGGTTGTTGCCCGGACGGGGACCGGCCGGACGGGCACCGGGACGCGGGGCGCCGCCACCCGGGCGCGGAGCGCCGGGACGGTCGCCGCGGTCACCACGGCCCTGGCCGCCCTGGCCGGGACCACCCGGACGCGGGGCACCGGGACGCGGCGCCTGGCCGCCCGGACGCGGAGCACCCGGACGCGGGCCGGAGCCCTGGCCCTGGGAGGCGGCCGGAGCGGCGGGAGCCGCCGGGGGCGCGGTGAACTCGGGCGTGGTCGGAGCCGGGGACGCCGGGGCGGGCCGCGGCGCGGGCTTCGGGCCCGGAGTGGGACGGGGGCCGGGAGCGGCCGGCGCGGCGGGAGCCGCGGGCTTCTCGGCAGCGGCCGGCTTGGGGGCCGGCGGGCGCGGGGCGGCCGGACGGGCAGCCTGCGCCGGAGAGGGGGCCGCCGGCTTCGCCGGGGCAGCCTTGCGGGCGGGGGCGGGCTTGCCGCCTCCGCTGCCCTGCTGGAGGGCGTCCGTCAGTTTGCGGACGACGGGCGCTTCGATGGTCGAAGACGCCGAACGGACGAATTCACCGAGTTCCTGGAGCTTGGCCATGACGACCTTGCTCTCCACACCGAACTCCTTGGCGAGTTCGTATACCCGGACCTTAGCCACTTCGCTCCTTTTAGGTCCGGGTTGCGGCCGGACCGTCGCTACTTCATGGGCGTACTCATCGCGTGCTCATCGAGTGCTCATCGCAATCTCGACCTACTTCCAACTCGCGGGGTACCTGGGCCGCACGGCGGTTCCGTACGACGCTTCTTACGGTGTTGCCTGCTCAGCAACTGTTGTCTGCTCGACGTACCGGCGCAACGCCTTTGTGTCGAGCGCTCCCGGGGCGCGCAACGCCCGCGTGAACGCCCGGCGGCGCACCGCCTGGTCGAGACAGACCAGTGCGGGGTGTACGTACGCACCCCGGCCGGGCAGCGTACCGCGAGGATCAGGGACGCACTCGCCCTTGATCGCCACGATCCGCAGCAGATCAGCCTTGGCCGCTCGCTCCCGGCACCCCACACAGGTGCGTTCAGGGCATGCGCGGACGCGTGTCCGGCCAGACACCGTTAAGTCTACCTCCCCGTGCCGACCTCACCCCTTTGGGGCAGGATTCGAACAGTTGCCGCTCAGTAACCTGACGTGATCTGAGCGACCTACGGCTTGGATCTATTCCCCGGCCTGCTCGGTGTCCGGGCGGATGTCGATCCGCCAGCCGGTGAGCCGGGCGGCAAGTCGGGCATTCTGCCCTTCCTTGCCGATCGCCAGCGACAGCTGGTAATCGGGCACGGTCACCCGGGCGGAGCGGGCTGCCATGTCCACGACCTCCACCTTGGAGACCCGGGCCGGCGACAGCGCGTTCGCCACCATCTCGGCCGGGTCGTCCGACCAGTCGACGATGTCGATCTTCTCGCCGTTCAGCTCGCCCATGACATTGCGCACACGGCCGCCCATGGGGCCGATGCAGGCGCCCTTGGCGTTCAGACCGCTGCGGGTGGACCGTACGGCGATCTTCGTGCGGTGGCCGGCCTCGCGGGCGATGGCGGCGATCTCGACGGACCCGTCGGCGATCTCCGGCACCTCCAGCGCGAAGAGCTTCTTCACCAGGTTGGGGTGCGTGCGCGAAAGGGTCACGGACGGACCGCGCACGCCCTTCGCCACCCGTACGACGTACGACCGCAGCCGCATCCCGTGCGGATACGTCTCGCCGGGCACCTGCTCCTGCACCGGCAGGATGGCCTCCAGCTTGCCGATGTCCACGAGCACGTTCTTCGGGTCGCGGCCCTGCTGGACCACACCGGTGACGATGTCGCCCTCGCGCCCGGCGTACTCGCCGAGCGTCGCGTCGTCCTCGGCGTCGCGCAGCCGCTGCAGGATGACCTGCTTGGCGGTGGTGGCGGCGATACGGCCGAAGCCGGACGGGGTGTCGTCGAACTCGCGGGCCTCCTGGCCCTCCTCCAGATCCTCGGGATCCTCCTTCGCCCACACGGTCACATGGCCGGTCTCCCGGTTCAGCTCCACGCGCGCGTGGCGGCGGCTTCCCTCGGTGCGGTGGTAGGCGATGAGGAGGGCCGACTCGATCGCCTCGACCAGCAGGTCGAAGGAGATCTCCTTCTCCCGAACCAAGCCCCGCAGGGCACTCATGTCGATGTCCACGGCTACGCCTCCTCTTCCTTCTCGTCCTTGCTGTCCTTGCGGCTGAACTCGACCTGCACGCGCGCCTTGTCGATCTCCGGGAAACCGAGTCTGCGGGAGGTGGCCTTGCGGCCCTTCACTCCGGGCACCTCGAGGTCGAGTCCGTCGTCGTCGACCTTCAGGATCCGGGCCACCAGCTCGCCGCCCTCGGCGAGTTGGAACTTCACCAGCCGGTCGACGGCACGCACGTAGTGGCGGTGCTCGGTCAGGGCGCGCTCCGCGCCCGGGGTACCCACTTCGAGGGTGTACTCGCCCTCGCCCATCGCGTCGCTCTCGTCGAGCTTCGCCGAGAGCGCGCGGCTCACATCGGCGATCCGGTCCAGATCGGCACCGGTGTCGGAGTCGACGACGACGCGGAGCACACGCTTGCGTCCGACGGAGTCCACTGCGATCTCTTCGAGATCCAGGCCCTGGGAGCTGACGAGCGGCTCCAGTAGTTCTCGCAGCCTTTCGCTCTGGGTGGTGCTCATCCGGGTGACTCCTCGGCCGCGTGTGCTGTTGTGGGATGGGTCGCGTGTCTGGTCAAAGGGTATCCGGTCGCAAGGACTGTTGCCGTCCACCTGTGCGCGGACGGTGCCGATGAGTGGTGCGGTCGGCCCGCGCGGGTACGGTGATCACGGGCCTGTTCGACCCGCTGTTCCCGTAACCGCTTTCGTACGAGTTCCCCGAGGACGTCTGCCGTGCCGTACCCCTCGCCGCCGCGCTCCCCCTCGGGGCCGCGCAGAAGAACCCTGCTCGCCTCGGCCGCGGGCGCCGCGCTGCTGGTGGGCTGCTCCGCCGGGTCCGAGGACTCGGACGGCGGCACCAGCGGCAGTCCGTCACTCGCCGAGCGGGCACGCGCGCGTGCGGCCCGGGAGAGCGAGGGCCTTGTCGAGCGGTACGACGCGGTGCTCGCCGTCCATCCGGCGCTGGCGGTGCTGGTGGGGCCGTTGCGGGCGGAGGCGGTACGGCATGTGGAGGCGTTCGGCGGCGGCCCCTCCGGGGGACCTTCCACGACGTCCGGGGCGCCCAAGGCCCAACAGGGCAAGGCGTCACCGTCGGCCTCGCCCTCTCCTTCGGCCGCCGTGCCCGTGGACGAGCGGGAGGCGCTGGCCGAGTTGGCCGCCGCCGAACGGGCGCTCGCGGACCGCCGGGCGAAGGCGCTGCTCGAACTGCCGGGCGAACTGGCGCGGCTGCTGGCCTCCGTGGCGGCGGCCGGGGCTGTGCACGCGTATCTGCTGACGGAGGGGGCCAAGTGAGCGAGACGGGCAAGGACGGCAAGGGCAGCAAGGACGGCGCGGACGGCGGGAAGGAGCGACTGAAGGCCCTTCAGGCGGCGCTCGCCGCCGAGCACGCGGCGGTGTACGGGTACGGCGTCGTCGGCGGCCGGATCCGTGCGGAGCAGCGCTCGGAGGCACGTGCGGCGTATGACGCGCACCGGGCGCGGCGGGACGCGCTGGCGCGCGAGGTGCGCGACCTGGGCGCCGAGCCGGTCGCCGCGAGCGCCGCGTACGCGCTGCCGTTCCCGGTGCCGGACTCCGCGGCGGCCGTCCGGTTCGCCGCCGGACTGGAGGACCGGGTGGCCGGGGTGTACTCCGACCTGGTGCGGGCCGCCGAGGGCCCGCTGCGGGGTACGGCCGCCGAGGCGTTGCGGGAGGCGGCGGTGCGGGCGGTGCGCTGGCGGGGCGAGAGCGTAGCCTTCCCTGGGCTCGCCGAGCGGGCGGGCACCGCGTCGGCGTCGCCGGCGCCCACCGCCTGACGCCGGCCGGCGAACAGGTACGGGCAGGACGGGAAGTACGGGAAGGGAACGACTCGCGCATGGCTTTCGAACCGCCGCAGCGTCTGGTCAGGGCGCTCGGTGAAACGGCGCCGGACGGTGACGACTGGTTGGAACGGCTGCCGGAGGCGGCCCACCAGGCCGTCGCGCTACGCGAGTTGACCGTTGAGCGGGTGCAGGTGCCCGGCGGGCGCAGCAGCCTGGTGGTGCTGGTGCGGCGTGCTGATGACTCCCCCGCTGTGCTCAAGCTGGCGCCGCCCCGGTCCCGTCCCGAGAGCGAGCGGGCCGCGCTCGCGCACTGGGCCGGTGCGGGCGCCGTACAGCTTCTCGAACCGTTCGTGACCGAGGGCGTGCTGCTGTTGGAGCGGCTGCATCCGGATGTGTCCGTGCGGTCGTTGCCCGAGGCGAAGGCGTTGCTGGAGGCGGCGGGGACGTTGCGGCGGCTGTGGGTGGAGCCGCCGGGTGGTCATTCCTTCGAGACCGTCGCCCTGCGGACGGGGCGGCAGGCGGAGGCCATGCGGGCGACTGCGTCGGGCTTCGGCGAGGTGGCCGCGCTGGTCGATGCCGCGCTGGCCGCCCGGGAGGAGCTGTTGGCTGCGCCGCCCGAGCAGCGGTTGCTGCATGGGACGTTCCGGCAGAGCAAGGTGCTGGCGGGTGAGCGGATGCCGTGGCTTGCGGTGGGGCCGGATCCCGTCGTGGGTGAGTGTGCGTTCGATCTGGCGCGGTTGGTGCGGGATCGGGTGGAGGATCTGATCGCGTCGCCTTCGGGGGCGGCGACGACTCGGCGGCGGGTGAAGCGGCTGGCGGAGTCGTTGGAGGTGGATCAGGAGCGGTTGCGGGGGTGGACGTTGTTCCGGGCGGTGGAGTCCGGGGTGCGGGCCCTCCGGGTGG
>NZ_JAKEIP010000290.1 GCF_021474425.1 Streptomyces muensis | reverse complement strand
TGCGCGACAAGCCCCCACCGGCCCGCACCCGAAGAACGAACCCCGGGGTCGAAGGGGCGGAGCCCCTGGGGATGGGATGGGTAGGGGCGGCGGGGGCGAGGAACGCTAGGGGACGACCACGATTTTGCGGCCCACGCCGGAGGCGAACTGTTCCAGGGCCTCCGGGTAGCGCTCCAGCGGGATCCGGTCGCTGATGAAGATCTCCGGGTCGAGGACCCCGTTCGCGAACAGCTCCGCCGCCCGCTCGAAGCTGTGGAGGACAGCCATGGAGCCCGTGATGGTGATCTCCTGGTTGTAGATGCGGTACGGATCGATCGTGACCCGTGTCGAGTAGTCCGCCACCCCGAACTGGAGGAAGGTGCCCGCCTTGGCCACCCGCTCCAGTCCGTCCTGGATCGCGGCAGCGTTGCCGGTGGCGTCGACGACCAGGTCCCAGCCCTGGGGACGGTCCAACTCGTCGGGGTTCGCGGCAGAGGCCGAGACGCCGAGCCTGCGGGCCGTCTCCAGGCGCTGCGGGTTGACGTCCACGACGTCCACGCTCGCCGCCCCCGTCCGCTTGGCCAGCTCCAGCATCATCAGCCCCATCGTGCCGGAGCCGTAGATCAGGACATGGGCGCCGAGCCGGGACTTCAGGACGTCGTAGCCGCGGACAGCGCAGGACAGGGGTTCGACCAGGGCCGCGTCCTGGGTGCGGACGTGCTCGGGAAGCCGTACGCAGTTCGCGACCGGCGCCACCGCGTACTTCGCCGCGCCGCCCGCCGTGGTGACGCCGATCGCGGCCCAGCGTTCGCAGAGGTTGTTGTGGCCGGTACGGCAGTAGCGGCACTCGTAGCAGTAGAGAGACGGGTCCACCGCTACCCGGTCGCCCACCGACAGCTCGGTGACCTGAGTGCCGACCCCGACCACCTCGCCCGCGAACTCGTGCCCGGGCACGATCGGCAGCTTGGGCGCGAACTCGCCCTGGAGGATGTGCAGATCGGTGCCGCACAGTCCGCAGGCCGCGACCTCGACGACGACCTCCCGGGGGCCTGGCGTCGGGTCGGGGACCTCGGCGACGACTGCCTTGCCCACGGACTCGATGACGGCGGCCTTCATTTCACTGCTCCCAAGGACAGGCCCTGGACCAGCTTGTCCTGGGCGGCGAACCCCGCGGCGAGCACCGGCAGGGAGATGACGAGCGACGCGGCGCACACCTTCGCCAGGAACAGGCCCTGGCTGGTGATGAAGCCGGTCAGGAAGACGGGCGCGGTCTCCGCCACCACGCCGGTCAGGACTCGGGCGAACAACAGCTCGTTCCAGCTGAAGATGAAGCAGATCAGGGCCGTGGCGGCGATGCCGGGAAGGGCTATCGGAGCCACCACGCGAGCCAGGATCGTCGGGAGCCTCGCGCCGTCCACCCTGGCCGCCTCGATGATCGCGACCGGGATCTCGGCCAGGAAGGAGTGCATCATCCACACCGCGATCGGCAGGTTCATGGAGGTGTAGAGGATGACCAGCAGCCAGATGTTGTCGAGCATGTCCGTGTTCTTCGCGAACAGGTACAGCGGCAGCAGGCCCGCCACGGCCGGCAGCATCTTGGTGGAGAGGAAGAAGAACAGGACGTCCGTCCACTTCTTCACCGGGCGGATCGACAGCGCGTACGCCGCCGGGAGGGCCAGGACCAGGACGAACAGGGTCGAGGCCACCGACGCCACCGTCGAGTTGATCAGCGCGGGCCAGGGGCTGGCGCCGCCGCCCGCACCGAAGAACTCGCGGTATCCGTCCAGCGTCAGCGACGCGGCGAAGGACGGCGGGTTGGTCGCCGCGTCCTCCTCGGAGTGGAAGGACGTCAACGCCATCCACGCGATCGGCAGGAAGAAGAGTATTCCCAGCAGCCAGGCCACCAGGCCGAGGCCGACTCCCTTGCGGCGGCTGCGATGACGAAGTCGTACGGCCACTGCACTCATGCGCGCGACACCTCCTCGCGGAACAGGGACGACACCACGCGCAGCGCGAAGGTCGCGATGATGATCGAGCCGATGACCACCAGGACGCCCGCGGCCGAGGCGAGGCCGTTCTCATGGGCCTGGTAGAAGCTCTGGTAGACGGTGTAGGGGAGGTTGGCGGTGCCCAGGCCGCCGGACGTGATCGTGAAGACCGCGTCGAAGTTCTGGACGATGTAGATCGAGCCCAGCAGGGCGCCGAGTTCGAGGTAGCGGCGCAGGTGCGGGAGGGTGAGGTGGCGGAAGATCTGCCAGTCGCTCGCGCCGTCGACCCGGGCCGCCTCGATCTGCTCGTGGTCGCGGCTCTGGAGGCCGGCCAGCAGGATCAGCATCATGAACGGCGTCCACTGCCAGACGAGGGCGGCCTCGACCGCGAGGAGCGGGGTGTTGGAGATCCAGTCCGGCTGTGGGCCGCCCACATAGTGCAACAACCCATTGAACAGGCCGTATTCAGGGTTGTAGAGCACATGTTTCCAGAGCAGGGCCGCCGCCACGGGGACCACCAGGAACGGGGCGATCAGCAGGGTGCGGACCACTCCGCGGCCCTTGAACCTGCGGTCCAGGAGCAGGGCGAGCACCAGGCCGAGGACCAGGCTGGCCAGGACCACCGCGACCGTCAGCAGCACGGTCGTCCACACCGAGTGGCGCAGGTCGGCGTCGGTGAGCACTTCCCGGTAGTTGTCGATGCCGGTGAATTGGCGGGCGTCCGGGTAGAGGGAGTTCCAGTCGAAGAACGAGATCACCAGCGTGGCCACGAACGGCAGCTGGGTCACCACGATCACGAAGATGAGGGCGGGGAGCAAGGGGGCCCGGGTCGCCCAGGCGCGCAGCCGGGCGGAGGGCGGACGGGTGGTGCGTACCTCGGTCGTGGCCACGGGGGCCGTGGTCGTCGCTGTCATCGCCCCTCGTACTCCTCGGAGATCTTCTCGGCGAGCTGCTGGGACTTCTTCAGGGCCGCGTCGACGGACTGGCGTCCGGCGATGGCCGCGCTGATCTCCTGGGAGACCTTGGTGCCGAGGTCGGTGAACTCGGGGATGCCGACGAACTGGATGCCGGGCGCGGGGCGCGGCTGTACGCCGGGGTCGTTCGGGCGGGCGCCCTCGATGGCCTCCTTCGTCATCTCCTGGAAGGCGGCCGCCTCCTCGCGGTACGCCGGGTTGGCATAGGTGGAGGCACGCTTGCCGGCCGGCACGTTGGACCAGCCGATCTCGTCGCCGACGAGCTGCTCGTACTGCTTGCTCGACGCCCAGGAGACGAACTTCCAGGCCTTGTCGGGGTTGCGGGACGCCTGCTGGATGCCCCACGCCCAGGTGTAGAGCCAGCCGGCGGACTCGGTCTTCTCGACGGGCGCCGGTGCGTAGCCGACCTTGCCCTTGACCGGGCTGTTCGCCGACTCCAGGGAACCGGCCGCGGAGGTGGCGTCGTACCACATGGCGACCTTGCCCTGGGTCATGTTGTTCAGGCACTCGGCGAACCCGGACTGGGCGGCTCCGGACTCACCGTGTTCGCGGACCAGGTCGACATAGAACTTCGTCGCCTTCTCCCACTCGGGCGAGTCCAGCCGCGCCTTCCAGTCCTTGTCGAACCAGGTGCCGCCGAAGGTGTTCACCACGGTGGTGAGGGGCGCCATCACCTCGCCCCAGCCGGGCAGGCCGCGCAGACAGATGCCCTTCATGCCGGGCTCGGCGCCGTCCGTCTTCGCCGCGAGGTCCGCCACCTGCTGCCAGGTGGGGTGCGCGGGCATCGTCAGGCCCTCCTTCTCGAAGACGTCCTTGCGGTACATCAGGAAGGACGACTCGCCGTAGAAGGGCTGGCCGTAGAGCTTGCCGTCGTCGCCGGTGAGGGACTGGCGCATCGGCCCCAGGACGTCCTGCTCGTCGTATCCGGGGTCCTTGGCGACGTACGAGTTCATCTCGTGCAGCCAGCCGTTGCGGGCGTAGATCGGTATCTCGTAGTTGGAGAGGGTGGCGACGTCGTACTGGCCCGCCTGGTTGGCGAAGTCCTGGCTGATCTTGTCGCGGACGTCGTTCTCGGGCAGGACGGTGAAGTTGACCTTGATGCCGGTCTCTTCGGTGAAGCGGGGGGCGAGTTTCTGCAACTCGGTCATCTGGGGGTTGTTGACCATGAGGACGTTGATCGAGTTGCCGCCCGACCCCGCCCCGCCGGCTCCGACCCAGCAGCCGGAGAGCAGCGGGGCGAGCAGCGTCCCTGCGGCGGCCATGGCGAGCGTGGCTCGCGGTGGCCGTCGTCGGCTCTGGGTTCGCATGGATCGCTCCTGGACGATTGGTGAAAACGGGGAGATAAGGGGCGGTCGGAGGCGTGGAGGTGCCTCCAGGGGAGTGGGTTCGGTTGTCAGACGCGGATGACCTGGGGGCCCTGCAGCGAGTAGCGGTGTGCCTCGGCGGCGGGGAGCTGGGTGCTCGTCACGATCGTCTCCAGTGCGCCGATGTCGGCGAACCGGCAGAAGCTGACCGCTCCGAACTTGGTGTGCACGCCCGCGAACACCGTGCGCCGCGAGGCCCGGATCGCCTGCGCCTTGACCTCGCTGACGGCCGGGTCGGGGGTGGTCAGGCCGTGCTCGCGGGAGATGCCGTTGGCGCCGATGAACGCCAGGTCGATGACGAAGCCGGCCAGCATCTTCGTCGTCCAGTGGTCGACGGTGGCGAGCGTGCCGGACCGCACCCGGCCGCCGAGCAGCAGCACGGAGACCTGCTCGGCCTCGGCGAGGGCGCCCGCGACCGGCAGGGAGGCGGTGACCACGGTCAGCGGCCGGTCGGTGGGCAGGGACTCGGCGATGAGCTGTGGGGTGAAGCCCTCGTCGACGAAGACGGTCTCGGCGTCCCCGAGCAGCTCGGCCGCCGCGGCCGCGATCCGGCGCTTCTCGGGGACGTGGCTGGTGGCGCGGAAGGCGAGCGTGGTCTCGAAGCCGGCGCTCTCCACGGGGTAGGCGCCGCCGTGGGTGCGGCGGAGCAGGCCGTGGTCCTCCAGGACGCGCAGATCCCGCCGTACGGTCTCCTTGGCCACGCCGAGTTCGGCGGCGAGCGCGGTGACGTCGACGGAGCCGCTGGCGCGGGCGGCGCGGACGATCTCGCGCTGGCGTTCCTCCGCTGTTCTGTTCATGGTCGTCACCTGCCTCGCTGTTGCCCGTTCGGGCTCTCCTGTGGCCCTTGGGGGAAGTTCTACAGCGGGTATGAGGTGGTGACCAGGTCTGTTACGGGGGTGATACTGCCCGGTGTGTGCCCGTTCGGTCTTGTGGGTGCCCGGGGCGGACTCGGGACTCGGGGGGTGCGGTCGTGTGGTGTCTGCGGGTGTGTTGTGGCTGGTCGCGCAGTTCCCCGCGCCCCTTCAGGCACGCTGTCGCACCGTGTCCGGGTCTGCTGGGGTCGGGCACGGCTGGTGCCCGAATTCCGCAGCGGGCGGCCCGTTCGTTGCCCGCCCGCCTTCTCGCGTCGACTCGTTTCGGTCAGTACGGCCAGATCGGGGGGTCGCTGACGAAATGGCCGCCCAGGTAGGCGTGCGCGACGTTGTCCGGGTCCAGGTCGCCCTGCTCGGCGATGAGCTTCTCGGCGTACGGCTCGGAGTCGTCCTGCGGGTCGTAGCCGAGGGAGCGGGCGCTGGTCAGGTCCCACCACAGGCGGGTGTTCGCGGAGGAGCCGTGGACGACGGTGTGCCCGACGTTCTCGGCGGTCAGGGCCGCGTGGAAGAGGCGGGCGCCGTCCGCCGGGCTCATCCAGACCGAGAGCATGCGCACGCTGGTCGGCTCGGGGAAGCAGGAGCCGATGCGCACCGACACCGTCTCCAGGCCGTGCTTGTCCCAGTAGAACTGCGCGAGGTCCTCGCCGAAGGACTTGGACAGGCCGTAGAAGGTGTCCGGGCGGCGCGGGGTGTCGATGGGGATCAGGGGGTCGTCGCCCTGGGGGCGGGGCGTGAAGCCGACCGCGTGGTTGGAGGAGGCGAAGACGATGCGTTCCACGCCCTCCGCGCGGGCGGCCTCGTACAGGTTGTAGGTGCCCTCGATGTTGGCGCGCAGGATCTTCTCGAACGGCGCTTCCAGGGAGATGCCCGCGAGATGGATGATCGCGTCGACGCCCCGCACGGCCTCGCGCAGCGCCTCCCGGTCGCCGAGGTCGGCGACGATCGCGTCCGGCTCGCCCTCGATGGGGCGCAGGTCGAGCAGCCGCAGCTCGTAGCCGTACGCCGGGAGCAGGTCCCGCATCAGCGTGCCGAGGCCGCCGGCGGCGCCGGTGAGCAGAACGGTGCGGGGTGCGGGCATCCTCGGGGCTCCTTGAGTGATCGGCCGCGTGCGTGCACGGTATTCACATTCGTGGACTAGTTAAGGATCACCACCCCTCGACGTCAAGGGTGGTGCGGATGTCGTTCATAAACATAAACTCTGATCAGAGATCTGCATCCCTTGCTCATCCGTCCCTCCTGCTCCTACTCGCTTGCTCCGTACTCGCTCCAGGGAGAGCCCGTGACGCCAGCCCCCCTCGCCGCACGCCTCAGTGTCCCCGGCGGGCCGCTGTTCTTCCCCGTCACCGCCTACGGTCCCGACGGCACGGTCGACCTCGACACCTACCGCACCCATGTGCGCCGGGGCGTCGAGGCCGGGGCCGCCGCCGTGTTCGCCTGCTGCGGCACCGGGGAGTTCCACGCGCTGACGCCCGAGGAGTACGAGGCGTGCGTACGGACGGCCGTCGAAGCGGCGGACGGACGGGTGCCGGTCGTCGCGGGCGCCGGGTACGGCACCGCGCTCGCCGTGCGGTACGCGCGGCTCGCCGAGAGGGCCGGCGCGGACGGGCTGCTCGCCATGCCGCCGTATCTCGTCGTCGCTGGGCAGGAGGGACTGCTGCGGCACTACCGGGAGGTCGCCGCGGCGACGGCGCTCCCCGTGATCGTCTACCAGCGTGACAACGCCGTGTTCACCCCGGCCACCGTCGTCGAGCTGGCCCGTACCGACGGGATCATCGGCCTCAAGGACGGCCTCGGCGACCTCGACCTCATGCAGCGGATCGTCAGCGCCGTACGCGCCGAGGGCCCCGGTGACTTCCTCTACTTCAACGGCCTGCCCACCGCCGAACAGACCCAGCTCGCCTACCGCGCGATCGGCGTCACGCTCTACTCCTCCGCCGTGTTCTGCTTCGCCCCGGAGATCGCCCTCGCCTTCTACCGGGCGCTGGAGACGGGCGACGACACGACCGTCACCCGTCTCCTGGACGGCTTCTACCGCCCGTTCGTCGAACTGCGCGCCCAGGGCCGCGGGTACGCCGTCGCCCTGGTCAAGGCAGGTGTACGGATGCGCGGTCTGGACGTGGGGGAGGTCCGGCCGCCGCTGCACGAACCGGGCGAGGATCATGTGAAGCAGCTCGCCGAGGTGATCGAGCGCGGATACGCGCTGCTGGAGAAGGAGCCGGAGGACACCAAGTGAAGGCGTCGACGTTCGTCTACCCCTGGGACATCAACGGAGACCCCGAGGCGCCCGGCCGGATCGCTTCCCTCGGCGTGCGACAGGTGACGCTCGCCGCCGCCTACCACTCCACCCGAGCCCTCACCCCCCGCCACCCGCGCCACCGCATCGTCACCGCCGAACACGCGGCCGTGCTCTACCCGACGGACGACCGGTGGCAGGGCCGGGAGCTGCGCCCCTACCCGGCCGGTGACTGGGCACCCGGCGACGCCTTCGGCGAGGCGGCCGCCGCGCTCTCGGGCGCCGGTCTGGAGGTGCACACCTGGGTCGTCCTCGCGCACAACTCCCGCCTGGGCGCCGAGCACCCCGACACCTCGGTCGTCAACGCCTACGGCGACCGCTACCCCTGGGCCCCTTGCATCGCACAGCCCGCCACGCGCGCGTACCTCGTCGAACTGGCCGCCGAGGCCGCCGTACGCCCCGGTGCAAGCGGCACGGAACTGGAGTCCCTCGGCTGGTACGGCCTGCAGCATCTGCACGCCCACGACAAGACCGGCGGGGTCCCCCTCGGCGACGCCGGGATGTACCTGATGGCGCTCTGCTTCTGCCCGACCTGCGAGGAGGGCTACGGCGCCCAGGGCCTGGACGCCGACGAACTGGCGGCCGCCGTACGCGCCGCCCTCGAACCGCTGTGGCAGGGCACCGTCGCGGACGAGGGCTGGGCCGGGGTCGAGAAGCTGCTCGGCGAGTCGAAGGCGGCGGCCACGCGCGCGTGGCGCGACGAAACCGCCCGTACGCTCCAGGAGACCGCGGTCCGCGCGGTACGCCGGGCCGCCCCAGACGGCTTCCAGATCCTGCTGCACGCCGACCCGGTGACCCACCACGTCGGCGCCAACCCGGGCGTCGACCCCGAGCACATCCTCGCCGTCGCGGACGGAGTGGTCGTTCCCTGCGCGGGCGGCCCCGCCCTGCTGACCCCCTTCGCCGCACAGGGCCGCGAGGGCGCGGTCCTCGCCGCCAACCTCGGTGTGGTCTCGGGGATGGGCGGCAGCCCGGGCACGCTCGCGTCGGACGCGGCACGCGCGCGTGAGCTGGGCGCCACCGAGATCCGGCTCTATCACGCGGGGTTGGCGTCCGACGCGGACCTGGTGGCGGTACGGGAGGGACTCGCCGCGCTCTGACGCAGCAGCGGCAGGACGGTCATCAGCCAGGCCGCACCCAGGACGGCCGACAGCAGCCGTACGTCGAACAATTCGACCAGCGCCGCTCCCGCCGCCAGCCCGACGACGTTCGGAGTGAAGACGAGCGTGTTCGCCGTCGCCGCCGTACGGCCGAGCAGGGCCTGCGGGGTCTCACGCTGTACGGCGGTGAGCGCGGCGATCAGCACGCAGGGCAGCCCCGCGCCGATCGCCGCGCCGCACGCCAGGGCCACCGGGTCGGACGGAACGGCCCGCAGGCCGGCCGCGACGGACGCGAGGGCGATGCCGCACGCGGCGAAACGGCGCTCACCGAAGCGGCGCAGCGCCGGGCCGGAGAGCAGCCCGACCACCACCGAACCGGCGCCCTGGACGGCGTACAACACACCGGCGTACGCGGGGGTGTGGCCGAGGCCGTCGATGACGGCGTAGATCAACGCGCCGTTGAGGCCGGCGCACAGCATGGTGGTGCCGCCGGCCAGGACGAGGGGGCGCAGCCGGGGGCGCGTCCACAGGAAGCGGGCCCCCTCGGCGGTCTGCGTCCGCCAGTCGCCCTTCGGCGGCTCGGGCCTGCTCTCGCGGAGGCGGAGGCAGGCGTACAGGCCGGTCGCCACCACGAACGTCACGGCGTCCAGCAGCGCGACGCTCGCGCCGCCGTACGCCGCGTAGACGGCGGCACCGGCCGGCGGGGCGAGGAGTTTCATGCCCTCCGAGGCCGTCATGCGCAGCCCGTTGAAGTCGCCCAGCAGCGGCGTGGGCACGGCGGAGGCGACGAGGGCGGACTCGGCGGCGTCGTGGACGACACCCGCGGCGCCGTAGACGAACAGGACCGCCAGGAGGAGCCAGAGGCGGTCCGGGGAGTCGACGGTGAAGAGGGTCAGCAGGAGGACGGCCAGCAGGAGGTTCGCGCCGATCAGCAGCGGCTTGCGCCGGGTACGGTCGGCGAGCGTGCCCAGGAGCGGGCCGGCCAGGGTGGGCGCCCACATGGCGACCATGCACAGCGCCGCCAGGCCGTCCGATCCCGTGAGGTCCTTCACCCAGACCCCGGACACCAGCCACAACGCCGAGGTACCGAAGCCGGAGACCACGACCGCGCCGCCCGCCTCTACCTCACCGCGGTCGTGGTCTCCGGCTTCGGTTCCTCGGGGGTGTGGGGGGGGGCCGGGGTGGGGGGGGAGGACCACAC
>NZ_JAKEIP010000289.1 GCF_021474425.1 Streptomyces muensis | reverse complement strand
GTTCCCCGCGCCCCTTTCTGGGGCTCCGCCCCAGACCCCGCTCCTCAAACGCCGGAGGGGCTGGATTTTCAGCCCGTCCGGCGTTTGAGGACGAGGCCCGGAGGGCCGACAGCGGGGGTCTGGGGGCGGCAGCCCCCAGGGATGGGATGGGTAGGGGCGGCGGGGGCGAGGGAAGGTTGGTCAGGAGAGGAAGTCTTGGGCGATGCGTTCCGCCGAGCGTTCCAGGATCGGGCCCGCGTCCGCGATGCACTTGGCCACGTCCGGCTCGATCTCCGTCAGGGGGTACGCGCGCCGGATCCCGGCCCGGCCGAGCGCCTCCGGCGCCAGCGCGAGGCGGCCACAGACGGCGACGACCTCCTTGCCGGCCGCGCGAGCGGCGGCGGCGACCCCCGCGGGAGCCTTGCCGTGGAGGGTCTGCTCGTCCAGAGAGCCCTCGCCCGTGATGACGAGATCCGCCCGCTCCAGCGCCGGCGCGAAGCCCAGCACGTCGAGCATGACCTCGATCCCGGCCCGGAAGCCCGCGCCGATCAGCAGAGCGCCGTACCCGATACCGCCCGCGGCCCCGGCCCCCGGCGCCGCGGCATGCTCGGCCGCCGCAGGCCCGAACGACCCCTCCAGCACCTTCGCGAAGTGCGCGAGCGCGGCGTCCAGCGCCTCCACGTCATCCGGCGAGGCCCCCTTCTGCGGGCCGTACACCGCGGGCGCCCCCTTCGGCCCCGTCAGCGGATTGTCGACGTCACTGGCGAGCACCAGTTCGACGGACGCGAGCCTCGGGTCGAGGCCCGAGAGGTCGGCCGTGGCCAGGGCGCCCAGCCCGCCGCCGCCCGGCGCCACCGGCTCCCCGTCGGCGTCCAGGAAACGCGCGCCCAGCGCGGTCAGCATCCCGGCGCCACCGTCGGTCGTGGCGCTGCCGCCGACCCCGAACACGATGCTGCGGGCACCCGCGTCCAGCGCGGCACGCAGCAGCTCGCCGGAGCCGTACGTGGACGCCGTGAGCGGCGCGAAGACGCCCGCGGGCAGCCGCTGGAGCCCGCTGGCCTCCGCCATCTCCACGACCGCCGTGTCGCCGCGCAGCGCGAACGCCGCCGTCACCTCGTCCCCCAGGGGCCCGGCGACCCGGACCTCGCGGCGCTCGAAACCGGCCGCGACCGCCGCGTCCACGGTGCCGTCTCCGCCGTCCGCGACGGGCATGGCCTCGACCTCGACGTCCGGCACGACCCGGCGCAGACCGGCCGTCACCCGCTCGGCGACCTGCACGGCCGTCAGCGACCCCTTGAACTTGTCCGCGGCGATGAGCACGCGCTGTGTCACCTGTTATCCCCTTGCTCTCCGGGCCTCGCGCACGCCAAGGCCAGTCGCGCCGCTGCGACCTTAACCGGAGGAGGCCCGTGACGTCATGCGCTGCCCGGACCCTGAGAACTCTGTGGGAACAACGTACGAGCGGGCCGGGAAGCCGCTGTGCGAGCCGCCGAACCCCGAGCGGCCGCCGCCGGAATTGGGTAAACCGGTCCTATGACCCCTGTGGGCACTGAGCCGGAGCTCGCCGACCGCATCCTCGGAGGCTGGCTGGGCCGGATCGCGGGCAACATGCTCGGCAAACCGGTCGAGCAGGGCGACCTGTGGACACGGGACCGGATCGACCGCTATCTGCGGCGGGCCGCCGCCCTGCCCCTCACCGACTACCTTCCCGAGCCGGTCAGCGAGGCCGACGGGTTCGAGCTGCGGCCCGAGTGGCGGCAGTGCGTGCGCGGCCGTATCCATGGCAGCTGCCGCGACGACGACGTGGACTACGCGATCCTCGGCCTGGACCTCCTGGAGACCCACGGCTTCGGCTTCAGCACCGAGCAGGTCGGGGACCTGTGGCTGCTGCGGCTGCCGTATCTGCAGACCTTCACGGCGGAGCGGGCCGCGTACCGCAACCTCGCGAACGGGCTGAAACCGCCGCTGACCGCCACGTACGACAACCCGTACCAGGAGTGGATCGGTGCCCTGATCCGCGCCGACATCTACGGCTGGACCTGCCCCGGCGATCCGCGCCGCGCCGCCGCCCTCGCCCGCCGGGACGCGGTGCTGTCGCACACCGGCAACGGGGTGTACGGCGCGATGTGGGCGGCGGCGCTGATCGCGGCGGCGTTCACGGCGCCCACGGTCCGCAAGGCCGTCGACCAGGCACTCGCCGTGATCCCGGCGAGCAGCCGACTCGCCCGTACCGTACGCCGTGTCGTCTCGCTCCACGACACCCGGATGACCTGGGAGGACACGCTGACCACGGTCGCCGAGGAGACCGCCGGGCTCGGCTGGATCCACACCATCCCGAACGCCGCCGTGCTCACCGCCGGGCTCCTGTACGGCGACGGCGACTTCACCCGGACCATCGCCCTGACCGTCCGCGGCGGCCTGGACACCGACTCCAACGGGGCGACGGCCGGCTCGGTCGCGGGTGTGCTGACCGGGGCGGAGGCGATCCCGGACCAGTGGACCGAGCCGCTGGAGAACACGGTCCGCAGTGCGGTGTTCGGGTTCGACGGGGCGCGGATCAGCGAGCTGGCGGAGCGGACGATGCGGCTGGCGGAGGCTCAGGCAGAGGCAGAGACAGGAGCAGAGACAGCGGCAGAGGTCTGAGTGGCGGCTTGATCGGTGCCGGCGGCTCGGTTGCGCGGGCTGGCTAGGCTTCGTCCATGACCTCCACGCCGGACTTCGCCGCGTACATCGCCTCGCTCCCCCGTGTCCTCGCCGGTGCCGCCGCTCTCTTCCGTGACGCCGAGGGCCGGGTGCTGCTCGTGGAGCCCAACTACCGTGAGGGCTGGGCGCTTCCGGGCGGCACGATCGAGTCCGACGACGGCGAGACACCCCGCCAGGGCGCGCGTCGTGAGACGGCCGAGGAAATCGGTCTGGACGTGGCGCTGGGCCGGCTGCTCGCGGTGGACTGGGTGCACGGGGCGGGGCGGCCGCCGCTGGTGGCGTATCTGTACGACGGTGGGGTCCTCGGCGAGGACGAACTGAAGGCGATCCGGTTGCAGGAGGAGGAACTGCTGTCCTGGCGGCTCGTTCCGCGGGAGGAGATCGGCGGTCATCTGCCGGGGGCCCTGGGCCGCCGGGTGCTGGCCGCTCTGGACGTCCTCGCGGACGGCGGCGGGACGGTGGAGCTGGAGAACGGTCACCGGGTGGGCTGACCCGGGCGCGGTCAGCCCTCGGGATCCCGGGGCTTGGCGTCCACCGCGCGCAGCGCGTCGTCGCGTTCGGCGACCCGGGCCTCGGTGCGGTGGCCGCGGGCGATGTAGTCGCGGACGACGAGCTCCACGGCGTCCTGCGGGCTGCCCACCCCAGCGAGGACCATGACTTCCACGACGAGTTCGGCATCGAGCGACACGGTGACCTTGGCCATGCCGGGACGCTAGCACCTCACCGGGCCGCTCGAATATCCATTCGCCGCCCGAACGGCGCCGTCCTACCCTCGGCAGCATGACCAAGCCCCTCGTCGCCGTGCTCAGCGGCGCCGGTATCTCGACCGACTCCGGGATCCCCGACTACCGCGGCCCGAACGGACTGTGGCGGCGCGACCCCGAGGCCGAGAAGCTCGTGACGTACGAGTACTACATGGGTGATCCGGAGATCCGGCGGCGCTCCTGGCAGATGCGGCGCAAGAACCGCACGCTGAAGGCCGAGCCGAACGCGGCGCATCGTGCGGTGGCCGAGCTGGAGCGGGCCGGGGTGCCGGTGCGGGTGATCACACAGAACGTGGACGGGCTGCACCAGCTGGCCGGGATGCCCGCCCGCAAGGTGCTCGAACTGCACGGCAGCGCGCGCAGTGTGCTCTGCACGAAGTGCCATGCGCGCGGGCCGATGGAGGACGCCCTCGCCCGCGTGGAGGCCGGTGAGGAGGATCCGCCGTGCCTGGAGTGCGGCGGGATCCTGAAGTCCGCGACGGTGATGTTCGGCGAGCGGCTCGATCCGGTGGTGCTGGGTGAGGCGGTCGCGATCACCAAGGCCTGCCAGGTCTTCTTCGCCGTCGGCTCCAGCCTCCAGGTGCAGCCCGCCGCCGGCCTCGCGGGCGTCGCCGCCGACCACGGCGCCCGGCTGGTCATCGTCAACGCCGAGCCGACGCCGTACGACGACCGCGCCGACGACGTCGTACGCGAACCCATCGGCACCGCGCTGCCGCGGCTGCTGCGTGAACTCGCCGGGTAGGCCGCCGGCCGGGAGGGTCGTTGTGCACGGTTAGAACAGGGCGGTTCCGCTCTCGAAGTCCAGCAGGCGCTGCTTGCGCTCCAGGCCGCCGCCGTATCCGGTGAGGCTGCCGTTCGCTCCGACGACGCGGTGGCAGGGGACGATGATGCCGATCGGGTTCCTTCCGTTGGCGAGGCCCACCGCGCGGGAGGCGCCGGAGTTGCCGAGGGCGTCGGCGAGTTGGCCGTAGGAACGGGTCTCGCCGTAGGGGATCCTGCGCAGTTGCTCCCAGACGCGGCGCTGGAACGGGGTGCCGAGGAGGCGTAGTTCGAGGGTGAAGTCCTTCAACTCGCCTTCGAAGTAGGCCTCCAGCTGGTCCGTGGCCTCGTCGAAGAGGGAGTCGTCGCGGGTGCCGAAGGTCTCCTCGTGCGGGCGGTGGCGCTGCTCGGTCATGTAGAGACCGCACAGGACGCCGTCGTCGGCGACGAGGGTGAGCGGGCCGTAGGGGCTGTCGATCACGGTGTGCTGTTTCATCAGGTGTTCCTAACGTGCTTACACGGGGAGGAAGTTGATCGGGTGGCTGTCCGTCGCCCAGAGGTACTGGACGGCGTACGCCCGCCAGGGCCGCCAGGCGGCCGCGCGGGCCGTGAGGGCCGCGGGTGTCGACGGGAGGCCCAGTTCCTGGGCGGCACGGCGGATTCCGAGGTCGGTGGGGAGGAAGGCGTCGGGGTCGCCGAGGGCGCGCATCGCGATGACGTCGACGGTCCAGGGGCCGAAGCCCGGCAGCTCCAACAGCCCGGCCCGGGTCTCGGGCCAGTCGCTGTCCGGGCCCAGACGGACCTCGCCGTCGGCGAGTTGGCGCACCAGGGTGGTGAACGTGGTGCGGCGGGTGCGGGGCATCGCCAGTGCGTCCGGGTTCACGCAGGCCAGTGCCTCGGGGGACGGGAAGAGGTGGGTGAGGCCGCCCTCGGGGTCGTCGACCCGCTCGCCGTGGGCGGTGACCAGGCGGGCCGCGTGGGTGCGGGCGGCGGCCGTGGAGACCTGCTGGCCGAGCACGGCCCGTACGGCGAACTCCGGCTCGTCGACGGTGCGCGGGACGCGGCGGCCCGGCGCCTTGTCGACCAGGGGCGCGAGCAGCGGATCCGTGCGCAACTGGTCGTCGATCGCCACCGGGTCGGCGTCCAGGTCGAGCATCCGGCGGCACCGGCTGATCGCGACGGTCAGATCACGCAGGTCGCTGAGGGTGAGGCGGCAGGCGATGTGGTCGGGCTGGGGTGACAGGGACACGAGGCCGTGGCCGTACGGCAGCCTGAGCGTGCGCCGGTAGGCGCCGTCTCGCCATTCCTCGACGCCGGGCACGGCGGTCGCGGCGAGGTGGCCGAAGAGGTTGTCGGGGTTGAGGGGGGCGCGGAACGGGAGGCGGAGGGTGAGGGCGCCCGCGGTGTTCGGCGGGGTTCCTGGGGTGCTGCGGGGTGCGCGGGCGCGCAGGTCGGTCGGGGCGAGGGCGAAGACCTCGCGGACGGTGTCGTTGAAGGTGCGGATGGAGGCGAAACCGGCCGCGAAGGCGATGTCGGCCATGGGCAGCGGTGTCGTCTCGATGAGGAGGCGGGCCGCCTGGGCGCGCTGGGCGCGGGCCAGGGCGAGCGGTCCTGCGCCGAGTTCGGCGAGGAGCTGGCGTTCGATCTGCCGGGTGCTGTAGCCGAGGCGGGCGGCGAGGCCGGGTACGCCCTCGCGGTCCACGACGCCGTCGGCGATCAGGCGCATGGCGCGGGCCACGAGGTCGGCGCGCTGGTTCCACTCCGGGGAGCCGGGGCTGGTGTCCGGGCGGCAGCGCTTGCAGGCCCGGAACCCGGCCTGCTGGCAGGCGGCGGCGCTCGGGTGGAACCGCATGTTCTCCGGCTTGGGCGGGACCACCGGGCAGCTGGGCCGGCAGTAGATCCCGGTCGTCACGACCGCCGTGAAGAACCAGCCGTCGAAACGGGCGTCCTTGGACTGGACGGCGCGCACGCAGCGCTCGGTGTCGGTGTGCATCCCCTTCTGCATGAGTCCAGCATCGACGACGTACGGCCTTGAGGGCTGGCGAGAATCCGACATCGACCTCGTGTGTGCTGGGAGCTGCCGGATCGCGCCACGGAGCCTGTAGCACGGGACATGAAGAATCATTCATGTGTTCGCGTGCGATGAGTAAGATACCCGCATGGGTCATGGAGCCGTCACCACCGCGCAGGACGCCCCGGAGCGCGTACGTCTGGACGCGGCCAACGTGGCCAAGGTGGCCACCACCCTCCAGGCCCTCTCCACCCCCTCCCGGCTGCTGATCCTGGCGCGGCTGCGCGAAGGGCCGCTGCCGGCCACGGAGCTCGCGGCCGAGGTGGGCATGGAGCAGTCCGCCTGCTCGCATCAGCTGCGGCTGCTGCGCAACCTCGGCCTGGTGGTGGGTGAGCGGCGCGGCCGTTCGGTGGTGTACGCGCTGCACGACCACCATGTCGCCGAGCTGCTCGACCAGGCCGTGTACCACGTGGAGCATCTGCGGCTGGGCATCAGCGACGCGGCCGAGTGA
Source organism: Streptomyces muensis (assembly GCF_021474425.1). Taxonomy (GTDB): domain Bacteria; phylum Actinomycetota; class Actinomycetes; order Streptomycetales; family Streptomycetaceae; genus Streptomyces; species Streptomyces muensis. The sequence goes on along the minus strand of NZ_JAKEIP010000289.1, from coordinate 3,075 downwards.
GGCCTGTCGTCACGACGCCGTCGGGCCCGGGGTCGGTCCCACGCCCCGCAACTGCTGGATCTTTCCGCCGAGTCGAGGCCGGAGCCGCTCCAGCAACTCCGGTTTCGCGCTGACCACCCAGCGGGTGCCGACGAGGTACTCGCCGCCGTAGACGGCGGCCGCGTCCAGCCAGGTGAGCTTGAGCTTCTCCTGCGGGAACGTCGTGATGAGGTAGTCGCCCTGCCGGGTGTGGCAGACCCCCTCGCGCAGTTCGTCCGCCTCGGTCCGGATCTTGACCTTGCAGCCGGTCAGGTCGGCGATCACCTCGACCTTCGCCGGTGCCACCACGCCGGCCACGGTGGCGGCGACGTTCGTGGGGCTGCTCTTCGCGGCGGCGTCCTCCCCCTCACCTCCGCCGCAGGCGGTGGCCAGGAGCAGAAGGGCCAGAGTGCCGGTCGCCGTCGCGGTACGGGCGCCGCGGCCGACGCGTCCTCGGTGTGACTGCACGAAGCTTCCTCGGTGTGACGGTGGGTGCACGAGAGGGGGTACGGATCAGCGCCGGGTGCCGTTCAGCCAGTGGGCGACGTAGGCCCGCAGTCCGGCCAGGTCGGCGCCGCGTGCGACGTATCCGAGGTGGCCGTCGGGCCGTACGAGGCCCTGGGCGACGTCCGGCCAGGGACCCTGGTCGCCGAGGCGGTGCACGGTGAGCAGGTCGGCCCTGCCTGCCAGGAGCGGGGCGAGCCGCTCGTCGGGCCACAGGTGCGAGGGTCCGGTCAGGAGCAGGTGCCAGCCGGGGGCGGCGATCCGTGCCTGGAGGCCGTGCGGCAGATCGGGCAGACGGTCCCCGGCCCTCGGGCCGTGGCGGGGCGGTCGGGTGGCCGTAGTCGAGAGGGGGCTGCCGCGGTAGTGGATGCCGAGTTCGGAGACGGTGCGGAAGATCCGTCGGCGGGGTGCCTTCGCGCGCATCGCGAGCGGGGCGAGCCGCGGGACGAGTCGCTCGCGGGCGAAGCGGAGGACGGGGTGAGGGCTGGTGCCGATGACGAACGCGCGGTCGGTGAAGCGGCGTACGGCGTGGCCGACCGGGAGACGTTCGCTTCCGTAGGTCTCCAGCAGTTCCTCCGGTGCGGCGCCCCGGCACACCAGGGCGAGTTTCCAGCCCAGGTTGAGGGCGTCCTGGATGCCGGTGTTCATGCCCTGTGCCCCGGCCGGGCTGTGGATGTGGGCCGCGTCGCCTGCCAGGAAGAAGGGGCCGGAACGGTAGTGGCCGGCGCCGCGGTTGTGCAGCCGGAAGTCGGTCATCCAGACGGGATCCCGCAGGGCGGACCCGTCCGCGCCGTACCGGTCGGCGATCCGTCTCAGCAGCGGCAACGTCACCTCGCCGTCCGGGGCGTCGGAGGGCCGCACGGCCAGCATCCGCCAGGGCGCGGGCGAGCCCAGCGGGAAGAAGATCAGCACCCCGCCCCGGGTCATGTACGAGTGCACGGCGCCGGGCTCCAGCCCGCCCACGTCCAGGTCGGCCAGCACATACGTCCGGGGATAGGCGTAGCCCTCGAAGCCGATGCCCGCCTGGGCGCGCACCGTGCTGTGGGCGCCGTCGCAGCCGACGACATGACGCGCCGTCACGACCTCCTCCGCGCCGTCCCGGCCGCGCAGCCGGCAGACCACGCCCGGCCCCCGCCGCTCCGCCCGGACCAGCTCGGTGCCCCGCTCGACCGTGACGCCCCGCGCGCTCAGATGCTCGCCGAGCACGCTCTCCGTCTCGGCCTGCGAGAGGAACAGCAGGAAGGGGTACGGGGTGTCGGTCACCCCGATGTCGAACAGCCGTACCGTCGTCGTGCGCCGGGCCAGGTGCAGCCGGAGCCGCATCGCGGGATTGCCCAGGTCCACGAGCCGGTCGGTCACGCCGAAGCCCGCCAGCGCCTCCAGGGTGCGCGGCTGGATGCCGAGCGCCCGGGACTCGCGCACCCGGTCGAGGGAGCGGTCGACGATCCTGAACCGGGCTGCGTGGGCGCGCAGTTGAGCGGCGAGGGCGAGCCCCGTGGGGCCGGCGCCCACGACCAGGACGTCCAGGGGTGGTGTCATCGGTCTCCGACGCGATCCGGACGCTCCGCGATCCCTTCGACCAGATCACGGAGGAACGCGAACCTTCCCGGACAGTCTCCTCGCCGATCTCGTCGCGGTCCAGGAGGTCCAGGACGAGCTGGAACGCCCTCGGCATCCGGGTGGGGGCGTGGCCGCCGGTGTCGGCGGCGCGACCGGGAATTCCGGCCGGTGCGGCCCGGGAGCCCTCTTTTCAGGTCGACTTTTCTGGGCACACCGGGACGCATGGGCAGCCCCACGCCTCCCTGGGCGGCATCCCGGCGCCTGGCCCCGGCGCCGGAGAACGCCGCGGTGGCCCGGCGTTTCGTGCGGTCGGCGCTGGGCGGGGCCACGCCGGATCTGGTCGATGTCGCCGAGCTGCTGACCGGCGAGCTGGTGACCAACGCCGTGATCCACGCGCGTACCGAGACCGAGGTGCGGGCCTGGGCGGTGGAGGGCCGGGCGCATGTGCAGGTGGCCGATCACCGGCCGGGCCAGGGGCTGGTGCCGCACGACCGTCATCCGTACGCCTGCACGGGCAGAGGGCTGACGCTGGTGGAGGAACTGGCCACCAGCCATGGCGTGCACAGCGGCGGAGGGCACAAGACGGTCTGGTTCGAGCTGTGGCCCGAGGTCCCGGCGCCGCCGACGTCCGCGTGGGAGACCGTGGCTCCGTCGGGTCCGACCGTGTCGGTGGCGTTGTACGACGTGCCGTACACCCTGTACTGGGCGGCGCAACAGCACTGGGAGGGACTGCTGCGCGAGCTGCTGCTGGCCTCCGCCGCCGGCGGGCGGACCGGTGTGCCGGCCGACGACCTCGCCGTCGCCCATGACATGAGCCGGATGATCTGCGCGTGCATGACGGCGGCGGTCGAGCAGGAGACCCCCGACAGTTCGACGCTCTCCCTGCGGGTGGGCTTCGCCGCGGACGCCGCGCCCGGCATGGTGACCCTGCGCCGCGTCCTCGACACGGCCGACGCGGCGGCACAGCAGGAGAGCCTGCTCGCCCTTCCCGCC
>NZ_JAKEIP010000288.1 GCF_021474425.1 Streptomyces muensis | reverse complement strand
CCCACCCTCTTCAACTCCGGCACCCGCCACCCCCAGATGTCGTCCTGCTACCTCCTGGACTCTCCCAAGGACGAGCTGGACTCCATCTACGACCGCTACCACCAGGTCGCCCGCCTCTCCAAGCACGCCGGCGGCATCGGTCTGTCGTACAGCCGAATCCGCTCCCGCGGCTCCCTCATCCGCGGCACCAACGGGCACTCCAACGGCATCGTCCCGTTCCTGAAGACCCTCGACGCCTCGGTCGCCGCCGTGAACCAGGGCGGCCGGCGCAAGGGGGCCGCCGCGGTCTACCTGGAGACCTGGCATTCCGACATCGAGGAGTTCCTGGAGCTGCGCGACAACACCGGTGAGGACGCCCGCCGTACGCACAACCTGAACCTGGCGCACTGGGTGCCGGACGAGTTCATGCGGCGGGTCAATGCCGACGGCCTGTGGAGCCTGTTCTCCCCCGCCGACGTGCCCGAGCTGGTCGACCTGTGGGGCGAGGAGTTCGACGCCGCCTACCGCAAGGCCGAGGAGGCGGGCCGCGCGAAGAAGACCATCCCGGCCCGTGACCTGTACGGCCGCATGATGCGCACCCTCGCGCAGACCGGCAACGGCTGGATGACCTTCAAGGACGCCGCCAACCGCACCGCCAACCAGACGGCCCTGCCGGGCCACGTCGTCCACTCCTCCAACCTCTGCACGGAGATCCTGGAGGTCACGGACGACGGGGAGACGGCGGTCTGCAACCTGGGGTCGGTCAACCTCGGCGCGTTCGTCGACACCGCGACCGGCGACATCGACTGGGAGCGGCTGGACGCCACCGTCCGCACGGCCGTCACCTTCCTCGACCGTGTCGTCGACATCAACTTCTACCCGACCGAGCAGGCGGGCCGGTCGAACGCGCGCTGGCGTCCCGTCGGCCTCGGCGCGATGGGGCTTCAGGACGTCTTCTTCAAGCTGCGGCTGCCGTTCGACTCGGCGGAGGCGAAACAGCTCTCCACGCGCATCGCCGAGCGCATCATGCTCGCCGCCTACGAGGCGTCCGCCGACCTCGCCGAGCGCAGCGGCCCGCTGCCGGCCTGGGAGAAGACCCGTACGGCAAGGGGTGTCCTGCACCCCGACCACTACCCGGACGCCGAGCTGACCTGGCCGGAGCGCTGGGCCGCGCTGCGCGGCCGTATCGCCGCGACCGGGCTGCGCAACTCCCTGCTGCTGGCCATCGCGCCCACCGCCACCATCGCCTCCATCGCCGGTGTCTACGAGTGCATCGAGCCGCAGGTCTCCAACCTGTTCAAGCGCGAGACGCTGTCCGGCGAGTTCCTCCAGGTCAACTCCTACCTGGTCGACGAGTTGAAGGCGCTCGGCGTCTGGGACGCCCGCACCCGTGAGGCGCTGCGCGAGTCGGGCGGCTCGGTGCAGGACTTCGCCTGGATCCCGGCGGACGTACGGGCCCTGTACCGCACGGCGTGGGAGATCCCGCAGCGCGGGCTCATCGACATGGCCGCCGCCCGGACCCCGTTCCTGGACCAGTCGCAGTCCCTGAACCTGTTCCTGGAGACGCCGACCATCGGCAAGCTCTCCTCGATGTACGCGTACGCCTGGAAGTCGGGCCTGAAGACGACGTACTACCTGCGCTCGCGCCCGGCGACCCGTATCGCCCGCGCCGCCCAGGGCCAGTCCCCGGCCACCATCCCCGTACAGCAGACGGCCGACCCGGAAGCCGTCGCCTGCTCCCTTGAGAACCCCGAGTCCTGCGAGGCCTGCCAGTAATGAGTACCCGTAACGCCAACCTTCTCGACCCGGGCTTCGAACTCACCCTTCGCCCCATGCGCTACCCGGACTTCTACGAGCGCTACCGGGACGCCATCAAGAACACCTGGACCGTGGAGGAGGTCGACCTCCACTCGGACGTCGCCGACCTCGCGAAGCTGTCCGAGGGCGAGCAGCACATGATCGGCCGGCTGGTCGCGTTCTTCGCGACGGGCGACTCGATCGTGGCGAACAACCTGGTGCTGACGCTGTACAAGCACATCAACTCACCCGAGGCGCGCCTGTATCTGAGCCGGCAGCTCTTCGAGGAGGCCGTGCACGTCCAGTTCTATCTGACGCTGCTCGACACCTACCTGCCCGATCCGGAGGACAGGGCGGCCGCCTTCGACGCCGTCGAGAACATCCCCTCCATCCGCGAGAAGGCCGAGTTCTGCTTCAAGTGGATCAACGAGGTCGAGAAGCTGGAGCGCCTGGAGACCAAGGCGGACCGGCGTCGCTTCCTGCTCAACCTGATCTGCTTCGCGGCGTGCATCGAGGGCCTGTTCTTCTACGGTGCCTTCGCCTACGTCTACTGGTTCCGCAGCCGGGGCCTGCTGCACGGTCTGGCCACCGGCACCAACTGGGTGTTCCGCGACGAGACGATGCACATGTCCTTCGCGTTCGACGTGGTCGACACCGTCCGCAAGGAGGAGCCGGAGCTCTTCGACGACGAGCTTCAGCAGCAGGTCACCGACATGCTGAGGGAGGCCGTCGAGGCCGAGCTGCAGTTCGCGCGCGACCTGTGCGGTGACGGCCTCCCGGGCATGAACACCGACTCGATGCGGCAGTACCTGGAGTGTGTCGCCGACCAGCGCCTCGCGCGCCTCGGCTTCGCTCCGGTGTACGGCTCCGAGAACCCCTTCTCCTTCATGGAGCTGCAGGGCGTTCAGGAGTTGACCAACTTCTTCGAGCGGCGCCCGTCGGCGTACCAGGTGGCGGTGGAGGGCACCGTCGACCTGGACGAGGACTTCTGAGTCCGAGCCTTGTCGCGTTCCTGGGCCTCCCTGATCTGACGGTCGATGCGCCGGTCGTGCACGATCCCGATCACTGACGGGAGGACCAGGAGGACGAACATGCCGAGCACGACGACCATGGCGAGCAGTGTCTGTGTCTGTTCTGCAGTCATGACACCACTGTCGCGCCAGACACTCCTTACGAACAGTGGCAGGACTGCCGTACACCCTCGATTTACTGCCAGTCGCGAGGCACACTGGCAGCATGTTGAAGAACGTCGCCGCCGTCCTCCTCGACGGGGTACATCTCTTTGAAATGGGCGTCGTCTGCGAGGTGTTCGGCATCGACCGCAGCGACGAGGGGCTGCCCACGTACGACTTCGCCGTCGTCTCGGCGGAGGGGCCGACGCTGGGCACCCATGTCGGCGGACTCTCCGTCTCCACGCCGTACGGTCTGGAGCGGCTGGAGGAGGCCGACCTGATCGCGGTGCCGGCCGGCAGCGAGTACGTCACCCGCGACTACCCGCCCGAGCTGCTGGACGCCCTGGTCAGGGCCGTCGAGCGGGGCGCACGGGTGCTCAGCGTGTGCTCCGGCGTCTTCGTGCTGGGCGCGGCCGGACTGCTCGACGGGCGGCGCTGCAGTGTGCACTGGCGGCAGGCGGAGGAGCTGGCGCGGCGGAACCCGAGGGCGATCATCGAGCCGGACGTGCTGTACGTCGACGAGGGGTCCGTGATCACCAGCGCCGGCACCGCCGCCGGAATCGACGCCTGCCTCCACATCGTGCGGCAGGAACAGGGGCCGGAGATCGCCAACAAGATCGCCCGGCGCATGGTGGTGCCGCCGCACCGGGACGGCGGGCAGGCCCAGTACATCGAGCGCCCGCTGCCCCGCTCCCAGTGCGACACGGTCGGCGAGGTGCTGGCGTGGATGGAGCGGCACCTCGACGAGGAGGTCACCGTCGAGCAGCTCGCCGAGCGGGCGCTGATGTCCCCGCGCACCTTCGCCCGCCGCTTCCAGCAGGAGACCGGCACGACTCCCTACCGCTGGATCCTGCGCCAACGGGTGCTGCTGGCCCAGGAGTTGCTGGAGGCGACGGACGAGACGGTGGACACGATCGCCGGTCGAACCGGGTTCGGCACCGCGGCCGCGCTGCGCCATCAGTTCGTACGCGCCCTGGGCACCACCCCGAACGCCTACCGACGGACCTTCCAGGGCCCCGAAGCGGCCTGAGCCGCCGAAGCGACCTGAGCCGCCGGAGCGGCCCGGGCTACTCCCGGGCCACGGGCGTCAGCAGCAGCGTGTGCGGGTGCAGGGTGATGCCCACCCGGGTCGTGTCGTTCGAGGCGGGCAGCTGCTCGAAGCGGTACTTGCCGGCCAGCGCCGCCGTGATCAGCGTCAGCATCGCCATGGAGAAGTGGTCGCTCGGGCACTTGCGATTGCCGACGCCGAACGGGCTCATGGCGTATTTCGGTACGTCCTTGGCGCGTTCCGGAAGCCAGCGATCGGGGTCGAAGTCGAGGTTGCGGACGTACGACCGCGGATCACGCTGGACGGCGTAGGGGCTGTATACGATGTCGGCCCCGGCTGGAATGCGATAGCCACCGAGTGATGTATCGGTCACCGCCCGTCGCGTGAGAATCCAGATCGCCGGACGTAAACGCATCGCCTCCACGATGACATTGTTGGTGTGCCTCAGGTGGCGGACGTCCTCGAATGCCACGGGTCGGCCGCCGGTGACGGATTCGACCTCCGCGCAGATCCGGTCCGCGTGTTCCGGGTGTTCCGCGAGGACATGGAGCAGCCACAAGATCGTGGAGGCCACGGTTTCGGCGCCCGCGGTGAATATCGCGACGACCTGATCATGGATCTCCTGCTCCCCGATGGGGTCGCCATTCTCGTCCTCGGCCTGGAGCAATGCCGTCAGCAAATCGTCCGGCTTTTGACCGGATGCCCGGCGTTCGGCGACGACCTCGTCGACCAGGAGATGAAAATCGGCCAGGGCGCCGTTGAACCTGCGGTTGGCCGGCAGCGGCAGGCGGTAGAGCGGCCCGAGCGGGATCACCATCCGCCGGTACATCCCGCGGAAGAGGACGTCGAGGGCGGCGCACAGCCGGTCGGCCCGCTCGTCCATGTACGCGCCGCGCAGCAGACAGCGGGCGACGATCCGCACGGCGATCCGGAACGCCTCGGCGGTGCAGTCGACGGTCCGGCCGGGCTGCCAGCGCTCGGTCAGCGCCCGCGCCTCCTCCGCCATGATCGGCCCGTACCCGGGGATCGCGTCGAGCCGGAAGGCGGGCTGGATGGTGCGCCGCTGGCGGCGGTGCCGGGGGCCGTTGGCGGTGGCCACGCCCTCCCTGCCGAGCAGGGCTTCCAGGGACTCCCACAGCGGCCCGGCGATGTGGAAGTCGGGACTCAGCGCCAGCGCTCCGGTGAGTTCGGGCGTGGTGACGGCGTACACGGTCTTCGGACCGAGCCTGATCCGCACGACGTCGCCGTGGTCGCGCAGCGCCGCCATGAAGGCCAGCGGATCACGGACCATCCTCCAGCCGTGGCCCAGAAGCGGAACGCCGCCGCCGGCGAGGGGTGGTTCACGCAGTTCCAGGACCGTGGTCATAGCTCACCTGCCGCTTCGTTGGTGACGTACGGGGGCGTGGACCGGTCGTCCCAGCTGTCGACGCGGTACCGGCCGGACTCGTGGTGGAACCAGTAGACCGAGCTGAACCAGTTGCGCATATTGCCGGCACAGGCGCGCACGGCGGCGCTGATCTCCCTTCCCCGCGGCGTGCCGTCGGCGAGGGAGTCGGCGAATCGAAGAACCTCGCGCTCGGCGACGAGGAAATCGGCGACACATTCCTCGACCCGGCGCCTCACTTCCGCGACCGTCTCTTCGAGAGTCAGCCCCTTGTGCGCGATGAGGCTGATTCCCAGATTGTGGACCTCCGCGCCCGCAACTTCCTTCGGGAAGGAACACAGATCGTTGTACCAGGCGGCGAAATCCTGACTCAGCAATGCCGCCCGCCGAAAGGAAGGATGATTTCTCACGGAGTCCGGAAGTTCCGTTCCGGCGCTCGGCTCCAGTAGATCGGTCCATATGGAGTGCGCGAAGGTGAGCCGACGCAGTTCGAGGTATTCCTCGACCGTCGGTATTCGCCCCTCGACACGGTTGCGGAATTCCTGGTCGTAGGCCTCTATCACCAGGTGGAAATGCCGGGCGAACCGTGCGTTCCACGTCCCGGGCAGAAACGCGTACAGCCTCCCCACACTGTCCGCGAACCCCGCGACCAGCGGATCCTGGTGGTGCAGATGATCCTCGGGAGAGTCCAGCGCCGCGTGCAACCGGAACCTGAGCCGCCGCCAGGCGGCCGGGCGGTGATGGACGATGTCGCGGTCGTGGCGGTCGTCCCAGGCGAAGAACCAGGCGCTGAAGTCCGCGATCGTCTGGAGGACATTGTCCGGGGCGCCCATGTAGTACCCGGCCATGAGATCGGTGTAGCAAAGGCCGTCGGCATGTTCTTCGACCTTGTCGGCCGGCATCAGCCGCTTCTCCAGCAGCCAGGCGCGGGTCTTCTCCTGCAGCCGGGGCCAATATGGATGGAGTTGCCTGGGAAACGCCGTTTCGATCACCGGGAGAGAGAGCGACGGTGGAACCTGGACCGCCGTCGATGTCGCTGTGGTGCTGTCTGAGAAAGCATGCACGAACAAACTCCCCTCAGCCGCCATTCGCCCTTCCATTCAGCACCATAACTGACCGTTCTGGGAACGGATTTGCCTGAATGGGATCGAACATGCGAACGGCGCCTGGTCAGGAGGTGAACCTGAACAGGCGCCGTACACACGTGACTTGTGAGGGTGCTGGAGGAGCCTCAGTCGTTCGCGACCACGGGGTAGCGGGGCTCGTTCTCGGCCATCTGCCGCAGCGCGTCCTTGCGCTCCCGCTTGGAGAGACGGTCGATGTAGAGGTAGCCGTACAGATGGTCGGTCTCGTGCTGCAAACACCGAGCGAAGTACCCGGTGCCGCGCACCTTGATCGGGTTGCCCTTCTCGTCCTGCCCGGTCACCTCGGCGTAGTCGGGCCGGGCGAGCGGCGCGTACGCCGTCGGCACGGACAGGCAGCCCTCGTTGCTGTCGTCCAGCCGACGCCGGTCGGCGGGCAGCTCGACGATCTTCGGGTTGCACACGACACCGACGTGCCGCTTGCCCTCGTCGTCCATGCAGTCGTAGACGAAGACCTTCAGATCGACGCCGATCTGGTTGGCGGCGAGGCCGACGCCCTCGGCGGTGCGCTGCGAGGCGAACATGTCCGCCACCAGCTGGTCCAGCTCCGCGCCGAACTCGGTGACGTCCTTGCACTCCTTGTGCAGCACCGGGTTCCCGACGACGGTGATCGGCCGCGAGGTGCCGCGCTCACGCCAGGCGTTCTCGCGCTCCTCCGTGTCCTCGGTGTCGACGACGAACCCCTCGTCGTCCACGGGGAGCACGCCCGCGTGCTGCTGCTCGGTGTCCTGCTGGGCCATGACCTACGGATCGCCTTCCTTGCACAAGAACAGAGGGTGTGATGCTGATACAGGGTACGGGGAGCGCCCCGATAGGGGCGCGGGGCTGTGTCAATATGCGGCTCCGCCGCGTGGGCGCGATCAACCACGCACGGCCCGCGGCCTGCGAACCACCCCGCCCCTACGGCGACTAGCAGACCTCTTCCAAGTCCCGCCAATCCCGCGAGTCCGGGCTGTCCGCAACCCACCCGTCCAACAACCCCCGCACCAACGAGGCCGGCGCCGCAACGCCACACTCCCGCTCCGGCACCCAAAGCTGCCCATCCGTCCGATGCCCCAGCGGCCCAGGATGCCCCGGCTCACTGTGATCATGCGGATCCAGATGCTCCCCGTCCCCCTCATCAGACGGCATCCGCGACTCAGAACACATCCGGCACAGCAGCCGCACCGAAGAAGACCAGTCCTCCGCGGCGAACCCGGCATCGGCAGCAAGCTGCTCCAACGCGTCCCGGTCAGCCTCGGTGGCAGCCTCCAGCAGCACCACCCACGTAGGCACCGGCGACGGCGCCCACAGCTCGATCTCGTCGAAGACGGGATAGGCGTGCCCCGCCGACGTGGTCCGCTCCCCGTGGGGCACCCCGTCGTGCAGCACGACCTCGCCCCAGCGCCGCCCGGAGGACGGCAGCGGGATGGACAGCACCTCGATCCGGGCGGGGTCGAGCCGCCGCCCCCACACGACCTCGGCCTCCCCCTCCGGGGACAGCCGTACGGCCGCGCTGCCCAGGTCCATCCCGACCGGCTCACCGGAGTCGGTCGCGGGGCCGGGCACCCGCAGCCCGTACGCCTGCCAGGCCCGCCGGGCCAGCGGCCAGTCCTGGAGGGCGGTGGCCGCGATGCCGACGTTCCACCAGTCGGGCGCCCCGGTCTCCCGGTCGAGCAGCGCGACGGCGCGCAGCCCGGCCGCGCGGGCCTGCTCCCAGTCGTGCCGGAACTTGTGCAGCAGGGCGAGGTTGAACCAGGACTCCGAAAGCCAGGGCTCCAGATCGGCGGCCCGTGTCAGCAGCGCGCCCGCGTCGTCGTAGCGGCCGTCGCCGATGAGCGTGAACGCACGGTCGGTGGCCTGCCGCCAGGAGGCGGAGGGCCGGTGCCGTCCCTTGCCGAAGATCCTCACGATTCCCGCCTGCCAGTTCCGTGGAGTGGGCTGGCTAGTGCTCGCCCCCGGACACACTCTCATTCGCATCCAACCACGTACGGCTGGAAGGGCGCTCATTACCCATGGGTTACCCAACCACAGGGGGTGTCAGACAGTCTCTGGACAGCACCCGTGCGAGCGAACCCACCACCTCCGGCGCATAGTCCCCGGCGGTCCCGAGCCGCAGTTCCTCCAGCGCCCGCAGCGGCCCGCCGGGCCCGGCGTCGCGGGCCTTCTCCTCGTAGGCGTTGACCGCCCGCACGATCCGCGCGGCGACCGGCTGCTCCGGGCAGGGGTCGGCGAGCCGCTCCACGACCATCGCCACCTGCGGATTCACCCCGGTCTGCCGTACGACGGCCCCGCCCAGCAGCGCGATCCGCCGCTGCTCCTCCACCGGCAGTACGGCCGTCGCCCCGGCCGGCACCGGGTCGACCAGGCTGAGCTGCCCGATGTCGTGCATCAGGGCCGCGTACTCGAGCACGGTGAGCTCAGCCTCGGAAAGTCCCAGGTCACGGCCCACCTCCCGGCTGAGCGCGGCCACCCGCCGGGCGTGTCCGGCCGGGGTGTACCCGGCGATCTCGGTGGCCCGGGCGAGGGAGGCGATGGTCTGCCGGTAGGTGGCCCGCACGGCGGCGTACCGGCGCAGGGACATCTGGGTGAGCAGGAGAGGGAGGGAGAAGACGGGCAGCGCCCACAGCCCGGCCACGGCGACCGCGAGCGCCGTCACCGCGCCCGTCGCGCAGACGGCCGAACCGATCCCGAGGGTCGCCCGCAGCTCGTCGCGCAGCAGCGGCCCGAACGGCCACCGGGTGCGGGAGTGCGCCAGCGCGGCGGCCAGCAGGGCGTCGCACAGGGCGGTGAGGGCGAGGATCGCGAGCAGCAGCAGGGCGTAGGCGGTGCCCCAGCCGTGGAACGTGCCCTGGTTGTACAGCGGTTGGAAGCAGACGGCGGCGAAGCCGACGGTGAGCACCCGTCTGGCGAGGTGGTCGAGGACGGGTCGGCCGCGCGCGATGTGCGGCACGCTGCCGAGGAGGGCGGCGGCGAGGACGACGCAGACCACCTGGGCGACGCCGTGCTGGGTGGGCTGTCCGTCGTGCTCCCCCAGCAGGGCGTACGACAGCGCGGCGGCGGCTCCGAGCGGTGCGGCCTCCCGGCTCGCCGCTGCCGTCCAGCGGGCGAGCTCGCCGAGGGTGACGAGGATCCCGAAGGCGAGGGCCGTGCCGCGTTCGGTGAGGCCGCTGCCGAGGGTGTCGACCAGGCAGACGGCGACGAGCAGGGCGGCGCCGGCGTGCACGAGACCCAGCAGGAGGCGTGGCCTCGGGGCGCTCATCGGTGCGCGCCCGGGGCACTGGAGACGGGTGGGCGGGGCG
>NZ_JAKEIP010000287.1 GCF_021474425.1 Streptomyces muensis | reverse complement strand
CGCCTTGCGGTGGGTTGTGGGTCGGGGCCGCGCCGGGGGGTGTCCGTCCTCGGTCGGGCGGCTCGGTTGCTTTGAGATGTGCTCGGCGTTGACGCCCGCCGCTGCGGGCGGACACCCCCCGACACGGCCCCTTGCCGCCGTACGCGGCTGCGGGTGTGTGGGGGTGCGCCGCCCTCGGAATGCTAGGTGTGCGTTGTTTCGGTGTCGGCCGAAGTGACACGGGACACAATCTTGAATCTTCAGCAACCTTTGCGTTCTCGGTGGCGACCGCAGGGCATGACTTCCGCACGACACCCCGGCCACCGCCGGGCCCACTTCGCCCGTAAGCCCCTCATCGCGGGCCTCGCCGCCACCGCCGCCCTGGTCGGAGCCTGGTACGCGACCGCCGGTGCCGCCCCGAGCGCCGCGCCCACGCTCACGCCGACGACCACCGGAGTGAGTCTGCCGGCCAAGTTCCCGTATCTGTCGGCCGGTTACAACAACACCCGTGAGTGGACGCGCACGGCGACCGCGGTGGCGCCGAACGGCACCCTGCGCGTCGCGTGGCCCGCCGCGGACGGTGTCCATGTGACCCCGTTGACCGCGGCCGGGAAGCGGTCGGGTGCGGACACGGTCGTCAAGGGCACCAAGGAGGTCGGTGGGCTCGTCGCGCACAACGACGGCTTCGCGCTGCTCACCCGGGTGGCCGACACGAACAAGTGGAAGGAGACGGCCGCCGCGATCGTGCGCTACAGCAACGGCAGGCAGACCTTCCGCACCAAGCTGACCGGCGCCTCGTCCCACGACACGTCCCCGACTCTCGACGGCCAGCTCACCTGGAACGGCAGCAAGTACGGCGCCTACTTCGTCGTGCACGGCGCGGGCGGCTTCGCCGACGGGCACTTCGGCGACAAACTGTCGTACGTCAGCGCCAAGGGGGCCAAGCTCAGTGGTGGCTGGAGCTGGGGGTGCAGCCACAACGAGGGCATCGCCCTGCACCCCGAGAAGACGGGCGCCTTCACCTCCCTCTGCTTCGACGACTGGCGTTCGGGGCTGTTCGTGTCGACGGGGATCGGCGCGCCCGACGTCGCCCCGGTCGTGCAGCGCGAGCAGTGCTGGGCGGGTTACTGCGGCGGCACGTTCCCGAGCCGTACCGGTGATCTCGTGAAGTCCACCGGCGGGCGGTACGCCACCGCCTTCGCCTCCCGTGGCGCCGCCTCCGCCAAGAAGAACCCCGCCGACTCGTCCGGCCGAGGCTGGACGGTCACGCCGAAGACCGGCACCCACCAGGTGGCGGTCGCCTTCCTCAAGAACCGCAACTCCGGCCCCGGCAAGGCGATCCGCCTCTCCGACACCAAGGGCACGGAGCACGTCAACGTCCGCCTCGCCCCGTACGGCAAGGACCGGCTGCTGCTGTCCTGGGAGTCGCTGAAGAACGCCAAGTGCAAGGCCGGTACCTGCACCGGCACGTTCACGGGCACGAGCTTCAGGCTCATCGACTGGAACGGCAGGTTCAAGAGCGCCACGAAGGTCGTCTCCACCCGGATCACCGGTGACATCGCGGTCCAGAAGGACGGCACGCTGACCTGGGCCTCCGTACCCGTCAAGCCGTCGTACGCGACGCCCCTGGCTGGTGCCTCCCCGACCACGAAGACGCTTCAGATCGCCCGCCTCAAGCCCTGAGGTCGAAGGTCGTAGTCTTGCGGCGATCATCATCGCGGCGCGGACACGGCCAGAACACACGGGGGCTCGCATGACCATTCACCGACCGGGGCGGCCGGACGACCTTCCGCCGGGCGAGGTGCTGTGGGCGCGGTGGGCGCTGCTCGCCGCCGTCCAGGCGACCGCCAAGGGGGAAGAGTGCCCGAGCGGGCACCGGACCGGTGGCTGGATCGATGAGGCGGGCCTGCACTGGGACGACGCCGGCTGCACCTGGTGGGCCATGTCCAGGATGGGCGAGGGCCGGTTCGTGCTCTACGGCGAGGACGAGTCGAGCGGCGTGAAGTGGCACAAGCCGCCGATCGACATGCTGGCCGGCGGCCCCGACTGGCTGCCGTACGAGGAGCTGCGGGACCGGCTCGAAGGATACGAACTGGGCTGCGTCTACTGGTACGAGGACGGGGCGTGGAGCCGGGCGCCCTACCCCGACAGCCTCGGCGACGACGGCCTGGACTGCGGCATGAGCGACTTCGTCGACCGCGGTGACCTGCTGCGCGAGCTGGCGCTCTACCTCGACGACACGGGCGACGGCTCGGGCAGGGACCGCCTCCTGGCCGACGCCGAGGCGCACCGGCTGGACGCCCGACTGCTGCTGGAGCGCCTGCGCTCCCACGCCGACGGTGACCCGCTGGACCCGCCCGCCGTCGCCAGGGCGCTGGACCGGGCGGGCATCACCGATCAGGAGGTCAGGCGCTAGCCGTCTCGACCCGTACACCGTTGTCGTCCGCGAACCGCACGCGGACGGTAGGTCCGTCATGCCAGCGGACGTGGATCTCAGGGGCCTCGGTCACGCGCACGGTCACCAACTCGTCGAGCGGCGCGGGTTCCGGCTCTGCCGTGAGGCGGACGAGGGCTACGAAGAGAGTGGGTGCGGGGGCGGTGACGCCGGTGAGGTCGTCGTCGAGTCCGGCGATCGGGCGGAGTTCGGCGTGGATACCGTCCTGTGCGGCCCACCCCGTGATCCGGACCGGCGTTCCCGGCGCCGCGCCCGTCACCAGGTGGGCCCGTACCTCCACGGCGCCCTGCGCGAGGACCACGCTCGTCACCCGTGTCCCGTCGCCGACCGAGTGCCGGGAGGCCGCCCAGCCGTCGCCGGTGCCCAGCGGCACGATGTCCGTGCGGCTCGGATCGTCGCCGACGATCACGCTGTTGTCGTACGTCGGGGCGGGCGCGGTCACCGTCGAGTAGGCGAGGCGGGTGTAGTACGGGTCGTAGCGGACGTCCTCGCTGCCGTGGTTGTGGAGGCGGACCAGGCCGTCCGCGCTGGTGGACTGCAGGAGCCAGTTGGGGGCTGCGATGGCGGTGACCGCGTCCGTGCGCTCGGCGGGGGCGGGTTCCTCCGTCGCCGTCCACACCTCGTGGTCGGCGGGGAGGAGCAGGCCGAGGAAGCCCTTGCTCGCCCAGTACGGGGACGCCGGGCCCGAATAGCCTTGCAGGACGGTCTCGTCGGGGCCGTGCCAGCCGAGGGTCAGCAGGCCGTTGGGGTCCACGGCCCCGCGCTCCAGGAAGTACTTCAGCGCGCCGGAGGACAGCCGGCGGGTCTCGCCCGGGGTGAGCGGTGTGCGGCCGGTGAGGGCGCCGAGCCACAGCGGGGCCGTGGTCGCGAAGCGGTAGGTCAGGGAGCGGCCCTGGTGCATGGGGGCGCCGTCGCCGCCGAAGAGGCGGGCGTAGTCCTCCAGGTGGCGGGAGAGCCGGCCGCCGTACAGGTCGAGAAGGCGTTCGTCCTCGGCGAGCCAGGCGTGCAGCACCGGGTAGAGGTGCATCGCCCAGCCGTTGTAGTAGTCGAACTTCCGGCCGTCGCCGTCGGTGTACCAGCCGCCGCCGACGTACCAGTCCTCGATGCGTTCGAGGCCTCGGTCGATCGCCTTGCGGGACTCCTCGGCCTCGTGGCCGATCTCCTGGAGGAAGCCGCCCACCGTCACCGGGAACAGCTCCCAGTTGCAGGGCCAGGCCTCGGCGGTCAGCCCGTCACCGAGCCAGGCCGCCGCCCGCTGCCGCACCCCGTCGTCCAGCCGGTCCCACAGCAGCGGCCGGGTCAGCCGCAGCGCGAGGGCGATCGAGGCGGCCTCGACCAGGGGCTGGCTGCGGTCCTCGATGCGGGGCCAGACGCCCGAGACGCCGGCCGCGAGTCCGTCGGCGTAGCGCTGCAGCGCCGTCTCGTCCCGGCGGAAGGCCGCCAGCAGGAGCGTACGGGCGTAGCCCTCCAGGCCGTCGGAGAGGCGGCCCGACCAGCTCTGGCGCTCCCCGGGGAAGTGGTAGAGGGCGCGGTCCTCGGTGGCGTACGGCTCCACGGCGGCGAGCAGGGCGTCGGCGGCCGCCTCCCAGTGGGCGCGGGTGTAGCCGGTGCGCGGGCTCAGGGCGGGGTCTTCGGGAGGCAGGTGCATCGGTTCTCTTTCTCGCCGGCTCGGTACAGACCTGGGGCGTCCCGGTTCCGGTCGGAACGCCCCAGGGGTTCATCCCACCCGCACCTTGCCCAGGGCGTGTCTTTCGGCCCAGCCCTGGTCGCGGGGTCTGGTGCGTGCATCTGCCGCGTTGTCGTCGGTCGCCGACGCTCCGCGTCGACTCCCTCCTCCGCCTTGCAGCTGCACGCACCAGACCCCGCTCACCCTCATTCAAGAGGTGCCGTCAGGCAAGGTCGGGCTGGGCCGAAAGACACGCCCTGGCACCAGATGCCGGGCGACGAGTTCGTCGCGGACGAGCTCCGCGTACACCGTCGCGCCGTGCACCGAGGTGTGGGTGTTGTCGCGCTTCTCGTTGTAGAGGTACAGCGCCTTGGAGGCCTCGACGCCCAGGGACTCCACCAGCGCCTTGGTCTTCGCCGTCAGGTCGATCAGCGGGACGTCGTGGGCGGCGGCGACCGAGCGGATGACGGCGGGGTGGTCCACGCCGAGGCCGTTCACCAGCAGGGCGGTGCCGTTGTCGAGCGTGCCGTCGGCGTTGAACCAGCGGCGCACGATCGGGGTGACGAGGACCGGCTCGCCGCGCTGCTCGCGGACGCCCGCGACCAGGGCCTCCAGGTTGGCGCGGTAGGTCGCCTCGTCGGTGGTCTTGTCGTTGTGGGCGAGCTGGATCAGGACCAGGTCGCCGGGGCGCATCCGCGGCTGGACGGTGGCCCAGAGGCGGGAGTCGGCGAGGTAGGTGACCGTGCTCTCGCCGGAGTCGGCGTGGTTGGCGACGGAGACGCCCTTGCGGAGGTACTGCGGGAGCTGCTGGCCCCAGCCGGTGTAGGGGTCGGCGGGCTGGTCGCAGACCGTGGAGTCGCCGACGAGGAAGATCTGGCGGGCGTGCCGGGCCGGGGTGACCTGGATGTCGGCGAGCGCGGGGGCGGCGCCGCCGAGCCGGAGGTCGAGGCCGGGGGTTCCGTCGGGGCCGGTGGGCTCGCCCTCGGGGGTGCGGACGCTCACGGTGAAGCTGCGGGCCACGCGCTCGCCGGCCGGGGCGGGGGTCTCGGGGAGCAGGGCACGGCGGGTCTCGCCGGTGACGCTGGTGCTGGACGCGGCCTCGCCGCCGAGGAGGACCTTCACGTCGTACGTGCCGGGCGGGACGTCGAAGTGGCAGGCGGTGGCGGTGCAGTTGGCGAGGCCGAGGGGCCGCCGGCCGTCGTACGACCCCTGCGCCTGGGCCGGTACGGCCGTCAGGCCGGTGCTCAGCGTCAGCGCCGCCAGGACGGCGAGGTTGAAACGTCTCATGCGTCGGCTCCTCCACAGGACGACAAGGCCTGGCGCTGGACCGTACCCGTTTCCGCAAGCGCTTTCTAGACCTCGGTCTGATTTCACAAGACTGCCAACTTCTCCGCCACGAAAGCCCTTTCGCGAAATCGATTCAACTGTCACCCTCGCTCTCACCCGCACCACCCCCACAGCGCTCGAAGCACCCCTCGAACACGTCTCGAGCACCTCTCGAAGGAGGCACCCCCCATGTCCGCATCCACCGGCAGACCGGTCCGACGCCGTACCTTCGTGCTCGGCACCGCGGCCGCCGCAGGCACGGCCGCGCTGAGCGGCACCGCGTCCGCCGCGGCCTTCGGCTGGAGCGACGACGGGTCGAACTACGTCGTCGACACCGGCGCCGACCTCGTCTTCAAGGTCAGCAAGTCCAACGGCGACCTGACCTCGCTGAGCTACCGGGGCACGGAGTACCAGGGCTACGGCGGCATGAACTCGCACATCGAGTCCGGCCTCGGCAGCTCCTCCGTGTCCATCAGGCAGTCGGGTTCGACGATCCTGATATCGGTGGCGTACGGCACGCTGCGGCACTACTACGCGGCCCGCAGCGGCGAGAACAACATCTACCTGTGGACCAACAAGGCCGACACGTCGGTCTCCGCGACCCGCTACATCCTGCGCGTGAGGAAGGGCCTGTTCCTCAACGACGAGCCCGACTCCTACACCTACACGAACAGCACCATCGAGGCCTCCGACGTCTTCGCGAAGTCCGACGGCCAGACCCGCTCGAAGCACTACTCCAGGCTGCGGGTGATGGACTACGACTACATCGGCTGGAAGACCGGCAGCGTCGGCCTGTGGATCGTGCGCAGCAACCACGAGAAGGCCTCCGGCGGCCCGTTCTACCGCTCGCTGCTGCGCCACCAGAGCGCGGACGGCGGCGGTCTGTACGAGATCCTGTACTACGGCCAGAACCAGACCGAGGCACAGCGGTTCGGCCTCCAGGGCCCGTACGTCATCGCCTTCACGGACGGCGGGGCGCCCTCCTCGTCGCTGTTCCCGGGCACGCTCACCACCTCCTGGGCAGACTCGCTCGGCATGTCCGGGTACGTCGGCGCGGGCGGGCGCGGACGGGTGGCCGGGGTCGGGATCTCCGGGCGGAACACGGCGTACCCGTACACGGTCGGGCTCGCCAACCCGACGGCCCAGTACTGGGGTTCGGCGCGCGCGTCCGACGGCTACTTCTCCATCGGAGGGGTGCTGCCGGGGACGTACACGCTGACCGTCTTCAAGGGCGAACTCGCCGTGTACACGGGGTCGGTGACGGTCACGGCCGGTGGCACGACCACCCTCAACACGATCGCGATCCCGTCCTCGAACGACCCGTCCAACGCGAGCGCGATCTGGCGGATCGGCGACTGGAACGGCACGCCGAGCGGGTTCAAGAACGCCGACCTGATGACGTACGCGCACCCGTCCGACGTCCGGGCCGCGTCCTGGACCGGCAACGTCGTCATCGGCAACAACGAGACGGCGGCCTTCCCCTGCTACCTCTGGAAGGACGTCAACAGCGGGATCCTGGTGTACTTCCGGCTGACGGCGGCCCAGGCGGCGGCCGCGCACACCCTGCGGATCGGGGTGACGACGGCGTACGCCAACGGCCGCCCCCAGGTGTCGGTCAACGGCAACTGGACCTCCGCCATCCCCTCCCCGCCCACCCAGCCGAACACCCGGTCGCTGACCAACGGTTCGTACCGGGGCAACAACCACACGTTCACGTACAGCGTGCCGGCGTCCGCCTGGCTGACGGACTCCGGCCAGTACAACGTGCTGAGGATCGACGTGGTGAGCGGTTCGGGGACGACGGGCTATCTCAGCGCGGGCACGGCGATCGACGCGATCGACCTGCTCGCCTGACGGCATCTCATGTCCCGCGCGTCCACTGCTGGTTCGTGCCGCCGTTGCACGTGTACGTGATGATCGCGGCGCCGTTGGCGGTGGACGCGCCGTTCACGTCCAGGCACTCCCCGGTCGCGCGGGACTTGACGTTCACGTAGGAGCCGGTGGTGGTGAGCGACCACTGCTGGCCGGTCGAGGAGGCGTTGCAGTTCTCCTGGGTGACCGTGTTCGCGTTCTCCTGGACGCACAGGGAGCTGTTCCTGACCATCAGCTGGTAGTAGCCGCTGCCGACGGACTTGAACCAGTACTTCTGGTTGTTGCCGCCGTTGCAGTCGTACTGCTTGATCTGGGCGCCGGCCCACAGCGACTGGCTGGTGACGTCGGCGCACCGGCCGCTGTGCCGTGCGACGAGCGTGTTGTACGTGGCGCTCGTCCCGCTGATCGAC
Organism: Streptomyces muensis; assembly: GCF_021474425.1. GTDB lineage: Bacteria > Actinomycetota > Actinomycetes > Streptomycetales > Streptomycetaceae > Streptomyces > Streptomyces muensis. The sequence continues at coordinate 2,136 of NZ_JAKEIP010000287.1, read as the reverse complement.
CCGGTGGCCGTGTCGATGGTGACCTCCGGGGACCAGGACATGGACATCGACGTCGAGGAGGGGAAGGTCAGCGGCAGCCAGACGTAGCGGGAGTCGTTGACGGTGCCGCCGAAGGAGTTGCCCCAGCGGTCGCCCATGTAGAGGTACGAGGTGGTCGACGTGCCCTGCACGGGAAGGACGTACGCGGTCTGCGAGCCGTAGGTCGTGGAGTCGCCGATGTTCTTCATCGCGGTCCACGGTCCGGCGATGTTGGTGGCCGTGGCGTACTGCTGCTGGTTGGGGTTCCAGCCGGTCGCGCCCGACGTCAGCATGAAGTAGACGCCGTTGCGCTTGAACAGCGCGGGGGCCTCGCGGTGGCCGCCGTGCCAGGGGTCGGCGACCAGGGCGGCGATGCCGGTGTAGTCGCTGGTCAGGCGGTAGATCTGCAGGTCGTAGTTCTCGCGGGCGGCGGAGGCCATGTAGCCGGTGCCGTCGGTGTCGACGAAGACCGTGATGTCACGGGACATGTGCTGGCCAAGCGGGCGGAAGCTGCCGCGCCAGGTGTAGTTGCCGTCCACGGTGTCGGAGACGGCGACGGCGGCGCGGGCCTCGCTGTAGTCGGTGCCGTTCTCCTTGTGCATCCACATGACGAACTTGCCCGTGGCGGCGTTGTACATGACCTTCGGGCGCTCGATGTTGGCGGTGGCCAGCTCGGTGGCGCTGGACTGGGTCAGGACGTGGTTCCTGAACTCCCAGTTCTTCAGGTCGGTGGAGCGGTAGGCGTCCACGTAGCGGAAGGTGTTGTCGGCGTTGCGGTGCTCGCCGAACCAGTAGTAGTAGGAGCCGACCTTGATGACGCCGCCGCCGTGGGCGTGCACGGGGTTGCCCGAGGGGTCGGTGAACTGGGTGCCGTTGGTGATGGTCTGGGGTGCCGCCTGGGCCGGTCCCGCGGTGACCAGGGCGGCGGCCAGGGCCACGCAGAGGGCGAGCAGAACCGCGTACGCACGTCTCATCGTCACGCACTCTCCTTCACGGTCGCGGCGGTGGCGTCCGCCACGGGTATGCCGAAGTCCGGGGTGCCGTCGGGGTTCCAGCCGAGCTTCTGGATACGGGTGTGGCGGTTGGGGTCGTTCAGCGGGTCGCCGACGATCTCCTTGTACTGGCGGGCGTGGTAGACGAGGACGTCGCTGCGGCCGTCCTCGGCGACGGTGAAGCAGTTGTGGCCGGGGCCGTACTGCTTGGTGGTGTCGTTGCTGGTGAAGACCGGGGTCGGGGACTTGGACCAGCTGGCCGGGTTCATCAGGTCGGCGTCGGCGTCGACGGTGAGCATGCCGACGCAGTAGTGGTGGTCGGTGGCGGAGGCCGAGTAGGTGAGGAAGATCCGGCCGTTGCGCTTGAGGGCGTACGGGCCCTCGTTGACCTTGAACCCGACGCACTCCCAGTCGTACTCCGGGGTGGACAGCCGGATCTGAGGACCCTTCAGGGTCCAGGGGTTGGCCATCTCGGAGAGGAAGAGCCCGGTGTTGTTGTCCAGCCCGGGTTCGTGCTGCGCCCAGCACAGGTAGCGGGCGCCCCGGTGGGTGAAGGTGGTGGCGTCCAGGGAGAACGTCTCCCAGGCGGTCTTGACCTGGCCGCGCTCCACCCAGGTGCCCTTGAAGGGGTTGGGGTGGGAGTTCTCCAGGACCCAGATGCGGATCTTCCACACGTCCTCGGCGGGCGCGGAGGCGAAGTAGATGTACCACTTGCCGCCGATGCGGTGCAGCTCCGGCGCCCAGATGTGAGCGCCCATGTCGCCGGTCGGGTGGGCCCGCCAGATGACCGACTCGGCGGCCGTGGTCAGGCCGTTCAGGGTGCGGGAGCGGCGCAGGATGATGCGGTCGTACTCGGGGGCGGTGGCCGTGAAGTAGTAGTGGCCGTCGGTGTGCCGGTGGATGTGGGGGTCGGCGCGCTGCTGGACGAGGGGGTTCATGAAGGGGGCTGCCTTCGGGGGCGCGGCGTGGGCGACACCGGGGAGGGCGGACGCGGCGGTCAGGGCGCCGGCGGCTGCGGCGCCCTTCAGCAGCAGTCTGCGGCTGGGGACTTGAGAGGTTGGGGGGAGGTGGGGCAGGTCGTCTGCGCGGCTCATGCGGACTGCCTCTCGGGTTCTCGGAGGGGGGT
>NZ_JAKEIP010000286.1 GCF_021474425.1 Streptomyces muensis | reverse complement strand
GCCCCTACCCGTCCCATCCCTGGGGGCTCCGCCCCCAGACCCCCGCTGTCGGCCCTCCGGGCCTCGTCCTCAAACGCCGGACGGGCTGAAAGACCTCAGGGGCGCGGGGAACTGCGCGACCAGCCCCCACCGGCCCGCACCCGAAGAACGACCCCCGGGGTCGAAGGGGCGGAGCCCTGGGCTAGGCGCGGGTCAGGGAGAGGAGGTCTCGGGCCGGGCCCACCGGGCGGTGGCCCGTTGGCCACACCGCTCGGAGGTCGCGCGCGAGGGACACGTCGGCCAGGGGCACGCTGACCAGTCGCCGCATCGACAGCTCCTCCCCCACGGCGAGCTCACTGAGCACCGCCGGCCCCGCCCCGCTCACCGCGGCCGCCTTCACCGCGGTGGTGGACGACAGCTCGATCAGCGGGCGCGCCAACCCGCCCAACGCCGCGTCCAGCACCTGCCGAGTACCCGACCCCTTCTCCCGAAGGATCAACGGGGTCACCGCCAGCTCCGCCCCCGCGAGCGGACGTCTCCGCCGCGCCCAGACATGCCCCGGCGCCGTCACCACGATCAGGTTGTCGTGAGCGATCACCACGGAGTCCAGCCCCGTCGGAACACTCACCCCCTCCACGAACCCCAGGTCCGCCTCGTCCGCCAGCAACCGCTCCGCGACCGCCGCCGAGTTCCCGGCGAGCAGCGACACCGCCGTGTCGGGACGCTGGGCGCGCAGCGCGAGCAGCCACCCCGGCAGCAGATACTCCGCGATCGTCATGCTCGCGGCCACCCGAAGCCGCGAGTCACGCCGGTCCCGCAACGCCTGCGCCCCGGCGTCGAACGCCTCCGCCGCCTCCACGACCCGCCGCGCCCAGTCCGTCACCAGCGCCCCGGCGTCCGTGAGCCGGGAACCCCTGGGTGACCGGTCCACCAGCGCCACCCCCAACTGGCGTTCCATCGACCGGATCCGGCTGCTCGCCGCCGGCTGGGTGATCCCCAGCTCCCGCGCCGCCCCACCGAGACTGCCGAGCCGGGCCACCGCCAGCAACAGCTCCAGCGCGCCGAGATCCGGGACCCGATGTGCCAGGGATCCCGCGCGAAACTGCCCCTCCGCCGACTGAGTCATAAGCCCAGTTTATGTCGCCATAGAGGCAAACTCCCTGGTGGGAGATGACAGACCCCACGACGCTCATCACATGGTCACCGCAGTCCGTCATCTCGGACCCAACTGGTACGCCGCCGTCATGGGCACCGCCGCCGTCGCCACCGCCGGAGCCGGGCTGCCGGTCCAGCTCCCCGGCCTGCGTACCGTCTGCACGGTCGTCTGGGCGCTCTCCCTGGTCCTGCTGCTCACCCTCCTCGCCGCCCGCGCCCTGCACTGGACCCACCATCGCGACCAGGCCCGCGCCCATCTCCTCGACCCGGCCACGGCGCCCTTCTACGGCTGTCTGTCGATGGCCCTGCTGGCCGTGGGCGGCGGCGCGATCACCGTCGGGGCGGACTGGATCGGCGAGGAGGCGGCGGTCGTACTCGACGCCCTGCTCTTCAGCGCCGGTACGGCCGTCGGGCTGGCGGCCGCCGTCGCCGTCCCGTACCTCATGGCCGTACGCCATCGCGCGGAGCCGTCACAGGCCACGCCCGTATGGCTGCTGCCGCTCGTCGCGCCCATGGTGTCCGCCGCGCTCGGCCCGCTCCTGGTGCCGCATCTGCCGCCCGGCCAGGCCCGGCAGACGCTGCTCCTGGCCTGCTTCGCGATGTTCGGGCTCAGTCTCCTGGCCACGCTGCTGATGCTGCCGCTGGTCTTCGCCCGCCTGATCACCGGCGGCCCGCTCCCCCTCGCCCTCACTCCGACCCTGTTCCTGGTGCTGGGCCCGCTCGGTCAGTCGACCACCGCCGTCGGCATGTTCGCGGACGTCGCGCCGGGCGTGCTCCCGCCGCCGTACAGCGACGGCTTCGGCCTCCTGGCCGTCCTCTACGGCGTCCCCGTCATGGGCTTCGCCCTCCTGTGGTCCGGCCTCGCCGCCGCCCACGTCCTGCGCGCCCGACGGCACGGCATGGGGTTCTCGATGACGTGGTGGGCGTACACCTTCCCGGTCGGCACCTGCGTCACCGGCGCCGAGGCCCTGGCCCGGCACACCGGACTGGTCGTCTACGAGGGGCTCGCCGTCGGCGTGTACGGCGTACTCGTCGCCGCCTGGACCGTCACCGCCGCGCGCACCGCCCAGGGCCTGCTCAACGGCACGCTGCTCGCAGCGCCGCGCCCAGCACCGTCGGCGCCTCGACCAGTGACGGCCCGTACCACGTCAGGTGCCGTCCGCTGACCAGGGCGCAGGGCAGGCCGGGGAAGGCCTCGGGGCCGTCGTCGGCGGTGAAGCGGTAGGGCTCGTCGGGCAGGACGACGACATCCGGGGCCGTCGCCCGCAGGTCGTCCAGGGGGATCCGGGGGTAGCGGTCCTCATGGGTCGCGTGCAGGTGGTCGATGCCGAGGCGGTGCAGGACGTCGCCCGCGAAGGTGTCGCGGCCCAGCACCATCCAGGGGCGGCGCCAGATCGGGACCACGGCCGTCGTACGGAGGGACGGGACCGGCAGCGACGACCAGGTCTCCTCCGCCTCGTCCAGCCAGCGCGGGCGGGGCGTCGCCCCGCAGGCGTCCAGTACGCGGGCGAGTTCGTGGAAGGCCTGCGGTACGTTCCGCACCTCGGTGACCAGGACCTCGACGCCGGCCGCGCGGAGGGCGGCGAGGTCGGGCTCACGGTTCTCCTCCTCGTTGGCGACCACCAGGTCGGGGGCGAGGGCGATGATCCGGTCGACCTTGGGGTTCTTCGTGCCGCCGACGCGGGTGACGTCCAGGTCGGCCGGGTGACCGCACCAGTCCGTCGCGCCGACCAGGATGCCGGGGGCCGACACGGCCACGGCCTCCGTCAGGGACGGCACCAGCGACACGACGCGCATCAGCGCCCCGGCCGGTCCCGGACCGCCTCGATGTGCTCGGCCACCGCGACCACGACCACCCGCGTGTCCGGCACCGTCGCCCGCCAGCGGTGGCGCACCCCGCCGGTGAGGTACAGGGTGTCGCCGCGGCCCAGGCGGTAGGCGCGGCCCTCGGCCTCGATCTCCACGGCGCCGTCGGCGACGTACATCAACTGGTCGTTGCGGTACTGGAATTCACGGCCCGCGTCATGGTCCCCGGTGAACTCCGAGGCATGCATCTGGTGGTGACCCCGCACCAGGGACCGCGCCCGTGGTTCCGGCGCCAGCTCGGTGGTCTCGGCGCGGACCACGTCGACACTGCACGCCGGGTCCGCGGCGGCGAGGAGTTCGACGGCGGTCGTACGCAGCGCGTCGGCGACCTTTTCGAGGGAGCTCCTGCTGGGGCGCGCCCTGTCGTTCTCGACCTGGCTCAGGAAGGGCACCGACAGGCCGCTGCGCTCGGAGACGACGGCGAGGGTGAGGTCCAGGGCACGGCGTCGCCGACGCACGGCCGCGCCCACCCGAAGTGGCTGTTCTTTGTGGTCGCCCATCGCTCCGGCTCCCTCCTTCGCTCGTCGGTCCGCTGTCCTCGCGCCCGTCGCCCGGCGCACACCTTCTGTTGAGTTCTCTGCACCCTACGCATGTTCGGCAAACCGTTTCATGCGCCCGTCACATCGACGACACGTCAGGGGGAGTACGACCCATGGGTTCGCGCCAGCCGGATCGGCTCCTAGACGCGTCGGCCGCCGTCGCGCCACCGCTGACCCCCGATCAGCACCAGTATCCCGTGTTCATTTCAATGCTGCGGCGGCTTTCCGTGTTCCCTGGTGGGCGCGGGTGGAACGCCTGGTCGGGGAGGGAGTGGCGGAGAGGGTCGAGGGCGTGGCGTAGCGCTCTGTGGTTGGCCGGATCCTTCCCGTAGGCGCGGACGGGTCCGGTCCGGTTCCTGGCCGGCGCAACGCGAACGGCACCGGGTGCGGGATGCACGTGATCGCGCGTCCCGCACCCGGTGCCGTTCCGTCTCGTGCCTATCCCGCCACAGGCGCCAGCTCGTCCTCGATCCCGGGGTGGGCGTCCATCCAACGGCGTGCCGACTCCTTCTCGTTCCCGGCGCCGCCCTTCTGGATCTCCACCTCCAGTGAGGCGAGTTGCTCCTCGGTCAGCTTGAAGTTCTTGAGCCAGCCGCCGAGTTCGGGGAACTCCTGGCCGAAGCCCTTCTTGGCCACCGTGTGGATCTGTTCGCCCTTGCCCCAGGCGCCCTCGGGGTCCTTGAGCTTCTTCAGGTCGTACTTGCCGTACGCCCAGTGCGGCGACCACAGGGTCACCACGACCGGCTCCTTCTTCTTGATCGACCGGTCCAGCTCCGCCAGCATCGACGACGTGCTGGAGGACACCACCTTGTACTCGCCCTCAAGCCCGTACGCCTTCAGCACCGACTTGTTCAGCGTCCCCATCATCCCGGCACTCGCCTCGATACCGATGATCTTCCCGCCGAACTCCTTGCCCCGACCCTTCAGATCGGCCAGCGAATCGACACCCTTCACATACGAGGGAACCGTCAGCTCCAGCGACGTCGGCCCGTACCAGGAGCCGAGGTCGTCCAACTTGCCCTTGAAGCGGTCGACATACTCCTTGTGCGTGGTCGGCAGCCAGCCGTCCAGCTGGACGTCCATCTGCCCCTGCGCGAGCGCGGTGTAGAGCGGGCCGGGGTCGAGCTGCTTGACGTTCGGCTTGTAGCCGCGGTCCTCGAGGATGTTCTGCCAGAGGTAGGTGGCGGCGATGGCCTCGTCCCAGGGGAAGTAGCCCATGTTCACGGTCTTGCCCGCGTCCTTGCCCTGGGCCTTCGCGGCGCCGGGGACCGGGGCGAGCTTGTTCACCAGGCCGGGGTTCTTCTTCAGCCAGGCGCGGACACCGTCCTGCTCATGGCCTTCGCCGGCGGCGCGGATGTCGTTCTCCAGGCCGGTCAGCTGCTGCTCGGTGAGCTTGAAGTCCTTCAGCCACTTCGCGACGGTGGGGTCCTTCTCGGCGAAGCCCTTGTGCGCGACGGTGTGGATCTGTTCGCCCTCGCCCCAGGCACCCTCGGGGTCCTTGAGCTTCTTCAGGTCGTACTTGCCGTACGCCCAGTGCGGCGACCACAAGGTCACCACGACCGGCTCCTTCTTCTCGATCGACCGGTCCAGCTCCGCCAGCATCGACGACGTACTCGACGACACCACCTTGTACTCGCCCTCAAGCCCGTACGCCTTCAGCACCGACTTGTTCAACGTGCCCATCATCCCGGCACTCGCCTCGATACCGATGATCTTCCCGCCGAACTCCTTGCCCCGACCCTTCAGATCGGCCAGCGAGTCCACACCCTTCACATACGACGGAACCGTCAGCTCCAACGACGTGGGCCCGTACCAGGCGCCCAGGTCGTCGAGCTGGGCGCTGTACTTGTCCCAGTACGCCTTGTGCGTGGTCGGCAGCCAGGCGTCGGTCTGGAAGTCGATGTCGCCGCGGGCCACGCCCGAGTAGAGCGGGCCGGGGTCGAGCTGCTTGACGTCGGTCTCGTAGCCGCGCTGCTCCAGCAGCTCCTTCCACAGATAGGTGGTGGCGGTGCCCTCGTCCCAGGGGATGTAACCGATGTTGATCTTCTTGCCCTGGCCGACGTTCGTGCCGGCCGAGGCCTCCTTGCTGCTGCCGGAGCCTGCCAGGTTCATGCCGCCCGCGACGAGCGCGAGGATCACGACACCGATGACCGCGACAGCGCCGCCCGGCTTGTAGTGCGCGAGCCGGAAGCGGCCCGCTGCGGCGACGGCCGCCTTGGCCGCGGCCCGGCGGCCGAGCGGGGAGACCCGCCGGCCCAGCGCTCCGGTCATCCGGTCCAGGTACATCGCGAGGATGACCACGGCGACCCCGCTCTCGGCGGCCAGGCCGACCTTGAGCTGGGTGATCGCGGAGTAGACCTGCTCGCCGAGGCCGCCGGCGCCGGCCATGCCGCCGATGACCACCATCGACAGGGCCAGCATGATGACCTGGTTGACGCCGGCCATGATCGTCGGCAGGGCGAGCGGCAGCTGGACGCGGGCCAGGGTGCTGCGCGGGCTGGTGCCGAACGCCTCGGCCGCCTCGATCAGCTCGCCGTCGACCTGCCGGATGCCCAGCTCGGTCATGCGTACGCCCGGGGGCATGGCGAAGATGATCGTCGCGAGGAGGCCGGGGGTGGTGCCGACGCCGAAGAACATGACGCCGGGAATGAGGTAGATGAACGCCGGCATCGTCTGCATGACGTCGAGCACCGGCCGCAGCTGGGCGCTGACCCGTTCGCTGCGGGCGGCCCAGATGCCGAGCGGTACCGCGAGGACGATGGTGATGACCGAGGCGACGAGGACGAGCGAGAGCGTGTCCATCGCGTCGTCCCACAGGCCGAGCGAGTCGATCAGGGCTAGGCCGACGAAGGCCAGCGCACCGGGCAGCAGGCCGCGCAGCCAGCACGCGATCACCGCGAGGACGCCGGCCATGAGCAGCGGCTCACCGCCGCCGAGGACGGTGTCGACAGCGTCGTACATGCCGCCGAGCACGGTGTTGACCAGGTCGAACAGCCAGGTCAGATGGGACTGGAGCCAGCCCACCAGGTCTTCTATCCAGTCGCCGAAGTGGAGCCTAGGCATTGGCGATCACCTTCCCGTCGCGGGTGCCGCGCGGGTTGTCGCAGGGCGCGGGTTCGCCCTGCTGGTCGCCGAGGAAGCCGATCAGGCGTTGTCTGGGGACGCGGCCGACGAGTTTCCCCTTGTCGTCGAGGACCGCGACGGCGTGCGTCAGCCGTGCGCTGATCGCGCAGAGCTCGGTGAACGGGGTGTCCGTGGTCGCGGTCTCGCAGGCGCAGCCGATCTCGTCGCCGTCGGTGTCCTCGTCCATGACGGCCGCCGCGGTGAGCACCCGGGAGCGGTCGACGTCCTGGATGAAGGAGGCGACGTAGTCGTTGGCCGGGCGCAGGAGGATGTCCTCGGCCGAGCCGGTCTGGACGATACGGCCGTCCCGCATGACCGCGATGCGGTCGCCCAGGCGCATGGCCTCGTTGAGGTCGTGGGTGATGAAGACGATCGTCTTCTTCAGGGTCTGCTGGAGCTGGAGCAGCTGGTCCTGCATGTCGCGGCGGATCAGCGGGTCGAGCGCGCTGAAGGACTCGTCCATGAGGAGCAGGTCGGCGTCGGTGGCGAGGGCGCGGGCGAGGCCCACGCGCTGCTGCATGCCGCCGGACAGCTCGTCGGGCCAGGACTTCTCCCAGCCGGCCAGTCCGCACAGGGCCAGCGCCTCGCCGGCGCGCTTCTCGCGCTCGGCGCGGGGCACGCCCTGCACGGCCAGACCGTAGGCGGCGTTCTCCAGCACGCTGCGGTGCGGGAAGAGCGCGAAGTGCTGGAAGACCATGCTGATCTTGTTCGCGCGGACCTCGCGCAGTTCCCGGTCGCTGATCGCGGTCAGGTCCTGGCCGTCGAAGCGGACGTGACCCGCGGTCGGCTCGAGGAGGCCGTTGAGCATGCGCAGCAGGGTGGACTTGCCTGATCCGGACAGGCCCATGACGACGAAGATCTGGCCTGGTTCCACGGTGAAGGAGGCGTCGATCACGGCGGCGGTGGTGCCGTCGGCGCGCAGCTCCTCCCGGTCGGCTCCTTCGCGGAGCCGTTCGACGGCCTCGTCCGGTCGTCTCCCGAACACCTTGTACAGGTGCTCGGCCTCAAGCCTGGATGACACGTGTACCTCTTGTCTCGACGGCAAAGGAAAGGGAGCGACTGACGCAACAGTTGCGCAGGGGGCGTCACTCCGGGTCGGCGCCTGCCCTGGTTGCCCGGACACAAACGCACAAGTGGTCCAGCCCACACAAACCTCACGGGGTGGCAACGCGCTGCTGACCAGGGAGCCACTGTCAGTGCCGTACGGCATGATGCGAGGCGTGACCGGACGACTGATGCTCCTCGACACCGCCTCGCTCTACTTCCGCGCCTACTTCGGCGTCCCGGACTCCGTGAAGGCCCCGGACGGCACGCCGGTGAACGCCGTGCGCGGGCTCCTCGACTTCATCGACCGCCTGGTCAGGGACCACCGCCCGGACGCGCTGGTGGCCTGCATGGACGCCGACTGGCGACCCCAGTGGCGGGTCGACCTGATCCCCTCCTACAAGGCGCACCGCGTCGCCGAGGAGCACGAGGTGGGTCCGGACGAGGAGGAGGTGCCCGACACGCTGTCGCCGCAGGTGCCGGTCATCGAGGCGGTCCTGGACGCCCTCGGCATCGCGCGGGTGGGCGTCGAGGGGTACGAGGCGGACGACGTCATCGGCACCTTCACCGGGCGGGCGAAGGGCCCGGTCGACATCGTCACCGGCGACCGGGACCTGTACCAGCTGGTCGACGACGCGCGCGAGGTCCGCGTGCTGTACCCGCTCAAGGGCGTCGGCACCCTCCAGCTCACCGACGAGGCGTGGCTGCGCGAGAAGTACGGCGTCGACGGCCGTGGGTACGCGGATCTGGCGCTGCTGCGCGGCGACCCGAGCGACGGTCTGCCGGGGGTGCCCGGCATCGGCGAGAAGACGGCGGCGAAGCTGCTGGCCGAGTTCGGCGACCTGGCCGGGATCATGGCGGCGGTCGACGACCCGAAGGCGAAGCTCACGCCCTCGCAGCGCAAGCGGCTGGACGAGTCGCGGCCGTACGTCGCCGTCGCGCCGACCGTGGTGCGGGTCGCGGCCGATGTTCCGCTGCCCGACGTGGACACGACGCTGCCGCGGGCGCCCCGGGATCCGGCGGGGCTGGACGAGCTGGCGCTGCGCTGGGGGCTCGGCGGGTCGCTTCAGCGGCTGCTGGTGACGCTGGGGGCGTGAACGGGCCGAGGGGCAGAGAAGGCACGAAGGGCGTGACGGGCGCGAAGGGCGTCCGGGGCGGGTGAATGGGGATCGTGGCGCGGGGAATTCGTACCGTGCGTGCGTCCGCGTGCGCGACATGCGCCCTTTCATGAACGAGTCATGGCGGCAATCTCCGGGACGAGGTGCTAACTTAGGTAAACCTAAGCTTGGAACGAGGGAGGCCAGTGATGGCGCTACGCCCTGCCCGCAAGCCGCGGAAGCCCCACACCGCGCAGGTCGTCCGGACCGAACGGCTGACCCCGCACATGCAGCGTGTGGTGCTCGGTGGCGAGGGACTCGCCGACTTCGCGGCGGACACCTGCACGGACCACTACGTGAAAATGCTGTTCTCCCCCGACGGCGTGAGCTATCCGGAGCCCTTCGATCTGGAGCGCATCCGCGAGGAGCTGCCGCGCGAGCAGTGGCCGGTGACGCGGACCTACACCGTGCGGGCATGGGATCCCGAGCACCGTGAGCTGACGCTGGACTTCGTCCTGCACGGCGACGAGGGCCTGGCCGGTCCGTGGGCGATGCGCGCCCGGCCCGGCGAGACCGTGCGCTTCATGGGCCCCGGCGGCGCCTACGCCCCCGACCCGGCCGCCGACTGGCATCTGCTCGTCGGTGACGAGAGCGCGCTGCCCGCCATCGCCCGCTCCCTGGAGTCGCTGCCCGACGGCGTCCCGGCGTACGCCTTCGTGGAGGTCGCCGGGCCCGAGGAGGAGCAGAAGATCGACTCCGATGTCGAGGTCGTCTGGCTGCACCGCGGCGCCCGCCCGGTCGGCGAGGCGCTGGTCGAGGCCGTACGGGCACTGGAGTTCCCCGAGGGCCGGGTGCACGCGTTCGTGCACGGCGAGGCGCACTTCGTGAAGGAGCTGCGCCGGCTGCTGCGGGTCGAGCGCGGTGTGGCCCGCGAGGACCTGTCGATCTCCGGCTACTGGCGGCGCGGCCACGACGAGGACGGCTGGCAGGCCTCCAAGCGTGACTGGAACGCCCGGATCGAGGCCGAACAGGAGGGCGCGGCGCCGGCCGCGTAGCCCTGCGTAGGTACGCGCAGGGGCGGCACCTGGAACACCGTTCAGGGTGCCGCCCCTTTTTGCATGCCCGGATGCCGCGACGTACGCGCCCCCTCGGCTGCCGCGAAGACGCCTGGTACGAGCGGCGCACCGGGCACAGGGGGCGTGAGACCGCGCGACCGGCGGCCTGGAAGTCCGCTCCGTGCGCCGGGATGTACACCCTTTCCCACGGCCGGAAACCAACGCATGGTGCGAAGAGGTGGGCTGTCAGGGAGAGTTGACGGCATGAGGGTGTCGCATCCGGGGCCCGTGGGGGTGGTGTCCCGAGGTCGATCGTTCGACGATACGTATCCGTTCCGGAACGGTCACCCGCGTTCAGCTGTAACCAGCCTCGGACAGTTGACTAAACCGGTAGGCGCACTGGAAGGTGGACGAGATCCACGACCGCGTCGCCGACGCCGCGGTCGTGGCGGTGGTGACCACCGATTATCTGCGCCGTTCGGCGGTCGTCTCGAAGGCCTCGGCCGACGACACGCCCCGGCACGCGGTTGACGAGGTCCCGCTCGACCGGTTCAGTCAGCGGGCCCCCTTCGTACACAAGTCAGCCACGCCGCAGTCGCAGCGTACGGAGCACAGCGCGTAGTTCATGGTTTCGGTCGACTCCGTCACCCGGAGGGCAACATGAAAGGCTCTGCTCCCGCCCGGTCGGCGCGCCTCATCCCGGCCCCCCGCCATGCCTGTCGGCGGCTCGAACTCGTCCCCGGAAACCTCGATTCCGTGTTCAGCCCCGGCCGACAGGCCTGCGAACGACTGCTCATGCCAGGTCTTGATCACGCGACGGGAGATCAGCACGATGAGCACATCCTCGCTCCATCCACCCTCTACGTGGCACGAGAATCCGAATGCCGACCTGCTGCGTCGCGACGGCGACGCGTGGACGTACGGCATGGACCTGCTGCCCCTGTCGGCCGACCCTGACGAGTGGTCGGCCATCCGGCTCCCCGAGTGCGCCGCGTGGTGCTATCCCGTAGCCCCACGGGACGAGCTGTTCCTGCTGTACCACGTGTACGCGTGGATGTTCGCGCTCGACCTGCTGTTCGTGCGGACGTTCAAGGCCGATCGCGACCTCAAGGGCGCACGGACCATGGTGGACCGGCTCGCCCGGTTCATGCCCCTGGACGGCACCGCCCGCACGATGCCGAAGCCGGAGAACCCCATCGAGAAGTCCCTGGCCGACCTGTGGCTGCGGCTGACACCGCACCGGTCGGCGGCTTGGCGGCGCGACCTGTTCAACGCCCAGATGGACTACGCCGACGGGCAGGTCTGGGAACTGGAGTGCATGTGGGACCGGCGGGTCCCTGATCCGGCCGAGTACCTCGTCCGCCGCCGCGCCTCCTACGGCGGCCCCGTCGGGGTCTGCCTCGCCGAGCACGTGGCAGGCGCCGAGGTGCCGGTGCGCGTGCGCCGCTCCCGGCAGTTCCGTGCGCTGATGGACGCCTGGACGGACATCCAGGCACTCCACAACGACGTCCGTTCGTACCGCCGGGAGGTCGAGCACGAGGACGAGACGTGCAACTCCGTCCTGGTGTTCGCCGGGTTCCTGGACATCTCGGTCGACGAGGCCGCGACCGCGGTCACCCGGCTGCGCACGGCCAGGCTGGCGGAGTACGAGCACCTGGAGAGCACTCAGCTCCCGGCGCTCTGCGAACAGTTACAGCTGGGCGGCGACGATCGTGAGCAGCTCTCCGCCGTCATGAAGGCGCTGCGCGACCACCTCTCCGGCTTCCACGCCTGGCAGAACAGCGCGCGGCGGTACCAGGCGCCCGCTCCGGGGCTCGGCTCGTCGGAGATACATGGATCCTGACCGTCCCCGGCGCCTCGCCCCGCTGTCGGTGCGACCTCGTACGCTTGATCGTGATGAGACGCCGCACCCCGCCCCCGCCCTCTCCCCTGCCGCAGCGCGACGGGGTGGATCCGGTGCGGCTGCGGTTGCCGGCCGGGGACATGTGGGCGACCGTGCGGGATCATCTCGTGGCGCGGCTCGCGGCCGGGCCCGGGGTGATCGACACCATGCTCGACGAGGGACGGATCGTGGACGTCACCGGGCGTCCGGTGACCCGGGACACGACGTATGCGCCGGGGATGTTCGTGTGGTTCCACCGGGAGCTGCCGGACGAGGAGCGCGTACCGTTCCCGCTCGACGTCGTGTACCGGGACGAGCATGTGGTGGTGGCCGACAAGCCGCACTTCCTGGCCACCACGCCGCGCGGCAGCCATGTCGCCGAGACGGCCCTGGCGCGGCTGCGGCGGCAGCTGGGAATCCCGGCGCTGGGCGCCGCCCACCGCCTCGACCGGCTGACGGCCGGGCTGGTGCTGTTCACGGTGCGGCCGCAGGAGCGCGGGGCGTACCAGTCGCTGTTCCGCGACCGGCTCGTGGCGAAGGAGTACGAGGCGGTGGCCCCGTACGACCCGACGCTGGCTCTGCCGCGCACCGTGCGCAGCCGGATCGTCAAGGAGCGCGGGGTGCCGGCGGCCCGCGAGGTCCCGGGCGAGCCGAACGCCGTGAGCCGGGTCGAGCTGCTGGAGCACCGGGACGGGCGTGCCCGGTACCGGCTGACACCGAGTACCGGGCAGACGCACCAACTGCGGGTGCACATGAGCGCCTTGGGAGTGCCGATCCTCGGCGACCCGCTCTATCCGGTGGTGACCGCCCCCGTGGCGGTCGGTGACTTCCGGCGTCCGCTGCAACTGCTGGCGCGGACGCTGGAGTTCACCGATCCGATCACGGGGCGCGAGCACCGGTTCGTCAGCCCGCGGGTGTTGCGGGCCTGGTCGTCGTACGACGAGTGGGCCGGATGACTCCGGCGCCGCGGCCGCTCACTCGCCGCCGCGCCACCAGCGCAGGAAACGCCGCAACAGCCTCGGCCGGCCGGAAGGTTCGGTCGCCGGGGGCTGCGGCGGCGTCGGGACGGCGGCCGCAGGGGCGGGCTGCTGGACCGGCGGCTGCGGCTGGGGCGGGCTGAACGACCGGTTGGCCATGTGCTGCGCGGACAGCGGGTGCGTGGGGCCCATCGCGTCGTCCTGCTGAGGCTTGGGCGCGAAGTGCACCGGCAGGTCCACCAGATGCCGGTTGGAGATGGTCTCCCGCCAGCGCAGCTCGTCCTCGTCGCAGGAGAGCTCCACGTCGGGCAGGCGGGTCAGCAGCGCGTCGACGCCGACGTCGGCGATGGCACGGCCGATGTCCTGGCCCGGGCACTCGTGGGGACCGCCGCTGAAGGCGAGGTGCGAGCGGTTGCCCTGCATGTTGGCCTTGGTGTCGGGACGGACCCGCGGATCGACGTTGCCCGGCGCGATGCCCAGCAGCAGGCCGTCGCCCTGGGCGATGCGCTGACCGCCCAGCTCGGTCTCCCGTTTGGCGAAGTAGGCGATGATCGCGCTGAACGGCGGCTCGTCCCACAGGGACTGCTCCACCGCCTGCGGCACCGTCATCTGTCCGCCGCTGAGCTGCGCGCGGAACCGGGGGTCGGTGAGCACGACGCGCAGCACGTTGGCGAGGAGGTTGGCGGTGCTCTCGTAGGCGATGATCAGGACGAGCCGCAGGTGTTGGCTGACCTCCTCGTCGGTGAGCCGCGCCGGGTGGTTGATGAGATGGCTGGTGAAGTCGTCCTTGGGGGCGGCCCGGCGTTGGGCGGTGAGCCGCATCAGGACGCCCATGATGTACTCGTTGCTCGCGATGGCGGTCTCGGTGCCCTTGGGCAGGTCGCGGGCGGCCTGCACGATGCGGTCGTTGTACTCCTCGGGCATGCCGAGGATCTCGCACATCACCATCATCGGCAGGCGCTCGGCGAACTGGCTGACCAGCTCGGCCTCGCCCTGCTCGCAGAACTGGTTGACGAGGTACTGGGTCGCGCGGTTGATGTGCCGGCGGACACCGCGGTGGTCGATCGTCGACATGGCGCCGATGACCGCGCCGCGCAGCCTCAGGTGCTCGTCGCCCTCGGCGTGGCAGCACAGGGGCTGCCAGGCGAGATGCGGCATGAGCGGGTGGTCCGGCTTGACCGTGCCGTCCTGCAGGGGGATCCACAGCCGGGTGTCACGGCTGTACTGCGAGGGGGTGCGCACCATGTGCATGTTCTCGGTGTGGCCGAGCACCACCCAGACCGGCACGTCCTCGTGCAGCAGGGCGGGGGCCACCGGGCCGTGCTCGGCGCGGAGTTTTTCGTACACGGCTCCCAGGTCCTCCGCGTCGGGGCCGTACAGCCGGCGCAGTCCGCCGGGGCCGATGCCGTGCGCGGGGCAGCCGGGGGGCGGGACGGCCGTGGGGTCGTCCGTACCGGTCGGGAAGAGGGATTCAGGCGTCACGATGGTCGCTCCGAAGCTGAGGTGAATCCGGTGTACGGAGGGTGGGAG
>NZ_JAKEIP010000285.1 GCF_021474425.1 Streptomyces muensis | reverse complement strand
GATCGGGCCGTTCCCCGCGCCCCTCGGGGGGGCGGCCCCCCCCTGGTGGGGGGCGGGTAACTGCGCGATCAGGCCCCGCTGGTCCGCACCCGTCATGGAGTTGTCTCGAGGCATTGGGCGATGCTGGGGGCGCAGGTGTGGTGGAGGCGGAGTGCTTCGGGGTCTGTCTCGTCCGTGATGGTCAAGGAGAAGCCGCGGGCGAGGGCGGGGCCCAGTTCGCCGAGGGGACGCCAGTGGAGGTGGAGTTCGCGGGCCTGGGAGGCCGAGCAGAGCAGGGCGTCGTCGTGGGTGAGGACGTCCGCCGCGGCGGCGGCCACCGTCGGGGCGGACATGAGTTGGGACGGGCGTAGACCCACCGCGTCGCGCAGGCGGGTGAGGCGGTCTCGGATGTGCGGTACGTCGTCCTCCGGCTGGAGCCACACGCGTCGGGGCCGTCGGTCGCGGTCGGCGCGGCCGGGGCGCAGGGTGTCGAGGTAGATCGGCCCGCCGCCCGGGTCGCGCGCGACCGCGAGGCCCAGCGGAACCGTCCACGTCGCCTCGGTGGGCGCCACCGCGAGCAGCGCCGCACGCACCTGGCGGGACGCCACGAGGTCGGCCCGCTCGGCCGGTCCGGCGGGGAACGGGTCGAGGAGGACCCCCTCCTCGTGCGCCCGAGCGATGAGGCGGGCCAGCGCGGCGGTCGGGCAGACGGCCGGCACGGCGAGCCGCAGCGGCCGGTGCCGGGCGGCCTGCGCCTCGTGCTCCAACCGGTCGGCGAGCCGCACGAGTTGCGTCGCCGTCGGCAGCAGGTCCCGGCCGAACGGCGTCAGCGTCACCGTCCGCGAGGACCGGTCCAGCAGCCGGCCGCCCAGGCGTCGCTCCAGCGCGGCGATACGGCGGCTCACCACCGACTGGGCCGTCCGGGCCGCCGCCGCGCCCACCGTGAAACTGCCGTGCTCGCTCACACTGACGAACGCCCGGCATGCCGCGACAAGATCCACCCGCCCCACTATGCCAAAACAGCATGGAAGCGAGCGTTCGAGTCTTGGACCCCGGCACCCCGTCAGCCCGAGAGTGCCCGGAGAACGATCGCCGCCGCCCGGGGACTTGACGCCTCGGGCCGGCGCTGCCGTATGTCCCCCACGGTTCGGAGGTCCATCCCATGTCGTATTCACCGCGTACTCGCCGGGGCGCCGCCTGGACGGTGGCCGGACTGCTCGCCCTCGCCACGCTTCCGGCGTGCGGGACCCAGGACTCCGGGGCCGGCTCCGGGGCGGGTTCCGGGTCCGGCTCACCCGCCGCCGCGGCGCGTCCCGCGTCGGCCACGGCCGCCGCCACGAAGCCCACCTCCGGTGAGTTCCGGGCGCTGGAGCGGGAGTTCGACGCCCGGCTCGGTGTCTACGCCCTGGACACCGGCACGGGACGGTCGGTCGGCTACCGGGCGGACGACCGGTTCGCGTACGCCTCCACCTTCAAGGCGCTGGCGGCCGGTGCCGTACTCCGGAAGTTCGGGACGGACGGCATCGACAAGGTGGTCAGGTTCTCGCGCGACGACCTCGTCGAGAACTCACCCGTCTCCGAGAACTTCGTCGAGACCGGCATGAGCCTGCGCGGGCTGTGCGCGGCGACCCTCTGGTACAGCGACAACACCGCGGTCAACCTGCTCCTGCACGAACTCGGCGGCCCCGACGGCCTGGAGCGGGTGCTGGAGGACCTCGGCGACGACGTCACCGAGATGGACCGGTACGAGACGGACATGAGCGAGGGCAAGCCGGGCGACATCCGGGACACCAGCAGCCCGCGCGCGATGGCGGGAAGCCTGCGTGCCTTCCTGCTCGGCGACGCCCTGGAGCGGGACGAACGCGAGCTTCTCCGGCGGTGGATGACGACGAACGTCACCGGCGGCACGCTGATCAAGGCCGGAGTCCCCGACACCTGGGAGGTCGCCGACAAGAGCGGCACGGCGGGCTACGGCGGACGCAACAACATCGCCGTGCTGTGGCCGGAGGACGGCGGCAACCCCGTTGTCATGGCGGTCCTGTCCACCCGCGGCAAGAAGGACGCCGAACGTGACGACGCCCTGATCGCCAAGGCGGCCACCGTGGCGATCGAGGGCCTCGGCCGCTAGCTGCCCCGTCCAGCCGTCCAACCGTCCAGCGGCCATCTCGGCCACCCCATGCCACCTCGCTCAACGGCCCTGCAGGGACTGCACGTTGTCGCCGAACGTCCAGTTCTTCGAGCCGTCCCAGTTGATCGACCAGGTCATCAGGCCCTTGAGCGAGGTGCCGTAGTGCCGCCAGGCCTGGGCGACGAGGGACGGTGACATGTGGCCGCCGCCCGCGCCCGGCTGCGCGGGCAGACCCGGCACCTGCTTGTCGTAGGGGACCCTGATGGTGGTGCCCTGGACGACCAGGCCCTTGTCGAGACAGTCGGTCTGGGCGACGAAGCCCTCGACGGTGCCGGCGGAGTAGGAGTCGCCGGAGCAGCCGTACATGCTGCCGTTGTAGTACTGCATGTTCAGCCACCACAGGCGGCCGTTGTCGGCGTACTTCTTGATGACGGGCAGATACGCGCCCCAGATCGAGCCGTAGACCACGCTGCCCCCGGTGACGTACGCGGTCTCCGGGGCCATCGTCAGGCCGAAGTTCGACGGCATCCGCGCGAGGATGCCGTCGATGATGCGGATCAGGTTGGCCTGGGACGTGGAGAGTTGGCCGATGTTGCCGCTGCCCGTCAGGCCGGTCTCGATGTCTATGTCGATGCCGTCGAAGTTGTACTTCTGCAGGATCGGGACGATCGTCGCGACGAACCGGTCCGCCACGGCCGTCGAGTTGAGGTCGATGCCGGCCGTCGCGCCGCCGATGGACATCAGGATCGTCCGGCCGGACGCCTTGGCCGCGCACATCTCGGCCGGCGTGGCCACCTTCACCCCGCTGTCCATGCCGTCCTCCCACAGGGCCGTGCCGTCGGAGTGGATGACCGGGAAGGCCGCGTTGATCACGTTGTAGCCGTGGGCCGCGATCCGGGAGTCGGTGATCGGGGTCCAGCCGAAGGGCGGATGGACGCCGTTGGCGGCGCCGTCCCAGTTCTCCCAGTAGCCCTGGAGGACCTTGCCGGACGGCTTCGACTTCACCGCACAGGTCTCGGCGGCGGAGGCGGAGGTGGCCACGGGCAGTTGGGCGAGGCAGGCGGTGGTCAGCGCGGTGGCGAGCAGGCGCAGGGCGCGGCGGAGCATACGGGCCTCCCGGTGGGGGTGCGGTGAGGTGTCGTAGGCATGACAGTGCTCTGGTCCAGACCTCTCGTCAATAGGTCTGGACCAGTAAGTGGGAGCGACTGGAGGGAGCGAGTGACAAATTTGGAATGACAGATATTGAAATCTGTCAGCTGTTAGGGCAGAGTGGAAGGCATGACGACGACACGAACCCGCACCCTCGGAACCACCGGCCCCCAGGTCTCCGCCCTCGGCCTCGGCTGCATGGGCATGTCCGGTATGTACGGCGAAGCGGACCGCGCCGAGTCCGTCGCCACCATCCACGCCGCCCTGGAAGCCGGCGTGACCCTGCTCGACACCGGCGACTTCTACGGCATGGGCCACAACGAACTGCTGATCAACGAGGCCCTGCGCACCGCCCCGGCCGCCCTGCGGGAGAACGCGCTGCTCAGCGTGAAGTTCGGCGCCCAACGCGGCCCGGACGGCGACTGGTACGGCTTCGACGCGAGCCCGGCCGCCGTGAAGACCTTCGCCGCGTACTCCCTCCAGCGCCTCGGCGTCGACCACATCGACGTCTACCGCCCCGCCCGGCTCGACCCGGACGTGCCGATCGAGGAGACCGTCGGCGCGATGGCGGAACTGGTCGAGAAGGGATACGTCCGCCACATCGGGCTCAGCGAGGTCGGCGCGGACACGATCCGCCGGGCCGCCGCCACCGCCCCGATCGCCGACCTCCAGATCGAGTACGCGCTCATCTCCCGCGGCCCCGAGCGGGAGATCCTGCCCACCCTGCGCGAACTGGGCATCGCCGTCACCGCGTACGGCGTGCTCTCCCGCGGACTGATCTCCGGCCATGTCGCCGACGGCCAGCAGTACGCGGCGAGCGACTTCCGCGCCCACTCACCCCGTTTCCAGGGCGACAACCTGCGGCGCAACCTGACGCTGGTCGAGTCCCTGCGCAAGATCGCCGAGCAGAAGGGCGTCACCGTCGCCCAGATCGCCATCGCCTGGGTGCTCTCCCGGGGCGAGGACATCGTGCCGCTCGTCGGCGCCCGCACCCGTGCACGGCTCGACGAGGCCCTCGGCGCCCTCGACGTGACCCTGGACGCGGCCGACCTCGCCGCCATCGAGGCCGCCGTACCCGCGGACGCGGCGGCCGGCGAGCGGTACGCCCCCGCCCAGATGGCCATGCTCGACAGCGAACGCTGATCGCGTGCCGGCCCCGGGTACCGTCTAGACATGCCTCCGACCAGCGAGACCCTGACCGCCGAGCGCATCCTCGAAGCGACCGAGGAGGTGCTGCGCCGCCACGGACCGGCCAAGGCCACCGTGGTCGACGTGGCCCGCGCGCTCGGCGTCAGCCATGGCAGCGTCTACCGGCACTTCCGTACGAAGTCCGCGCTGCGGGAGGCGGTGACGAAGAGGTGGCTGGACCGGACGACCGAGCTCCTGGCGGCGATCGTCGCGGCCCCGGACCTGGACCCGGAGACCCGGGTGCGCGAGTGGCTCGCTGCGCTCTTCGCCGCCAAGCGCCGCAAGGCGCTCGCCGACCCGGAACTGTTCGCCACCTACTCGGTGCTGACCACGGAGACCGCCGAGACGGTCGTCGGCGCGCACATCACCGAACTCACCGACCAGCTGACCGAGATCGTGCGCGCGGGCACCGCGGCGGGCACCTTCACCGTCGACGACCCGGCCGTCACGGCCGGCGCCCTCTTCCGCGCCACCGACCGCTTCCACGACCCGCACTACGCCAGGGAGTGGGAACGGCCGGGGGTGGAGGGGGAGTTCGAGGCCGTACTGGACCTGCTGGTGCGGGGGTTGCGGGCGGCGGCCTAGCTACTCCTTCGTCGTGCGGCCGAGGTAGGTCACCGGGCCCGGATCCGGTACCTCGATCTCGTGGAAGCCCATGCGGTCGTAGAAGGCCCTGGCCGGGGTGTTGGCCGTGACCATCGAGAGGTGGACGGCCGGGACTCCCTTGTCCTGGAGGGCCCTGAACAGGGTGCGCAGCAGCGCGCGGCCATGGCCCCGGCCCTGCCATTCGGGCAGCAGATCTATGTGCAGGTGGGCCGGGTAGGCGGCGACCTCCGGGACGAGCATGCGCTCCGGATGGTGCAGAAGCCCGATCATCGTCTCGTCCGGGGTGCTCGGCGGCCCGGAAGGCTCGGGATAGCGGCCGGCCGCCAACGGCAGCCACTCGCTGCGGAAGTCCGCCACGAAGCGCGGAGTGTCCGCGGCGCCGAGGACGTAACCGACCGCCCGGCCCGACCCGTCGTCCAGGACGAAGGCGAGGTCCGGTTCCAGGACGACGTACGGGATCGCGAAGGCCGTCGGAAAGATGCCCGGGTCCTTGTAGTACGGCCGGCTGTCGCCGCCCTCGTGCGCCGTGCGGACGCAGATGTCCTCGACGGCCTCGCGGTCCTCGGGGCGGTAGCGGCGAATGCGGGTCGTCATCGGGCCGATGCGGGTCGTCATCGGTCCGACTGCGCCTCGGTCGGATCCACCGTCGCCTGATGCGCCTCCGCGAGATGCTCCTCCGCCTTCAGCCAGGGCAGGAACTGCGCGCCCTGGCGCCAGCCGCAGGTGTCGCATCTGATCGTGCGCTGCGCGCCCTTGCGCTGCACCCGGACGACATGCTCGCGTCCGTGGTGGTCCCAGCGGCTCACCTTGCTCGTGTTGATCTCCAGCATGACGCCTCCAGCGTCCGAGGACATCGAGTCTTGGCGTGCGCGGCACCGGTCGGCGCCGCGCAGCAAGGAGTGTGCAGCATGAGCAACATCAACAGGGACTCCCGTCCGGCGAGTTGACCAACCTGTGGCCACACCCTCACCGGACGATCAACCTACGGTGCGCGGCAGCCGCAGGCTGAGCAGTCCGGTCAGCGCCACTCCGGCCAACTGGACGAGGAGCGTGGTGACCAGGGCGTCCCGCATGCCCAACCCGGGGACGAGGGAAAGGAAGAGCGTGCCCAGCGTCGCCACGCCCAGGGCCAGCGAAGACTGCTGGGTCGTGATCATCACCCCGCTGCCCACACCCGCCCGCGCGGTCGGCACCTCGGAGAGCACGATCCGGAACACGACGGGCAGTTGGAGGGCCTGACCGGCACCGGCGATCGACGCGCCGGGCAGCAGCTCGACGAACCCGAAGTCCGGCCAGGAACGCCAGACGGCAAGCGCCATCAGCGCCACCCCCAGGCCCTGGACCGCCGCTCCGGCGGTCACGACCCGGGTGCCGTGGCGGGCCACCAGCCGGGGCCCGGCCAGCGAGACGAAGAAGAACACCACCGCCATCGGGACGAGAGCCAGCCCCGCCGTCACCGGACCGAGGCCCGCACCCTGCTGCAACGCCACCGCGATCACGAACATGAAGCCGCTGAAGCCGATCGAGAACGGCACGATCATCACCAGACCGCGCCGGAGCGAGACGAGCTCGAACAGGCTCGGCGGCACCAGCGGCGTACGGCCCCGACGGTCCGCCCTGCGCTCCACCGCGTAGAACGCCGCCGCCACGAACGGGAACGCCGCCAGCGACAGCCACGTCCACAGCGGCCAGCCCGCCGCCCGGCCCTCGGTCAGCGGGGCCAGGAGCGCCAGGAGGGAGAGCGCGAGCAGGACGGTGCCGGGGCCGTCCACCGGCTCGGGGCGCTGGGATCGGGTCTCCGGGACCGCGCGGGCGGCCAGGAAGAGGCCGACGAGGACGATGGGCACGTTCACCAGGAACACCGAGCGCCAGCCGGTGCCCGCGATGTCGGCCGCGACGAGTACGCCGCCGAGGATCTGCCCGGCCACCATGGACAGGCCGGCCGTGGCGCCGTAGAGCCCCATGGCCCGCGCCCGGCGCTGACCCGCGGTGGCCGCCTGGATGGTCGCGAGCACCTGCGGCAGCATCGCCGCCGACGCCGCGCCCTGCGCGACCCGCGCCGCGACCAGCGTCCACGCACTGGGCGCGAGCCCGCACGCCAGCGAGGTCAGCCCGAAGGCCGCCATGCCGCCCAGGAAGAGCCGCCGCCGGCCGAACAGGTCACCGAGCCGCCCGCCGAGGACGAGCAGCACGGCGTACGCCAACCCGTAGCCCGCCACGACGAGTTCGAGTACGGCCTCGCTCGCCGCGAGGTCGTGGCCGATGGTGGGCAGGGCGACGTTGACGATGAAGAAGTCGATGAGCGGGAGTGCCGCGCCCAGCAGCACCGTGAAGAGGCCGAGGGCGCCGAGCGAGGGTGGTGCCGCGGTGGCCCGGCCGGCCGTGCGTGAAGTGATGGTTTCGGTCACGTTCACCAGGCTGCGGCGGCCCGGAGACTGGTACCAGAGTCTCGTTATCCTGGTAGCGGAACCACCTGGAAACAGGGTCCGGGCGGGGGCAGGGTGGAGGTATGACGACTGTGGCTCAGGAGACGGGGACGTGGGGATCCGGCGGTACGGCTGTGTCGGAGATCCGGCGCCATGAACTCGCCGCCTTCCTGCGGCACCGGCGTGAGCACATCACCCCCGAGCAGGTCGGCCTGCCCCGCGGCAGCCGGCGCCGGACACCGGGGCTGCGGCGCGAGGAGGTCGCCCAGCTCTCGGCGGTCGGCGTCACCTGGTACACGTGGCTGGAGCAGGCCCGGGACATCCAGGTCTCCGTCCAGGTCCTCGACGCCCTCGCCCGCACGCTGATGCTCGACCCCAGCGAGCGTTCCCACCTCTTCCAGCTGGCCGGGGCGGTGGATCCGACGCCGGCGACGACCTGCCCTTCGGTGACCCCCGCGATGCGGGCCGTCCTGGAGCAGCTGGAGCCGTATCCGGCCTGTCTGCAGAACAGCCGGTACGACATCCTCGCCTACAACCGGACGTACGGACTGCTGCTCTGCGACCTGGAGGCGGTGCCGCCCGAGGACCGCAACTGCATGGTCCTGTCGTACACCCACGACGAGTGGCGCTCGTCGATCGTGCACCTGGAGGAGACCCAGCGCCTCATGGCGGCCCGCTTCCGCGCCGCCATGGCCGGCCACCTCGCCGAGCCCGCCTGGAAGATGCTGCTGAAGAGGCTGCGCGCGGATTCCCCGGAGTTCCGCGAGGTCTGGGAACGCCATGAGGTGGTGGCGCACCGGAGCAAGCGGAAGGAGTTCCTCAACCGGCATGTGGGGCGGGTGGTGGTCGACCACACGGATCTGTGGCTGAGCCCGCAGGTGGGGCCGCGGATGGTGACGTATGTGCCGGCGGACGGGGAGTCGAGGGAACGTCTGGAGAAGCTGCACGAGATCGCCCTGAAGGGGCGCGGGGCTGTGTAGATTTGCGGCTCCGCCGCGTGGGCGCGACCAGCCCCCACCGGCCGTTGGCCGCCGAACTACGCACTGACCCGAGACGCGCCGCGCACCTCCGCCGACTCCAGCCGCTCAGCAGTACGTTCAGCGGTGCGCCGGGCCCACGGCCCGCTCGTCAACGCCCCCGCCACGAGAACCACAAGCCCGCACCCGGTGAGGATCCACCACCCCGGCCCGGCGGCCGACACGAACGTCTCCCGGTACGACGACGCCCCCACCCCGGCCGCCCCGATTTTCCTCGCCCCCGCCGCCCCTACCCGTCCCATCCCTGGGGGCTCCGCCCCCAGACCCCCGCATCGGCCCTCCGGGCCTCGTCCTCAAACGCCGGACGGGCTGAAGAACCTCAGGGGCGCGGGGCTGTGTCAATGTGCGGCTCCGCCGCGTGGGCGCGACCAGCCCCCACGCACCCGCACCCGAAGAACAACCCCCGGGGTCGAAGGGGCGGAGCCCTACGTCAGGAGGTCGTCCACCACGGCCTCACCCTCCCGGTACCGCCGCGTGATCTCCGCCCCGCAGTCGTCCGCCGTCCGCTGCAACCGCTGTCGGCGCCGGGACACCTGCTGCTCGTACCCCACGAGCCTCCCCATCGCGGCGTCCAGCTCGACATCCGTCCGCGCCTGAAGGTCCGACAGTTCCACCTCGGCCAGCATCTCGGCCGCCAGCAGCCGGTACTCCTCGCTCTGCGGGGTGCCCAGCGTGACATGGCGCGCCGAGGAGCGATGGCGGGCCGGGGCGTCGGTGAGGATCTCCGAGAGGCGCTCCACGACGGACGCCGCCCCCGCGGGAGACCGCCGCGCGAGCTCCGCACGCAGGATGTCGATCCGCCCCTGCAGCAGCCGGCGTACATAACTCAGGTCCGCCTCGTCCCGCTGCGCGTCCCGCCGCAGGGTGCGCAGTTCGGGCAGACTGAGCACGGTCAGATCGGGCTCGGGCGGATCGACGGGCAGCCGCGGATCCGCCCCCGGTCCCGGATCGTCGGCGGTGCGCTGCGTGGGCGGCCTCAGCCCGGTCGGCCGGCCCGCATGACTCAACACGACAGCCCCAGGAGGCTGCCCGGTACTCGGTGTGCTCATATGCCTCTACCGTCCCCTCGACCGGCGTGTGGAAGCATGGTGCCATCCCAAGTGGCCCCTATGTGACCGAGTGCCCACGAACAGCCCCAGATGGGGGCTTAAGGATCAAAAAAGAGGGCCCTTACGAGGGCACCTCCCGCGCACGGCATCATGGCCGCATGCGAGCTGTGGTGCAGAGGGTGGACGGCGCGAGTGTCGTCGTGGACGACGAGACCGTCGGCGAGATCACGGGCGAAGGGCTGTGCGTGCTCGTCGGTGTCACACATGACGACACCAAGGAGAAGGCGGCCGGGCTCGCCCGCAAACTCTGGTCGATCCGCATGCTGAACGACGAGAAGTCGTGCAGCGACATCGACGCCCCGCTCCTCGTCATCAGCCAGTTCACCCTCTACGGCGACGCCCGCAAGGGACGCCGGCCCACCTGGAACGCCGCCGCGCCCGGCGATGTCGCCGAGCCGCTCGTCGACGAGGTGGTCGCCCAACTCCGCGCCCTGGGCGCGACGGTGGCGACGGGCCGGTTCGGCGCCAAGATGCGGGTGGGTCTGACGAACGACGGCCCGTTCACCGTGCTGATCGAGGTCTAGAGACCGAGCGAAGCCGTACGGCCAGCGCCCTACGGCTCGACGACGACCTCCTGCGCCGCCGCCGTGTCCCCCGCCACCAGCGGGGCATCCAGCGGCACGTTGCGCTTGACCAGGGCCAGCGCCACCGGGCCCAGCTCATGGTGCCGTACCGATGTCGTGATGAAACCGATCTTGCGGCCGTCGGGGCCCTCGTCGGCCGTCCGGAGCTCCGTGCCGTGCGGGGGCAGATGGACCTCGCTGCCGTCCAGGTGCAGGAAGACCAGGCGGCGCGGCGGCTTGCCGAGGTTCTGGACCCGGGCGACCGTCTCCTGGCCGCGGTAGCAGCCCTTCTGCAGATGCACCGCGGTGCCGATCCAGCCCAGCTCGTGCGGGATGGTGCGGTGGTCGGTCTCGAAGCCGAGGCGCGGGCGGTGGTGTTCGACGCGGAGGGCTTCGTAGGCCAGGATTCCGGCCGCAGGGCCGGCCTTCTCCGCGTACGACTCCAGGTCCGCCCGGGGAAGGAACAGGTCACGGCCGTACGCCGTCTCGCGTACGACGGCGCCCTCGGGGACCTCGGCGATGGAGCCGGCGGGCAGGTGCACGACCGCGAACTCGGCGGTCCGGTCGGCGACTTCGACCTGGTAGAAGAACTTCATCGACTCCAGGTACGCGATCAGCGCGTCCTGGGTGCCGGGCTCGACATGGGCCCAGACCGTCGTGCCGTCGTCGACGAGATACAGCGCGTGTTCGATGTGGCCGTTCGCGGAGAGGATCAGCGCCTCGGTGGCCTCGCCCACCGGGAGGTCGCTGACGTGCTGGGTGAGCAGCAGATGCAGCCAGCTCAGCCGGTCCTGGCCGGTGACGGCGACGACCCCGCGGTGCGAGAGGTCGACGAAACCGGAGCCGTCGGCGAGGGCGCGCTGCTCGCGGAACAGATCGCCGTAGTGCGCGGCGACGCCTTCGTCCACGCCCTCGGCGGGCACGGCGCCGGGCAGGGTCAGCAGGGGGCTCTTCATATTCCTAAGCCTACGACTCGGTAGTTGAACTCTTCAGGGAGCAGTCCTTGCAGCGGCCGAAGATCGCGAAGTGCTTCATGTCGGTGTCGAAGCCGAAGGTCCGGCTCAGCTTGGCGGTGAACTCGGCGGCCACCTGGACGTCCGCCTCGATGACGTTCTCGCAGTCCCGGCAGACCAGGTGGAGATGGTGGTGGCGGTCGGCGAGGTGGTACGTCGGCGCACCGTGCCCGAGATGGGCGTGGCTGACCAGCCCGAGCTCCTCCAGGAGCTCCAGGGTCCGGTACACGGTGGAGATGTTGACCCCCGACGCGGTCTTCCTCACTTCCACGAGGATGTCGTCGGGGGTCGCGTGCTCAAGGGTGTCCACGGCTTCGAGGACAAGCTGACGCTGCGGCGTCAGCCGGTAGCCGCGCTGTCTGAGGTCGCTCTTCCAGTCGGTGCTCACCACACTGGAAGTCTAGGACTACTTGAAGAAGGCGATGCCGTCGTCCGGCATGTCGTCGGGCAGGGCCTTGGCCCAGCGCTCGACCTCCTCCGGGGTGACGACCTTCTTCAGGTGGGCCGACATGTAGGGGCGCAGCTCGACCTCGGGGGTCTGCTTCTCGCCGACCCACATCAGGTCGCTCTTGACGTAGCCGTAGAGCCGCTTGCCGCCGGTGTAGGGGCCCGAGGCGGCCGTACGGGCCACCGCGTCCGTGACCAGGTCGATCTGGGGCTTCTGCTTGGCCATCTCGCCGTACCAGACCTCGACGACGCCGTCGTTGCGGACCATCGTGACCTCGACCTTGCGGTCGGCGTCGATGCGCCAGAAGCCGTGCTCGGACTCCAGGGGACGGACCTTGTTCCCGTCGTTGTCCAGGACCCAGGTGTGGGACCGGTACTCCAGGAAGTCACGGCCGTCGTGCGTGAAGGTGACCTCCTGCCCGAAGTTGCACTTCTCGGAGCCGGGGAAGTCGTGCACGCCCGCACCCGCCCAGTTGCCGAGCAGGAAGGCGAGCGGGACGAGGTCCTTGTGGAGGTCGGACGGGATCTCGATCATGAGGGGAGGTTCCTAGGTGTGGGTCAGCGCTGGCCCTGGTACAGCTTCTTCACGGTCAGTCCGGCGAAGGCGAGAACGCCGACGCAGACCAGGACCAGCAGGGCTTCGAAGAAGATCTCCACGGGGTGCTCCTCGATTGAGCGCGGGGAATGCTTTGCGTACACAGGGCCGGGCCCCAGCTTACGCGGCCGGGGCCGGGCCCTCCGTGTGAGGTACGCCCTCGCGGGCTCAGCCCAGCAGCTGGCTCTGCAGGATCACCGTCTGCTGGAACGGGACGGCCGCGGCGCCGCCCTTGCGGGCCTGCACGACCAGCCCCAGCACGTCGCCCGAGACCAGGTACGCCTGCCGGACCTGCTCGGCGCCGTACGGCTTGGCCTCGGTGTAGGCGTAGTGCCGTACCTCGGCGACCTCGGCGTCG
Organism: Streptomyces muensis; assembly: GCF_021474425.1. Taxonomy (GTDB): domain Bacteria; phylum Actinomycetota; class Actinomycetes; order Streptomycetales; family Streptomycetaceae; genus Streptomyces; species Streptomyces muensis. The sequence goes on along the minus strand of NZ_JAKEIP010000285.1, from coordinate 5,976 downwards.
GTGGGGAAGCCCTCGTCGGTGTGCGTCTGCTCGGCGCCGCGCAGGGCGTAGGTGGGTGAGTCGTAGTTGGTGAGGTGGTCCTGCTGCAGCACGTCGGCCACCTGACCGGACTCGAACTGCAGCAGGTAGATCCGGGTGCGGGTACCGTCCGGCGTGGTCCAGCCGCGGGCCGCGACGTGCCGCAGGGCGTGGTCCGTGAGCAGCTGGCCGAGGTCGTCCCGGTCCTCCTGCTGTTCGTACGCCGCCAGGAAGTCCTTCGTCGCCAGCCAGCCGTCGCGCCCGCTCAGCTCCTTGTCCGCCGTGGCCCCCTTGGGCGCCGGCAGCAGCAGCTCGCGCAGGTCCGCGTGGTGCAGGGAGGCCGGGTTCTCCTCGGCGAACGGCTCCGGGCTGCCGGCGGGCAGCGGTGGCCTGGTGATCTCCGGGTACGTCCAGCGCCCGTCCGTCTCGGTCGCGAGACCGGGCACGTCCGTGCGTTCCATCCCCGTGATGCCGTACGCGGTGGAGGCGCCGACGGCGGCGAAGACGACGACGGTCGCGGTCCAGCGCAGGACGGCGCGCAGGACGCGGCGGTCCTTCTTCACGGGGGGAACGGGAGGCACGGCGGGGTCGACGGGGACGGCGGGGACTGCGAGGGCGGCCGGATCGCCCGCCGGCTCCGGCGGTGTGCCGGCCAGGGGGGCCGTCGCGGTGTTCTGCTGCTCGGTCATACGGCCTTCCCCGGGTCGTCGATGCGGTCGAGCTGTCGGGTGACGAACACCCCGATGCCGGCCAGGTCGACCGGTCGGACGCCCGCGGCGGTGAAGCTGATCAGCACGTCTCCCGAGTAGGCCGCGCAGAACACCCCGTCGAGCTTCTCGTCCTCGCCCTTGGGCGTCAGGAAGCACTTGGCGTTCTTGTGGCCCTCGATCTTCGGACCCTTGCGGAAGACGCCGAGGTCGGAGAAGAACTCGTTCTGGGACGTCGCGATGTCCCGGGCGGCCTCACGGCTCTCCATCCGTGCGAGGGCGACGCTGACGGAGAACGCCTCGTCGAAGTTGATCGCCCGGCGGGTCGCGTAGACGTAGCTGCGCATCGCCATGCCCTTGACGCTCTGCTTGTCGATCTCCTTCTCCAGCTGCCGGCGCTGGGTGCGGGGCAGGTCCTTGAGCGACTCCTTGCGCAGGGCGGTGGCCTGACGGCCGCTGAGCTCGGCGTCGGCCCCGAACTCCCCGAGGTCGGGACCGCGGGTGTAGCCGTTCTCCCCGTACGGCAGCAGCAGCCCCCGCAGCCCCGAGGCCGCCTTCTCCGCCTTGGCACCGGCCGCGGACGGCTTGGGGAACTTCCAGGTAGGCCGCCCCGGATCCCGGTCGGCCCCCTGGACGGTGACGACCGTGTACCCGGCCCCGGCGACGACGGCCCCCAGCAGCAGGACGGTCCCGACGAGGGCGGCGAGCCGCGAGGACCGTGGCCGCTTACGCTCGGGGCCGGCGGGGTTCTCAGTCCCGCCTTGGGGGTTCGCGACGCTCTCGCCGCCCGCGGCACTCTCGGCGGTCTGGAGGTTCTCGGAGCCGTCGACACTCTGTGCGCTCTGGAGGTTCTCGGGGCCTTCGACGCCCTCGGCGCTCCGGGCATTCTCGGCGCTGTCGGCGCTGTCGGAGCTCCGGACGTTCTCGGCGTGCGCGGCACCCTCGGCGTTCTCGGCGCCGGCGGCGGTCTGGAGGCTGTCGGAGCCTCTGGCACCCGCGGCGCCCTCAGCGCCCTCCACGCTCCGGACATTCTCGGCGCCCGCAGCGCTCTCGGCGCTCTCGGCGCGATCGGCGTTCTGGGGGCCGTCAGAAGATTTCTCGGTCACAGCCGCCCCATCTGCCGCTTGGCGAGATCCATGATCTTCTCCTTGGAGATCGGCTTGGTGTCGAAGACCCAGATGTTCATCGCGATGTCGCCGCGCCAGGCGTGTGCCTCGGCCGAGTAGAGCGGGAGGTAGCCGGCGTTCCGCTCCGGGGTGTCGTGCACGTACGCCATGCCGTCACCCGTGCCGGGGATGGGCCAGCTGCGGGTGTCGGAGCGCTTCTCGGCCCAGTAGTGCGCGTCCTCGGCGTGACCGGGGGCCGCCATGGCCTGCTCCTGGCGGAACTGCGCCAACTCGATCTCGACGTTGTAGGTGGTGCCCACGCGCCAGCTCGTGACGGCGGCGCGGCGGAACTCGTCGCTGACGAGGCCGCTGAACATCTCTCCCGGCTCGTCGTAGCCATCCGCGTAGTCGGCGAGGTCCAACCAGCCGTCGGTGCCCGCCGTGACCACGGTGTCCCGCGCGCCCTTGGGACGCGGGAGCAGCAGCTCGCGCAGATCACCGTCGGTCTTCAACCGGCGGTCCTCGGCGGCCGACAGCGGCTCGGCCACGCCCTTGGCCCGTTCGACCACGGGCTGGGAGAGGGGCGGCAGCTTCGTGGGCCGGCGCTCGGCCTGCACCAGGTAACCGGTACAGGTCCCGGCGACGAGCCCGAGCACCGCTCCGGCGATCAGGAGCGCCGCGGTGCGCCCACGACGACGAGGCCGCGGCGCGACCGGCGCGTCGGCCGCCTCGCCTCTTTCTTCAGGTACATCCAAGACGTCCCCCACGCAACATGAAGTGCGCATTCCGTATGCGCGCGCACAGGAGACCCATGGCCAACGCCTCAGGTTGTAAGGGAGTTGATTACGATTCGGGCATGGCGAAGAAGCTGGTGATCAAGGTGACGGCGGGGGCCGATGCCCCCGAACGCTGCTCGCAGGCGTTCACGGTCGCGGCGGTGGCCGTGGCCAGCGGCGTCGACGTCTCCGTATGGCTGACCGGCGAGTCGGCGTGGTTTGCCCTGCCGGGCCGCGCCGCCGAGTTCGAACTCCCCCACGCGGCCCCGCTGCCCGACCTGATCGACGCGGTCCTCGCGAGCGGCCGCCTCACCCTGTGCACCCAGTGCGCGGCCCGCCGGGACATCACGGAGAAGGACGTCATCGAGGGCGTACGGATCGCGGGAGCGCAGGTCTTCGTGCAGGAGGCCCTCGGGGACGAGACGCAGGCGCTCGTCTACTGAGACGTCGTCTACTGAGACGCCCGGCCGACGCACGCCTACTGTCGCGGACGCTTCTTGCCGTCCAGCTCGTCCCACCACTCGTCGGACTGCGGATCCCCGGACGGGTCGTCCCACCAGCGGTCCTCCGGCCCCCGCCGGTTGGCGACCATCGCGGCCAGCGGCGGGATGACCATGGCCACCACACACATCCCCACGGCCACCGGCACCGACCAGAGCCGCACGACGCCCCACGCCAGGACGAAGAGCGTGATGCACGTCCCCATCATGGCGAAGTAGATGTGCCGTCGCCGTGCGTACATGCCTCCAGGGTAGGTCCGGGTCAGGCGCACGCCGAAGGGCCGTACCCCGGGTGTCCAACCCGTGCGGGGTACGGCCCTTCGGCCGGTCAGGGTGTTGCTCAGACCGTGATGGCCACCTCGGCCAGGCCGCCCTGCTGGGCGACGACCGTGCGGTCGGCAGTGCCGCCGGGGACCAGCGCGCGTACGGTCCAGGTGCCCTCGGCCGCGTAGAAGCGGAACTGGCCCGTGGCGGAGGTGGGGACCTCCGCGGTGAACTCGCCGGTCGAGTCCAGCAGGCGGACGTAACCGACCACCGGCTCGCCGTCCTTGGTCACCTGGCCCTGGATCGTGGTCTCACCGGGCTTGATCGTCGAGGCGTCGGGGCCGCCGGCCTTCGCTCCACACATGTCTTTCTCCAAGAGGGGTCTGACCGGAAACGAAGGCCGGTCGGGATGGAAGAGGTTTGCTTACTTGTTGGCGCCGAGCTCGATCGGAACGCCGACGAGACTGCCGTACTCGGTCCAGGAGCCGTCGTAGTTCTTGACGTTCTCCACACCGAGCAGCTCGTGCAGCACGAACCAGGTCAGCGCGGAGCGCTCACCGATGCGGCAGTAGGCGATGGTGTCCTTCGCCAGGTCGACCTGCTCCTCGGCGTAGAGCTCCTTGAGCTCGTCGTCCGACTTGAAGGTGCCGTCGTCGTTGGCGTTCTTCGACCACGGGATGTTGCGGGCGGACGGGACGTGGCCCGGACGCTGCGACTGCTCCTGCGGCAGGTGGGCCGGGGCGAGCAGCTTGCCGCTGAACTCGTCGGGCGAACGCACGTCGACCAGGTTCTGCGAACCGATGGCCGCCACGACGTCGTCGCGGAAGGCGCGGATGGCGGTGTTCTGCGGCTTGGCCTTGTAGACGGTCTCGGCGCGCTCCGGGACCTCCTCGACCAGCTCGCGGGCGTCCAGCTCCCACTTCTTGCGGCCGCCGTCGAGAAGCTTGACGTTCTCGTGGCCGTAGAGCTTGAAGTACCAGTAGGCGTACGACGCGAACCAGTTGTTGTTGCCGCCGTAGAGGATCACCAGCGTGTCGTTGGCGATGCCCTTCGCCGACAGGAGCTTCTCGAAGCCCTCCTGGTCGATGAAGTCGCGGCGGACCGGGTCCTGCAGGTCCTTGGTCCAGTCGATGCGGATCGCGTTCTTGATGTGGTTCTTCTCGTAGGCGGACGTGTCTTCGTCCACCTCCACGATCGCGATGGCGGGGTTGTCCAGGTTCTCCTGGACCCAGTCGGCGTCGACGAGGACGTCGCTGCGGCTCATGCTCTTCTCTCCTCCGGGGCAGTTGCGGCGGGGCGTGCGAGTGTGAGGGGTGCGCGCTCGGGCGAGACGACGCACCTGTGCCCTGGTCGGGGCAGCGGGGAAACGCGGAAGTCGGAGCTTCCGCTCAGAAGGGGCGACAGAGCATGGCGGCAACGCGGCAGAGGTCTACTGCCCGCCGCTTCGTGAGATCCGCCTGTCGCTTCATGGGCTCGATCGTAGGGACGGACATGCGGGCGTGTCACCGGTGTGTCGCATATTGAGACGAGATTGTCCACGATACGGGATCGAGAGCCCGCCGAGGCCGGTCCCGCACGGCTTTCGGGCGCACGTATCGGCGGTCACATCTGCGGTGCGGACGGCGCTGTCTCGCCAGTTGGACACGGGAGGGGAGGGAGGGAGAGGAGAGGTCGGAGCCGTACTACCCCGCGAGGCGGACGTTCGAACCCTTCACCGTGATCTCGACGCCGTTCTTCGCCGCCTGGACCTGGTCGAGCTGGATGCCGCCGGGGAGACCGTCGATCTTCTGCTCGAAGTCGGTGATGGCGCGGGCCCGGTTCTCGGCGATGTCGGCGCCGCCGAAGTCGGGGAGGGTGTCGGCGTGCACCTTCACGGTGTCGCCCTCGGTGGTGACCGAGCTGAGGACGTAGACCGGGTTCGGGAGCTTGGTGCCGAGGACGGTGGCCTCTACGGCGACCTTGATCTTGCCGTTGCCGCCGTCCGACAGTCCGATGACGCTGGCGGTGACGCCGGGGGCGACCTCGGTGGGCTCGGACTTGGCGGTCTTCAGGAGCTCGGCGTAGGTGATGGACGCGGTTCCGGTGGCGGTGGTCGCGGTGGCGGAGCTGTAGTCGCCGGAGAACTCGACGCCCTTCATGTTCGCCGTCAGGTCGTCGATCCGGATCGTCTTGCCGTCGGTACCGGTCGCGGCCTCGTAGTCCTTGATGCCGACCTCGACGTCGTCCAGCGAGCCGCTCGCGACCTGGGTCAGGAACGGGAAGCCCTTGATGGAGACGTCCGGGGCGGTGGGGAGGTTCTCGGAGGTCTGGAGCTTTCCGGCGGCCTCGTCCTCGGCGAACCCCACGGCGAGGCGGTCGGCCAGCACGAAGAGGCCGCCCAGGATCACGACGGTTATCAGCAGTATCCGCAGGGCTCGCATGTTGTGGTGTTCCCCCACCTCAGAGTCGTCAACGACGACGAGCGTAACCCTGCGAAACCCTCACCCCACGGATTTGTCGATCACCTGTGACACCAAGGGTCGTTCGTCGGCTGCGAGCCGGCGGAGGCTGATCGCGCAGTTCCCCGCGCCCCTGAAGGCCTTTCAGCCCGTCCGGCGTTTGAGGA
>NZ_JAKEIP010000284.1 GCF_021474425.1 Streptomyces muensis | reverse complement strand
GGGTCACGCAGCCCGGCGCTACGGGGTGCCGCCTGCGCCCACCCGTGCCGCCCCAGGCGGCACGAATGCCCGCAGCTGAGCCGACCCAGGGGCGCGGGGAACTGCGCGACCGGCCACGACGGACCCGCACCCGGCAAAACACCGGCACCCCTACGGCGCGACCCCTACTTGCCCGACTCCACCCGCTTCTTCAACCCCGCCAACGCCCGGTCGATGATGACCTTCTCCGCCTTGCGCTTGATCATCCCCAGCATCGGGATCTTGACGTCGACGGTCAGCTGGTAGGTGACCTCGGTCGACCCCGCGCCGGCCGGCTTCAGGATGTACGAGCCGTCGAGCGAGCGCAGCATCTGGGACTTCACCAGCGTCCAGGACACCTCGTTCTCGCCGGTCCAGGTGTACCCCAGCACCTGGTCGTCCTTGATCGCGCCGGCGTCCATGACGAGCCGGACCTGCTCGGCACGCCCCTGGCCGTCGGTCTTGAGGACCTCCGCCTCCTTCACCTCACCGGTCCAGTCCGGGTAGCGCGCGAAGTCGGCGATCACCCCCATGACATCGGCCGGTGCCGCCTCGATCGTGATGCTCGAGCTGGTGTGTTCCGCCATCGCCGTGGCTCCTCCAGAAGCGGGCCGGTAAGAAGTCGTGATGCGCACGCGTGCGCAGCGTGAAGGCTACCGCGCGCCTGGCCGGGCGACTTCACCCCACCTCACCACTCCAGCGCCCAGGGCTTCCCCGACGCGGCGAAGTGCCCCACGTTCACACACTCCGTCGCCCCGATCCGCATCCGGCGGACGAGCGGCTGATGCACATGCCCGAACAGGGAGTAACGGGGGCGGGTACGGCGAATCGCCTCCAGCAGCGCCTTGCTGCCCCGCTCGAAACGCCGCGCCACCGTGTCGTACACCAACTCGGGGACCTCCGGCGGAATGTGCGTGCAGAGCACGTCCACCTCCCCCACGGCCTCGATCTTCGCCGCGTACTCCTCGTCGCTGATCTCGTAGGGCGTCCGCATCGGTGTGCGCAGGCCGCCGCCCACGAAGCCGAAGACCCACCCGCCGATCTCGACGCGCTGCCCGTCCAGCACCGTGGTGCCGGGTCCGGCGTACTCCGGCCACAGGGGCGGCATGTCGACATTGCCGTAGGTGGCGTACGTCGGTGTCGGGAACGCCGCGAACAGCTCGGCGTACTGCTTGCGTACCGCCTTCTCGATCACCACCCACCGGTCCGAGCCGACTCCGGCCCACAGCCGCGCCCCCAGCTCCCGCGCCTCCTCGAAGCGCCGGGCGGTGCGCAGTTCCACGATGCGGTCGGCGTTCTCCACGCCGAACAGGTCGGGGAAGATGCCGCGCGAGTGGTCGGCGTAGTCCAGGAACAACACCAGGTCGCCCAGGCAGATCAGGGCGTCCGCGCCCGCGCCGGCCCGGGCCAGGTCGCGGGCGTTGCCGTGTACGTCGCTGACCACATGGACGCGGGTGCTGCGGTTTCCCGTCGGTGTCGGTGCCATGGCGATCAAGGGTAGGCGTGTGCGGCAAACGTGAACAGTGGCGGCCGAACCGATGGTTACTGGCCAGTCGTCAGACGGCTCGACTACTGTGCGCGCAGAGGTACCAATCCGTGTGACGCAGCGAACATCTCGCCGGACCCCCCTGTCGAAGAAGCCATACCGGCGGGTAACGTCCGGTCGGTCCAGTCGTGCTCTGGATTTCAACATGTGAATCCCAGAGCACTTGCCCGAGCCATGGACCGCACCGTCGCATCGCACAACGTCGTGGCGCCGGCGCCCTATGAGGAGCAGCAGTCTTGCGCGAGTTCAGCCTTCCGGCTTTGTACGAGGTCCCTGCGGACGGGAATCTGACCGACATCGTCCGCAGAAACGCCGCGCAGCACCCGGACGTGGCCGTCATCGCCCGCAAGGTGGGCGGCGCCTGGCAGGACGTCTCGGCCACCGCCTTCCTCGCCGAGGTGCACGCGGCGGCGAAGGGGCTCATCGCCGCCGGGGTCGGACCGGGCGACCGGGTCGGTCTGATGTCCCGTACGCGCTACGAGTGGACCCTGCTCGACTTCGCGATCTGGTCGGCGGGCGCGGTCACCGTGCCGGTGTACGAGACCAGCTCGCCCGAGCAGGTGCAGTGGATCCTCGGCGACTCGGGCGCGACCGCCATGATCACGGAGCTGGACGGCCACACCGCAGCCGTGGAGTCGGTGCGTGACCGGCTGCCCGCGCTCAAGCACGTCTGGCAGATCGAGGCCGGCGGCGTCGAGGAGCTGGGCCGGCTCGGGCAGGACATCAGCGACGCGACGGTCGAGGAGCGCAGCTCGCTGGCGAAGGCCGACGACCCGGCGACGATCGTGTACACGTCCGGCACGACCGGCCGCCCCAAGGGCTGTGTGCTGACCCACCGCAGCTTCTTCGCCGAGTGCGGCAACATCGTCGAGCGCCTGCGGCCGCTGTTCCGCACCGGCGAGTGCTCGGTCCTGCTCTTCCTCCCGCTGGCCCATGTCTTCGGCCGCCTGGTGCAGGTCGCGCCGATGATGGCGCCGATCAAGCTGGGCACCGTCCCGGACATCAAGAACCTCACCGACGAGCTGGCCTCGTTCCGCCCGACGCTGATCCTGGGCGTGCCGCGGGTCTTCGAGAAGGTCTACAACTCGGCGCGCGCCAAGGCGCAGGCCGACGGCAAGGGCAAGATCTTCGACAAGGCGGTGGACACGGCCATCGCCTACAGCAAGGCGCTGGACACCCCGTCCGGCCCGCCGGTCGGCCTGAAGATCAAGCACAAGGTCTTCGACAAGCTGGTCTACAGCAAGCTGCGCGCGGTCCTCGGCGGCAAGGGCGAGTACGCGATCTCCGGCGGCGCCCCGCTCGGCGAGCGGCTCGGGCACTTCTTCCGCGGCATCGGCTTCACGGTCCTGGAGGGCTACGGCCTGACCGAGTCCTGTGCCGCCACCGCCTTCAACCCCTGGGACCGCCAGAAGATCGGCACGGTCGGCCAGCCCCTGCCGGGCTCGGTGATCCGTATCGCCGACGACGGTGAGGTGCTGCTGCACGGCGAGCACCTGTTCAAGGAGTACTGGAACAACCCGGGCGCGACCGAGGAGGCGCTGGCCGACGGCTGGTTCCACACCGGTGACATCGGCACCCTCGACGAGGACGGCTATCTGAGGATCACCGGCCGCAAGAAGGAGATCATCGTCACCGCGGGCGGCAAGAACGTCGCCCCGGCCGTGATCGAGGACCGTATCCGGGCGCACGCGCTGGTCGCGGAGTGCATGGTGGTGGGCGACGGGCGGCCGTTCGTGGGCGCGCTGGTCACCATCGACGAGGAGTTCCTCGGCCGCTGGTGCGCCGACCACGGCAAACCGGCGGGTTCCACCGCGGCGTCGCTGCACGAGGACCCCGACCTGCTGGCCGCGATCCAGTCGGCGGTCGACGACGGCAACGCCGCGGTGTCGAAGGCGGAATCGGTGCGGAAGTTCCGCATTCTCCCCTCCCAGTTCACGGAGGACTCGGGCCATCTGACCCCGTCGCTGAAGCTCAAGCGCAACGTCGTGGCGAAGGACTTCGCTGACGAGATCGAGGCGATCTACCAGAAGTAGGCACACATACGGCGGTTATGGCGCGGTGTCCTCCACGAGGACCCGCGCCATCGTGCGTTCGGCGAGCGCGGTGATCGTCACGAACGGATTGACGCCGATCGAGCCGGGCACGAGCGAACCGTCGGTGACGTAGAGCCGCGAGTACCCCTTGACCCGGCCGTAGTCGTCGGTCGCCTTCCCCAGCACGCACCCGCCCAGCGGGTGGTAGGTGAAGTCGTCGGCGAAGACCTTGTTGCCCGAGCCGAAGAGGTCGTACCGGTAGATCGTGGTGTTCGCCCGGTTGATCCGGTCGAACAGCTTCTTCGCCATGCCCACGGACACGGCGCTCTGTGCGGCACTCCAGCCCAGCTTCACCGCTCCGGTGGCGCTGTCGTACGAGAACGACGCGCGCTCCGGGTTCTTGGTGATCGCCAGATAGAGGCTGACCCAGTGCTCAAGGCCCGTCGGCAGGGGCGCGATCTCGGCGAAGACGGGGTTGGCGGTGTTGGCCCAGTCGTCGATGCCCATGACCGGCATGGTCGCCTGGTTCGCCCCGACGGTGTCCCACAGGTGGTTGGCCCGCCCGAGCATGACGTTGCCGTTGGTCCCCCACCCGGTGCCGACGCCGGCGTCCAGGGCGGGCAGGGTGCCCGACTCCCGGGCCCGGACGAGGAGTTCGGTGGTCCCGACGCTGCCGCCACCGAGGAAGAGGTACGTACAGCCGTACTCCTTGGTCTCCACGACGGCCCCGGTGTCGTCGAGCCGGTCGACGGCCAGGACGTACGTCCCGTCGGCGGCCCTGCTGATCGACCTCACCCGCTCCAGGGTGTGGATGGTGACGTTCCCGGTGCCGAGCGCGGAGGCGAGGTAGGTCTGGTCGAGGCTGCGCTTGCCGTGGTTGTTGCCGTAGATGACCTCGCCGGCCAGCGCCGACTTGGTGGCGCTGCCGGCGGCCTCCCGCTCCATGTACCCGAAGTCGTAGACGTTGGGCACGAAGGTCGTCTTCAGGCCCGCGTTGCTCGCGTGCTTGCGGGAGATCCGGGTGAAGCGGTACCACTCCGTGGACTCGAACCACGCCGGGTCGACGGTGTTGACGCCGAGCATGGAGCGGGCGCGCGGGAAGTACGTGCGGTACATCTCGGCGGTGTCCACGGTCGGGAACTGCTCGGCGAAGTAGGACTGGAGCGGGGTGACGGCCATGCCGCCGTTGACCAGGGAGCCGCCGCCGACGCCCCGGCCGACGTACACGGACATGTGGTCGTAGTGCACACGGTCCAGGACTCCGGGGTAGGGGCTGATGTCCTTGTTGACCACGTCCAGCCACAGGAAGGTGGCGAGCGGGGCCTCGGTGCGGGTGCGGAACCACATGGAGCGGTGGTCGGGGGCGGCCGTGGAGCAGAAGACCTTGCCGTCGGGGCCGGTGGTGTTCCACAGGCGGCCCATCTCCAGGACGAGGGTGCGGATGCCGGCCTCTCCTAGGCGGAGTGCGGCGACTGCGCCGCCGTAGCCGGAGCCGATGACTATGGCGGGGGTGGATTCGACTGCGTCGGGCTCGGCTTCCTGGGTTGCCGCGAGGGAGACGCGGGTGAAGCCGAGGGTGGCTGCGGTTTGGAGGGCCGCCATGCCCAGGATTTGACGTCTTGTCAGCTGACGCTGCATCAGGTTTGATGTCATGTGCGCAGCATGTGCGGATTATTGGGTTCCGCCTAGTGGGGTGCCGCGTATTCGTTGTGGGCGGGTGCGGGTTGTTTGTGGTTGATCGCGCCCACGCGGCGGAGCCGCAAATCGATACAGTCCCGCGCCCCTAAAAGCACAAAGCAGGGTGTTGTCCTACAGCAGCGTTTGAAGCTTCTCCGCCAGCAGGTCCCAGCGCCACTTCTCCTCGACCCACTCCCTTCCCCGCTCGCCCATCCGGCTGCGCAGCTCGGCGTCTCCCAGGAGCGTGACGATCCGGTCGGCGGCCTCCCCCGGGGAGCCGCCCCTCACCACCCAGCCCGTCTCGCCGTCCAGGACCGCGTCCGGGGCGCCGCCCGAGTCACCGGCGACCACCGGCAGGCCCGTCGCCGACGCCTCCAGGTAGACGATGCCGAGGCCCTCCACGTCCAGCCCTCGCCGCCTGGTCCGGCACGGCATCGCGAAGACATCCCCGGCGCCGTAATGCGCGGGCAGCTCCGACCAGGGCACGGGACCCGTGAAGCGGACGGAGTCGGCGACGCCCGTGGTGTGGGCGAGTTTGCGCAGGTCGTTCTCGTACGGGCCGCCCCCGACGATCAGCAGCACCGTGTCCGGCTCGGCGGCGAGGATGCGGGGCATGGCCTGGATGAGGGTGTCCTGGCCCTTGCGGCGGACGAGGCGGGAGACGCAGACGACCACCGGGCGGTCCGTGAGGCCCAGGCGCGCGCGGACCTCGTCGCCGCCCGAGCCCGGGTGGAAGGTCTTCTCGTCCACCCCTGGCGGCAGCTGCACCATCCGCGAGGCCGCCTCCGGCGTCAGGGCCGTGGCGATCCGCGAGCGCGTGTACTCGCCCAGGTAGGTGATCGTGTCCGTCGATTCCCCGATCCGCCCCAGCAGCTGCCGGGCGGCGGGCAGCTGGGCCCACCCCGCCTCGTGGCCGTGCGTGGTGGCCACGATCCGCTCGGCGCCCGCCTTCCTGAGCGCCGGGGCCATCAGGCCGAGCGGGGCCGCCGCCCCGAACCACACCGACGTACAGCCGTGCTCGCGCAGCAGTCCGACCGCGCGCCGGGTCGCGCCCGGCGTCGGCAGCAGCATCGTCGTACGGTCCCGTACGACCGTGAAGGGCTGCTCGGCGTCGAAGGCGGCCGTGGCCTCGGCGCCCTCTCGGCCGCGCTTCCAGGTGGAGGCGTAGACGACGAGGCGCTCCGGGTCGAGGCGCAGCGCCATGTTGTGCAGGAACGCCTGGATGCCGCCGGGGCGGGGCGGGAAGTCGTTGGTCACGATCAGCGTCTTGTGCATCGCCGCCGACCCTACCGAAGCCGCTGTTCACAGGTGGTGCCCGGCCACGTGTGTGGCCCGCACACAGCTGGACACGACATCATGTTGCACGGAGACGGGCAGCGAATGGCAGGGGTTGTGGTGGAGAAGACAGGCACGCGGCGATCCCTGGCCTGGCTTGTGGGCAGCTGGGCGCTGACCAGAGTGGTGCTGCTGCTCTTCGTGTTCAAGGTGTACGTCTTCCCCGGCCCGGACGTCACCAGCGACGTGTCGGTGATCTATCAGGGCTGGTACGAGGTGCTGCGCACCGGAACGTTCCCGCTGGACGACGTGACCTGGCAGTATCCGCCCGCCGCGGCGCTGCCGATCCTGTCCCCCGCGCTGGTGTTCTGGCTGGACTACACGTCGGCGTTCTTCGTCCTGTGCTTCGCCGCCGACCTGGTGGTGCTGCTGCTTCTGCTGTACGCCGGTCTGCGCCCCGGCCGGACGTTGCGCGGGGCCTGGGTGTGGGTGGTGGGCGTACCGCTGCTCGGGCCGACCGTGTACGCCCGCTACGACGTGATGGTCACCGGGGTCGCCGTGGCCGCGCTGCTCGCGGGCGCGCGGTATCCCAGGGTGATGGGGGCGCTGACGGCGTTCGGGGCGATGCTGAAGGTGTGGCCGGTGTTGTTGCTGGTGGCGGCGCGTAGGCGGGGGTCGTGGGTGTGGGCCGCGCTGACCGCCGGGGCGCTGGCGGCGCTGTTCGCTCTCGCCATGCCGGGTGCCTTCGCGTTCCTGACCTTCCAGCGCGACCGGGGGACGGAGGTGGAGTCGCTGGGGGCGCTGGTCTTCCATGTGGCCCGGCAGTACGGCTGGGACGGGGAGGTGCTGCTGAACTACGGCTCGGTGGAGTTCCTCGGGCCGTATGTCGACGTCGTGAGTACGGCGGCGCTCGTGCTGAGCGGGCTGGCGTTCGGGTGGCTGTTGGTGTGGCGGTTGCGGGCGCGGAGCTTTCACGTGCACACGCTCGCGGACGGGGCCTTCGTGGCGGTGCTGATGTTCGTGACGACGAGTCGGGTGATCAGTCCGCAGTACATGGTGTGGCTGGTGGGGCTCGGGGCCGTGTGCCTCTGCTTCCGGGAGAGCCGGATGAGGCTTCCCGTGGCGCTGGTCCTGCTGGCGTCCTTCGTCACGGTGCTGGAGTTCCCGGTGTGGTTCTCCCACGTCGTCGCCAGCGACGGCCTCGGGGTCACGCTGCTGTTCCTGCGCAACGGGCTGCTGGTCCTCGCCACGCTCCTCGCCGCCCGCGAACTCTGGCGCTCCACGGTCCCGCGGCCGACCCCGGTTCCCGTACAGGCTCAGGCCACCCGTGCCAAGGAGACCTCGCTGCCCTCCTGACGCCGCGCCCGCCGCGACAGCACCAGCACCACCGCGCACTGCACGCCCATCGAGAGCGTCAGGGCCAGGCACACACCGGGCAGCCCGAGCCCCGAGAGCCCGTATGCGAGGGGAAGCTGCAGCGCCGTACCGAGCACGGTGACCCGCAGCAGCACCGGCGCTCCCCCGCTGCCCTCGAAGACCCCGCCGAGGGCGATGAAACAGGCCATGAGAAGCAGGTAGGGCCCGACGCAGCGCAGGAACAGCACACCGGCGTGGGCCACGGCGGGTCCGGCGCCGAACGCGGCCATGATCCACGGGGCGGCGGCACCCAGCAGCACAGCCGACACCAGCCCCGCACTCCCCGACACCAGCACCACCTGCCGCCCGATGGCCCGCCGCTCGTCCTGCCCGGCGCCGAGCAGGTGTGCGGTGTGGATGGCGGCGGCCTGGCGTACGGCGTAGAAGGCCATGGTGGCGACGTACATGACCTTGTACGCGATGGCGTACGCGGCCACCGCCGTCACCCCGAGCCGCGCCACGATCGCGACCAGCACCAGCGCGCCGGCCTGCCGCACGGTGAAGTCGGCCGACATCGGCAGCCCGGTCCGCAGCGTGCGCCGCAGCGCGGCACCGACCGGCTCGGCGGGCGGCACGTCGGCGGTCGCGCGCAGCAGCTCGTTCCGGCCCAGGGCGGCCAGTCCCACTCCCAGAGCCACGAGCCGACACAGCGCGGTGCAGGCGGCGGCGCCCTGGACGCCGTAGAAGTGAATGAGGAACGGGTCGCACACGAGGACGAGCCCGTTGGCCAGCAGGGCCAGCCGCATCGGGGTCCTCGTGTCGCCGGCGCCTTTGAGGATTCCGTCGACCAACTGCTGTGCGAAGAACACGACCGCCCCCGGCAGCGAGATCGCGAAGTAGCCCACCGCGAGCGGCACCGCCGCGCCGTCGCCCCCGCCGAGCACCAGTCGTGCCAAGGGCTCCCGCAGCAGGAACCCGCCACCCACGACGACCGGCGTGACCAACGCCCACACCGCCCAGCCGCCGCGCACCGCCGCCCGCACCGCTCTCCCGTCCCCCGCCCCCCTGGCCCGCGCGACCAGCACGGTCGTACCGGAGCCGAAGACGAGAGCCACGCCGAGCAGGACGTTCTCGGTGTTGGTCGCGACCGCCACGGCGGCCACGGCCGGGCCTCCGAGCCGGGACACCCAGACGGTGTTGATGATCCCGGTGGCGACGGAGGCGAGGAGCGAGAGGTAGACGGGGTGGGCGAGCAGGATGAGCTGCCGGCGATGCGCGTTCACGGTTCGGTCCCCTTCAACGAAGGTACCTCGATTCGAGATAGCTCGATAAGAGGTACCATCGGGTCACCGCACCCGCAAGGAGGACCATGCTGGAACTGTCGATCCTGGGCTTTCTGGCCGAACAGCCCTTGCACGGCTATGAGTTGAAGGAACGCATCAAGGCGCTGAGCGGTCATGTCCGGCCGGTCAGCGACGGTGCGCTCTATCCGGCGATCACACGTCTCATCAAAGCGGGCAAGCTCGACGAACACACCGAGCCGGGCGCGAGCGCCGCCCCGCGCCGGATCCTCTCCCTCACCGACAAGGGCCGCGAGGACCTGCTGGAACGCCTGCGCCACCCCAAGCAGGTCGAGATCACCGACCAGGTCCGCTTCAACACGGTCCTGTCCTTCCTACGGCACCTGCCGGACCGCCGGGAGCAGGCGGACGTACTGCGCCGCAGGCTGGAGTTCCTCACCATGCCCACGAGCTTCTTCTACGAAGGCGGGAAGCCAGTGCGGGCGGAGGAAGCCGAGGACCTGTTCCGGCAGGGCATGCTGCGCGTGGCCCGGGCGACCGGCGAGGCGGAGCGCGCATGGCTTACAGAGGCCGTCGCGCGGCTGGATCGGACGAGTTGAGCCCGCAGGTCAGGAGAGCTGAGCCCTGAGGTAGTCCCGCCACTCGCCCCTGAACTCCTCCAGAGACGTCCCCAGGACGTCCTTCAGCGCCGCCTCCACCGCCCCCGCCCGCCC